>CAYXVB010000057.1:9069-20478 GCA_964467785.1 uncultured Bacteriovoracaceae bacterium
ATCCCTCGCGGTAATCGGCATGCAAGACCCAATAGTCCTCGGGCTTAAAGGCCAGCCGCTCGCGCTCGCGCTGGCAGATCAGGTGGAGCGTCGCGGTTTGCACGCGCCCCGCGCTCTTGCCGCCGGTGGAATTCCAAAGAAGCGGACTCACTTCGAAGCCCACGAGCTTATCGAGACATTGACGCGCCCGCTGTGCATGGATGAGGGGTAGATCGAGCTTGCGTGGAGAGGCAATCGCAGCCTTGACCGCGCTCTCGGTGATCTGCGTATAAGTCACCCGGACAAAACGCTTGAGTCTGAGCTGCTCCACCAGATGCCAGGCGATGGCCTCCCCTTCGCGATCGGGGTCGGTGGCAAGAAAAACTTGGTCGGCTTTTTTGACCGCGTCCCGAAGCTTGGCGAGGACCTGACGTCCGCGGGGCGCACGGGGCACATAGCGCGTCTCGACCCGCCCGCCTTCGAGAGCGAATCCCAGTCGCTTGGGACCGTCCCCGGCCAGCTCCGTCGTGTGGCCGACGCTCGCTTCAAGGAGCCAGTCGCGCCCCAGGATTTTTTTCAAAGTCTTGAGCTTTCCGGGGCTCTCGACGATCAAAAGGTTGGGCATGGACCTACCCTAGCGATGATCACGGAACAATTCAAACTCGGATGCGCGCGCTGTTGCGATCGCGGCCCGAGTAAACGAAGGGATCGCCGTCAGGCGCTGCTGCGTTCGAAACCTTGATCCGCGTTACTGGCATCATTGTGGAAGCGCGCTTTCAGCGCTTCGGGCAGCGCCGAAGGGGTGAGCAAGGTAAAATAGAAAGACGATCCTTTGCCCGGCTTGCTGTCCACGCAGACCTGTCCACCATGGGCTTCGACGATGCCTTTGACGATCGCGAGGCCCAGGCCCGCTCCAATCCGGCGCGTCTCCTTGGCCTGCCAGTACCGATCAAAAACATGGGCGATCGACTCCGCTGCGATACCGCAACCCGTATCGGAAACTGAGACCAGGACGCGATCTTTTTGGTCCTCCGCCCGCAGCGTGATCTCCCCACCTCTGGGCGTGAACTTGAGCGCATTGCCGAGCAGATTGGATAACACTTGAAGGATCGCCCCGCGATTCGCGGCCACCTCGGGGCAACAGGCGTTGGGCAGCTCGGATCGGAGGCGGATTCCCTGCGCTCGGGCGAGAGGCTCGATCATCTGCAAGGCCTCCTGACAGATGCCGCTCACCTCCTCGGCATAGAGCTCGATGATGTAACTTCCGGCCTCGATTCGCGATACGTTGAGGATGTCCCGGACCAGGTTTTCCATCCGACGGGAGGCCCGCAAGACTGCCTCGGCCCGGCGGTGAACCGCATCCGGAGGACCGGGACGCCGAATGAGCAGTTGGGCGTTGATCATGATCGCACCGATCGGATTTTTGAGATCATGCGAAACCATCGCGACCAGGTCGTCGCGCGCTCGCGTGGCCGCCTCGGCGCGCACGCGATGTTCGCGCTCGGATTCAAAAAGGCGATGCCGCTCCGTCACGTCCAGAACGTAGGCGATCCCTTCGTTCTTGGCCCCCTCAAAATTGATTGCACCCAAATAGACTCGCACCCGCGTTCCGTCCTTGCGGATGTACTCCTTTTCGAAAGGGGTCGCGACCCCACCAGTCACTTCCTGCTCGCGCAGAGCTCTGTTGTCGTACTCGCTCCACTCCGGGGGCGTCAAATCTCGCCAGCGGATCGCCCCGTTAGCGAAATCTTCCCGGCTGTACCCGATCATGCGCAAAAAAGCATCGTTGGCGTTCGTTACCGTCCCATCGGCGTGATAGGTGAAGATGCCCAGCAGGTTGGATTCGACCAGCCGCCGGAACTTGGCCTCGCTTCGCCGCAAGGTTTCCTCCGCGCGGCGCCTTTCGGTGACATCGTCAAAGACGATGGAGACTCCGCTCTCCGACGGGTGGACCCGGGCCTCGTACCATGCTTCGGTGCGGGGATCGCGGAACTCCAGCACGGACCTCACTCCACGCACCATGGCCTGCCGACACCTCTCTTCGAGCGCTCCGGCTTCCTGATCGCTCCAGCGACGGGAGATCTCGCGAAAGTCAGTGCCGATCAGGCCATCCCGACGGTAACCGAGAATGCGCTCCGCACTGGGATTAACGAAAACCAATCGCCAGTTTCGGTCCAAGGCGATGAAGCCGCTGGTGATGCTGGCGAGGATCTCGGCAATCCGAGTTTCCTCGGTTTTTCGACGCGTGATATCGCTGATCGCGCTGCTGAAGCGCTCCGGCTCCCCCCGTAGATCATAGACCGCCTGCCCGCGCAGATTTAGCCAACGCAAAGAGCCATCCGCGCGGATGATCCGAAAATCTTGACGCAGTTGGACCTTATCCTGCATCGCTTTCTCAAGCGCACTGCGAAAGCGCGCACGATCGTCTGGGTGGATCATGCTCTCCAGCTCGGAAAACAACGCCAGACGACTACTTGGCGGCTCCAATCGACCGAACAGTCGCTGCCCGATCTCGCTCAGCTCGATCCGATCATCCCGAAGCAACCAGTCCAGCACGCCGATCTCTCCGGATTCGAGGGCAACGACGAGCTTTTCGTCCGCCTCCCGGAGTCGCAGCTCATTAGCCTCCAGCGCCCGGTTCTTCTGTTCGAGCTCACGCCGGACCTGATCGACCTGCTCCGCCGAACGGTTCAAGACCCTTGAATTATGCCAGCCAAACACCAGAAAACTGACCACCAAGGCAAAACCATAGAGCAAGGCTCCCAGCTCGATCGGATAAAATCGTTGGCGCTCACTCCAGAGAATGATTCCGCCCAGAATCAAAGTAAGAAGAATGAGCGGCAGGAGCTGCTGGCGAAAAATGATGCTCCCCGGGCCTCCTCGCGTCAAGGCCGAGAGATAGGCTTGTCCGGCCGTCCGCGCCAGGATCGCGGTCGAACTCAACAACAGAAGCAATGCGGACTGCGGCGAGATGGCGGTGGCGATCCCCGTCCACAAGAGCAAAGCGACCTGATAGAAATAGGCGGTGAAAGCCGCTAACGACAGGAGCCAGGCGATGAGAGCGAGGCTCTGAGCGATCCAGAAGCGGTTGCGCGAGCGACCTTCGATCAGCACGAGCGCGCCACCCAAGAGCAAAAAGCAGATCGCGGTCGGCAGCGACATCCGACCGGCAACTCCCGTCTCCGCGGAAAGATACTGATCGCGAACGATCCACTCGTCGAGCCCGGGATTCCAGCCGGTCAACCATTCCAGGGTCGTCAGAAACCCCAGGAGCGCGACCAAGCCGCCCAAAAAGAGGCGCGCCCGGCCATGACGGGTGTCCAAGAGGATCGCGCCTCCGAGCAGTATGAAGCCGATCGCCGCATTGGCTTTCATCATCACGAACGACGGATGCAGGCGCGCCAGCTCAGGTACCCCCAACAGCCAGCCGGCGAGGACGAGGATGCCGATGGCACAGGTCGGGATACCGGCCACCGTCTGAATTCGCCGGCTCCTGTCCGTCACGCCTGTCGACATGCCTATCAAACCTCTCTCCTATTGGGCTGGCCGAATGTGCTGGCTTATTCGGACAAAAGGGGCGCTGCAAAGTCCATGCGTCCTAAGGAGCAATGTTCCAGCGGTACGGCGATTGCTCGCTTCTGCGAACAAACTCACGGAGTGCACATGGCTCAGGCCACATCCGCTCGCCTCGTCTCTGGCAATGTCCGGCTGCGAGGGAGCGAGCTTCCCTATCAAACTTACCTTCCGAGTGGATACACGCGAAGCCGCCCCTGGCCGGTTTTGCTCTTCTTGCATGGTGCCGGCGAGCGCGGAAGGGACGGCCGCAAGCAGACGCGGGTAGGCATCGGCCCCGCGCTTCGGCATTTTCCAGAGCGCTTTCCTCTGCTCATCGTGATGCCGCAATGTCCAACAGGCGCGACCTGGCGATCCGTTACCGAGCAGACGCTTCTTGTCCTCAAAGAGACCTTAAGGAACTACGGCGGGGATACCGCGCGCGTCTATCTGAGCGGCATCTCGATGGGCGCCTACGGGACCTGGGAACTCGGCGCGCTAAGACCGGATCTCTTCGCGGCACTGGTACCGGTCTGCGGCGGCGGCGACCCCGGCCTCGCGGCGCTCCGGCTCGCGAACATGCCGATCTGGGCGTTTCATGGGCGACTCGACAACGTCGTGCCCGTGGAGCAGTCGCGAGAGATGGTCGCGGCGCTCCGAAATGCCGGCAATCCCCGGCTCCACTACACGGAATATGAGAATGGTGGCCACAACGTCTGGGATCTGGCCTATGCCCAAGACACGCTCCTGCCGTGGCTGCTTGCGCAGCAAAACCTCGCGCGCGCGCGCCAGCCCGAATCCGCGTTCCGGCCCTTTGGGCCGTCAGGGCCCTGACGCATTCTGCGAGCGGGCAGCCTGAGACGCTTGCCTTCATCCGAACAAACCATAGAATCGAAGGATGGCACCTCGACTCAAGCATCCGCTCGTCCCGTCATTGATTTCGCTGATCGCGATCACCGTCTCGATGCTCAGTGGCTCGTCTTGCAGCCCCGGCGTGGAGCGATCTCCGGCGTCCCTGCCCGGCTCCGCGTCCCGCGCCGTTTCCGCCGTGCCTCCCAAATCCGTCACCGTGGTCGCGCTGACCGACTTTCACGGCGCGCTCGAGCCCAATGTCACCGAGATCAATGGCCGCGAACTGATTCAAGGCGGAGCCGCGTACCTCTCGAGCTACCTCACGATCTTGCGCAAGCATGCCGAAGGGCCCGTGATCCTCGTAGACGGCGGCGACCTGTTTCAGGGTTCCATGGCCTCGAATCTTTTTGAGGGCCGTCCGGTCGTCCGCCTCTACAATTACCTCGGCATGGGCGCCACCGCGCTCGGCAATCATGAATTTGACTTTGGGCCAGTGGGTGAGCACGCCGTCCCGATGACTCCTTACGAGGACCCCCAGGGCGCCCTCAAGCAACGCATCAGGGAAGCCAAATTTCCGGTCCTCGGCATCAACGTCCGTGATTCCACCGGCCAGATCCCGTCGTGGCTCAAGGGCTCCGTGATCTACGAGAGCCAGGGCGTGCGCATCGGGGTGATTGGCGCCACCAGCAACTCCACCCCCAGCACGACCAACGGGGCGAATCTGCGCGGCCTCAGCGTGATCAACTCCTTTGAGCCGGTCAAGCGTGAGGCGCAGCGCCTCCGAGCGGAGCTCAAGGCCGACGTCGTGATCGTCGCCCTCCACGACGGAGCCAGCTGTGGAGACAACTCGCTCGACAAGGTGGAGGACCTGTCGACTTGCACACCGGGCGACGGTCTCACGCTCGCCCGTAATCTGCCCGAAGGCCTGGTCGACGTGATCGTCGAGGGCCACACCCATCAGGGCATCGCCAAACGCATCGGACGCACCGCGATCCTCCAATCCTTCTCCCACGGCAAGCGCATCGGCTGGGTAGAGGTCCCCCTACGCACCGGCGCCAAACCCGTCATCGCCGGCTTTGAGCCGGTTTGCGGAACTGAGGTCGTCACGCCCAGGGGCCGCACCTGCGAAGCGGGAGAAGTCCGCAATCTTCCGGGCGCCGTGATCACTCCGGCGCGCTTCCTCGGTGAACTCGTCTCGGCCGACTCCTCCGTCACGGCCCTGATCCGCCCGGAGCTGGACCGCGTGCGCTCGCTCAAGAACGAATCGCTGGGCATCGAGGTGCAGAACCGCCTGACCCGTAGCTATGCGACCGAATCCGCCTTGGGCAATCTGGTCGTGGATACCCTGAGGGCCTCGATCCCCAATGCTGACGTGGCCGTATCCAACGGAGGCGGGCTGCGCGCGCATCTCGAGCCGGGCCCACTCACCTACGGAGCGATCTTCAATGTGCTGCCCTTTGACAATCAGCTGGCAACCGTCAAAATCAATGGCGCGCTCCTGGCCAAGATGGTCCAACTCGGCTTGCGCCCTGGCTCCTCCGCGCTTTTGTGGTCGAATCTCACCTTCCAGGCGGAAGGCTGCAAGGTCAAAACGATCCAGGTCGGCGGCCACCCCCTGGATCCTCAAAAGTCCTACACGGTGGTCGCCCCGGACTTCCTGGCCAATGGCGGCAGCGATTTCAACACTCTGGGAATCCCTCCCAGCGCGATCCAGGTCCTGTGGGATCGAAAGTACATCCTGCGCGAAGCGATGGTCGGCGTGCTCAAAACCTGGCGCAGGAGCCTTCGCGCCGAGGACTTCTTCGACTCGAAAGCCCCGCGCCAGCAGTTCCACGGACCGTGCCAGGGCCCTCCAGGAGGCGGAAACTAGGGTGTTTCGCCACTGACACAGGTAAGAAACAATGGGGATGCCGTCGCAAAGACGACGCGGGCCCCCGGGGCAAAGCGCCCCGAGCGCGCCCAAGTTCCCGTAGCATTGGAATTCTGAAGTCGATCACTCTTCGTGCGTCATTCACCGATAAATAAAGTGAGGAAGAGGAATCGCCATGACCGGAACCCGTTTCAAGTTTGTCGAGAAGCTCAGAAAATTCGTTTCCGCTGCATTCACCCTGCTGACCGCCATCGCGCTCATCGTGGCGCTCGCCGCTCCTCAAGAGGCGGAAGCGAGGTCCAAGAAGAAGCAGTCGCACTCCCAAGTCCACCGCAAGAAAGGCAAACAGGCCGCCTGGAAGAAAAAGCACGGCAAGCGCGGCCTAGCCAGCACCAAGAAAAAAGCCAAAGCAAAGCGCAAAGGCAAGAAGAAGCGCCACGCCTCGTCTACCCTGGACTCAGGCACCAGTTCGGACATGGGCGGCGAAGTTCGGTTCTGATCCGCTCACTTTTCGAGAAATTTTCGGGCGAGCCGGGCAATCGACGTCTGGGCGGCCCGGACGTCCGCAAGCTTTCGCGGCCCCGAGCCACGGATCTCCTCACGCAGCTCCTCCGCGGCGCGCGCTGAGAGGTTGCCAAAAACCGCCGCCTGGATTTCCTCGCTGGCCGCCCGGAGCGCGAGCGCCAACATGGGCCGCGGCGTCTCACGCAGGAGCATCTGCATCTCGGCCGCCTCGAGTTTGACAATCCACTCAAACCCAAAGATCCGTTCTTCGATTTCACGGGCGAGGCGCGCGTCCCGCTCAGCCACCCGGGCCAGCAGAAGCTTGCGCTCGCCGGCACCGAGACCTTCGAGCATCTCGAGCACGGCTTTCATTCCGTCGATCCGTATCCCGCCTTCGTCCGCCATAGCTCGATTTTAACCCGGGTTCACGTCTCCGCGCCAGACCAGCGCGCACCAGTCCCCCCGTCGATAAACCTCCGGCCTCCGCCCTCCCAAGAGGCCCGTGTATCGGACGCTGACCTCGGGCACGTCCGTGGAAACAAGCCCCGACAGGATCAGCACGCCCCGAGGAGAAAGACGGGAAGCTAAAGGATATGCGAACTCTAAGAGGATAGGCCGCAGAATATTGGCGACCACCAAATCAAAGGGCCGCTCACCCAGCTCCGGTAGCGACTCAGACTGCTCGAAACGATCGGAGAGGCCGTTGAGTCGCAGGTTCAGCTCCGCGTGCGCGATACCGGCCGGATCGATCTCCACCGCGCGGACCTGGGCCCCCAGGCGCGCGGCCGCGATGGAAAGCAGTCCCGAACCACTCCCAAAATCCAACGCCCGCCAGGCCGGCTCTCCAGGCCTATCTGCCGAGAAATCAGACGCTCGGCGGGGCGCGAAGAACGCGATCGCCTGAAGGCAAAGCTGTGTGGTGTCATGCATGCCGTCGCCCCAGCCCGCTCCCGGCACCAGCAGCAGACTCCTTTCGCTCGGTGAAAAGTCGGAGGCGATTTCGACTCGAGCGATGTCTTCGGAGTTCTCGCCCTCGGCTGCCTGCACGGAACATAGCTCCCAAAACGGGCGGACGCGCCTGATAAGAATGCGGGACTGCGGATTCGCCGACGAGAGGACCATATGGGGCGAGGTCATCGCACTCGGGATGGGTGCCGGTCAATGCACTTGATCAGCGCTTGACCGGCACCCCGCGGCACCCGGCGCATTCAGCCGGGAATGGCATCAAAGATTTCCCAAAAGCCGCTCCCCGAGATCCGGACGGTTCCAGAAATAGGGCAGCGAATCGAGGCGGGCCAGCATCTCGAAGGGATCTTGCAGGATGATGGAGGCGCCACGAAGATCCTCGTCCGTCCAGCCCCCGGTTCTCAGCGCGATGCATGGCACGCCCGCGCGCGTGGCAGCCGTGATGTCGTAAGGCGTATCGCCAACCATCACCGCAAACTGAGGCGCGAGCTTGAGCCGCCGAAGCGCGGCCACGACGATCTCCGGATCCGGCTTGGAGCTCGAAGCGTCGTCCGCAGTCGTACCGAAATCAACCCAGCGCTCAATTCCGATGATCCGAAGAAAGCAATCCAACTCCTCTTTCCGGCCCGAGCTCGCAATGGCGATGCGCACGCCGCGACGGTGGATGGCCTCGATCAACTCACGGGCTCCCGGAAGCGGACGGAGATGAGGGAACGCGTCTTCCATGAACAGCTTCTGCTTGCGCTCTGCGATCCGGCGTCCTTCGGGAGAACGCTCGCCAAAACCGGCCAGTGTGGGCACCAGATGATCGCCCCCCATGCCGATGAGTCGTCGGATCCTGAGGTAATCGAAGAAGTAGCCGGCCTCCCGGAACGCCTTCTGATAACAGAGGGCATGTGCATCGTTGCTGTCCAAGAGCGTGCCGTCCATGTCAAAGAGAGCGGCTCGAATCTGAGGCATTCCCATCATCGCATTTCCATCGGCGCATTTCCATCGGCGCAAGACTAACGCCGGGTGCAACGAAAGATATGCCGGAAACGCGCCAGGGAAGCAGGCACCACCGGGATCGCGCCCGCTCCCCTGTCCGGACTGCCAGGCTGACTACGCAGGCTGACTACTTGGAAGCTTTGCCGACGGTCGTCCAAACCCAGATGCCGAGACCGATGCTCACCAGGATCACAGCCGCCACGCCCACGATGCCGATCAGAGTTGTCGTGTCGAAATTCGTCATATACAGGTCCTTTCCATCTCATTCTTAGTTTACGCTTATCGGGCGCGAATCGCTCTAAAAAAGCCCTAATCAGAGCCTTTTCGGAACTGAAGGAGTGCCCGAATCGCCGAAACTGAGCTATGGTCCGTGATCATGAACGCCATCAAGAAGAACGCCCAGCCGGAAAACGGGACACAAAAACCAAGCGGAGGCAAAATGTCCCGCGCCGCCGATGCGGCCTCACCGGAGTTTCGCGCCGACCTGGTCATCCGGCTCAAGAAGTACGTTTTACGCGGGGATTACCGCGGCGGGCTCAAGATCGCGCGCGAGGCGCTCCGCCGCTATCCCGACGATCTCACCTGCCGCTACCAGTACGCCAAACTCCTGGGAGACTGGGCCGACGAGCTTCCGCCCGCACGCAGGACGAAGCTCAAAAAAGAAGCGATCGAAATGCTCCGTCCGCTCACCCGCAGGCTCGCCGGCCGCGATCCCGAGGAGAGCTTCGGGCTCTGTCTCAATTACTACTATCAGTCACAGGATTTCCCCGGGATGATCACTTTCGGTCGCAGACAAGCCCGACGGGGTGTCCGCAAGGGCCATTACGCCGAAGCCCTGGGCGCCTGTCTCCAGGCGCAACGATTGCATAGCGTCGGAAAACTCGCGCAGGCCACGCGCTCGGCACTCGTCTCCATCGATGCCTGGCGGCGTTACGACCTCGCGCGCGAACCTTATTACTTCGCGCATTATTCGCTGGCGCTGGCCTTGGCCTTGGCGGGCCGCGGAGCACAAGCCCGGCAGCGCCTCGAAAAAGCCGCGCGGCTAAGCGGTCGGCCCGTGACGGATTGGGAATTCGCGGACGTACTTCAGCTGATCGACACGGCGTAACCCCGAAGCGCCCGGGGATTGAATGGGGTTCCGCCTTCTTCGACGAACTACCTCTGACCGGCCAGCCGGGTTAGACTGTCAGGGTCATGCACACCTCGCTTTCGCTCGCACCCTGGCTCATGGGTCTTTTCGTCGCCGCGCTCATCACCGCGACTCTTTTTCGGACCCGCGAAATCCGCTCGCCGGTCGTGCAGCTCTTTCGCGCCTTTTTTCCGAATTGGAAATTCTTCGAGGATCTCGGAACTCTGCCCGTTCTCTCTTGGCGCTGCGGAAAGGACGAAACTTCGCTCGGCCCCTGGCGCTCGGTGCCGAGACTCAAGCCGAATGCGTCGCGCTTTCTGTTTAATCCTGAGGGCAATCTCCGCCTGGCTTTAGGCTCGCTCTTGCAGCATCTGGAAGCCGATTTGCACTCGACCGATGATGCTCATCCCGAAACTTTGGAACAAACCATTTCCTACCGATTGGTGCGCAACTGGGTCGAAACCGAGATCCGCAACGACCCTGCCGGCCCCCATTGCCACTACCAGTTCCGGGTGCTCGGGGCCCAGCCCGATCCCACAAGCGGATACTACACGCAGGCTTCGGATGCCGATCTGATGTTGCTCTCGCCGGTTTACGCTTGGCCGGGAGCCCTGCTCGAAGCCAAAGCGGAGGCGAACACTTGACCGAGCTTGTGCTGGCGTTTCTATCAGCCCTACCCGAGGCATCCGCGGCGAACGCCCTGCAATGGACGCTTCGGCTCCTGGCCGTATCGCTTGCGATCCAGAGCGCGGAACTGCTCCGCCTGGCCCCCGCGTTTTCGGAACTCGGCATTTGGCGCGAATCCACTCTGCGCGATGAGCTGCGTGGCGGTTTACGCGTGCTGGCACCCCTCTTCGGTCAGCGAATGTTTCTCGGCCTTCAAGCACTGCGTCTTGTCGGGGCATTCGGGCTCGGAGCGTTGAGCCTGCTGGTCGGGCCGGACGCGGCTCAGCATCCCTTTCCCCCGACTGCGGGCGCTCTGTTGGCGATTCTTCTCGCCACCAGCGTCGTCACTAATTTGCGATTCCGCGGGACGTTCAATGGGGGCAGCGACTTCATGACGCTTGTCGTCCTGACGGCGATGCTCGTGGCGGCGCTCAGCCCCGCGGGCGCCCACCGGATCCAAGACGGAAGTCTCTGGTATATAGCCCTTCACGTCTGCGCGTCCTATTTTGTCGCTGGCTGGATCAAGATCCTCAAACCTCATTGGCGCTCCGGTCGTGCGCTGCGGGGCTTTCTCTCGACGACGATTTACGCGCCGAGCGCCGTGTGGCGACGCCTTCACCCATCCTCGGCCGCAGCCTCAGCGATGATGCTGCTTCTGGCCTGGGCGGTCATGCTCTGGGAGATCACGTTCCCGGCGGCGCTTTTCGAGCCGCGCGCAGCTTTCGCGGCCCTGGCGCTCGGTGTGTTTTTTCATCTCGGCAATGTCTTGTTTTTTGGCTTAAACCGCTTTTTCTTCGCGTGGCTTGCGGCCTATCCGGCCGTGATCTTCGCGGCCCACTCCCTGCAAAACCTCAACTAACCCCACTCTGAGAAAAACCGAAACATGCCCCAGAACCACACTCCC
>CAYXVB010000058.1:0-20318 GCA_964467785.1 uncultured Bacteriovoracaceae bacterium
AAATCTTACGGGCGCAAACTTGGGTCGACCAATAGTCCGCCTGCCCTTCGGACGCGGACCAGGGGTTGCCTAAGGGGCCCTTGAGCGGATACCCCGCCAGATGATGGCCCAACTCGTGGCACATGACGAGAGCGAACCCGTCCTGTGTCATCTCCTTGCGGCGGGCCAATCCGCCGAACATTCGAACCACCCAGACATCGGGGCTGGTACGTTTGGGGTAGGCATTCACGGTCGAATCGCTCCAAGCTTCCTCGACTTGCAACGTTGCTCCATAGCTGCGCACAATCGGCTCGAACTCCCGCTTCACCCGCGCGATGAGCCGATGAAAATCGGACGGGCTAACCCGATAAATGATCTTGGGATTATCCTCCAGGTGGAGGTTGTTGAGCGGGAACGTATCCGCTTGCGCAACTGTCGAAAGGCTGAGGAATAAAGAAGCAACGACTGCCCATGTGTAGTGACGACTCATCCGGCGAGGATCCACCAGCGACAATACAGTGCGTCAAACCAAAAGTATCTAACACCCGTTGAATAACGTCGCACAAAAACCGCTGCCAGAGCTGAACTTCAGGGAGTCAGGTCGCGACGCCTTGACAAGAGTCAACTTCACATCGACAGGTTCTAGGTTGCATCACGAACTCTTTTGGTCTATCTAGTGGAACGTATGCGTAAATTAAAAGAAATGATCAAGCGGATGCTCCGCACGACATCCCAATCTCGCCTCGCTCTGGCTTGAGCCGGACCGATCCAGTGAGCTTCAGGTAACGCCTCGCGATCTTACGCGGGGCTTTTTTTACCCTCCACTTTCAGAGATTCCTTCGGGGGCGAGTCGCCCTACTGGGCGACATCCAAAAGAAAAGGCGCAAGCAGCATTCCCTGCTCGCGCCTTTCAGATTTCAAATGATGATGCGTCAAAGAAACTAAATTCTTACCAATTGCTCAAGAGCGGACGGAACCAGCACGCCGGCCGGGAGCCGTCCATAGGAGAGCCAGTGTCTTCGCAGGAGAAAAGCGCCGCTTCCTTTTCCATGTCGAGTTCGGAGCCATTGGCAATACGCATTGAATTTCCAGGAATCCGTTCGATATCAAAACTCCGACGGCAGGCCGCGCCGTTGAGATACGTATCCAGCCGGCACTGAGCCTGCGGATGTTTCGTGTCGGTGACCGCGACCCGCTCACGCGAAAAATTCTCAAACGAAACAGCGCGGCGATTGTCCTGCAGGCGGTTCAGGAGATTGGCGAGCGAAAGACCAGCCTCAGCCGTGCGATAGCAAAGATCGCGCTCCTTTTGCGCGTTCAAGCGGAGATCACAGACCCGCTTGGCGAATTCCGGAACCGTGTGGCGATGACGGGCGTTTTCCTCGAGCTCGTTTTCCCAAATCTTGCGAGCACAAACCTGAGTCGCGAAATAATCGGACTGGCCCTCAGAGGCCGCCCAGACATTCCCCGTTTTCATCTTGTATGGATAACCGCCCAAATGATGGCCAAGCTCATGGCAGACCACGAGCGCAAAGCCGTCTTGCGAGACTTCCTTGCGGCGAGCAAGGCCGCCGTACATATGCACGCCCCAGACATTCGGCGACGGACGATCCGCAAACGCATTGACCGTCGAGTCATACCAACGTTCCTCGATCTTCAGCTCCGCGCCATGTCTGCGCACGATCGGAGCGAACTCACGGGCAACACGCTGAATGATTCTCTGAAAATCGTTAGGAGTGACGCGATAGAAAATTTTCGGATTATCTTCGAGATGAAGCTGATTGAGCGGCAAGGTACTTGCCTTCGCGCCAGCCGAAAATCCGACCAAACCCAAAACCACCAAAGCAACTTGTCTGTATCCCCACATGACGGTCGGAGGTACCAAGCCCAAAATGGACGGTCAAGTGATTTGCCGGATAATCCGCGCATCAACATCGAAGATGGCAGCACTACAGTCCTGCTGCGGCACGTCATCCGACTCCGTGAATTTTGACTTCACGGCAAACACTAATTCATTGAGAAGGTCCTCGGATTCGCGATCGCGAAACCGGGAGAGAAGCGCGACCATGTCCTGCACTCCCCCACCCGCATCGATAAAACCGTCGGAAAGCACGATCAACCGACCGCCCGGCTCAAGACAAAGTTCCACTTCCTCGACTGCGGGCATTCCAGAAGTCTGAGTGATCAGTCCGCTGTGCGCGTGGAGGGGCTCAAAGGATTTTCCCGGCGCACAATAAAATGCCATCGAGGTTCCGAGATTAAGATAACGCATCTTGTAATCTTTGCGCGAGAGCACGCCATAGAACAGACTCAGCTTGTCTTTAGCACCAAGCGTTAGAGCCAGCTCTTCGTGGATCTTTCTCACAGTATCCTGGCACGAGCGGGCTTCGTTGGCCGAGAGTTTCATCGCGACCCGCATGAGCACCGCGAGCACGTTGCTCGAAAGGCCGTAAGTCGACGAGTCCGTAAGCACCACCGAGAGGAGATTTCCATCCTGCGACTCGGCGAGATCAAAGTGGTCACCGCCCGACTTCATCCCCGCGAGGTATCGGCTCGCGATCCTGAAGCCCTTTACGTCCGGGAACCGGGAGGGAACCTTGGACTTCTGCAACCGCTCGGCGAGCTTGAGATCTTCCTGGAGCCGTTCGATCAAACCTCTGAAGCTTTCGTTGAGACGGCTGACTTCGTCCCACATGAGGAGCTGTTGATAATGCCTGACTTTGCTCAGCACCTCGAGAGCGCGCAACGGCCGAAGCAGGACATCATCCACCTGTCCGTCGACGAAAACTTTGGGGAGTTCAGGAGCGCCGCCGCGGTCCTCCATCACCAGGAATACGGCCCTGCCGCCGCGATCGAGTCCGGCCAACAGTTTTTCCAAATGATCGACGCCCTGCTCGATGAAGAGGATCTGACCCCATTGAGTGCTTTCGGAAGCGGCCCGCACGCTCGCTTCGACAAGTGAGGCCAAGGAGGTGCGGATCTCCATCACCAGCTTTGCCTCACTTGCGGGATCCTTGCCTAGTACGGTGAGCTGCAATTCCATGGTGTCGTCTCCTCGTTTCCGGCTTATGGCTCAGAACGCGCGTATCAGGAACTGCCCCAGGAACCTGGGTTCCCGGATGCTGTTGTACTGAACGCCGTATTCCTCGTTGTAATACGTGAAATTGATGTCGCCCTTGCCATAGCGCAGGCCGACGCCCAGGGATGGATAATTGGCCCCCCAGCCCGCGCGGACAAAGAAGCGATCCGCGAAAGACAGCTCCAACCCGAGACAGAGGCGGCCCAGCGGCGCCACTCCCGAAGTGTTCGAGATATCCCGGTATTGCATGACCCAATTCATGTACATGCCGCCGCCCAGCTTGGGCTGCAGGCTGAAGGAGGCGTCAAAGCTCATCGGATCCGACGGCGGCGCGCCCGTCGGATTCGAGCTAAAGCTCAACAGGGACGGCATCGAGTAGGTCGTTCCCAAAATGTTGCGCGCGACGAAATTGAAGGATGGAAGCATGGCGATCGGCAAGGTCATGGCAAATCCCGCGTTGTGCGACAGCCCCGAGCCCTGGAGGAGCTGACTGGTGTACGCCATATTGGCCGAGCCACGCGCAAGCGTGATGCCGGTGTTTGGAGTCACCGCCTGGCTCACCCACTGTAAACTGTAACCGATGCGCACGATGCCGCTGGCCAGCCGGGTGCCGACAGAGGCGGTCGGAACGAGCTGATAGAGGCTGCGATAAGTGACGGTAGCCCCGTCCGAGTACGCCGCGCTGTTGGTCTGCCAGAGCAACCCCACGGCAAAAAGGTTCTTGAAAGCGTAGCCGCTCATCACCGAAACGCCGGCGCCGCTGAGCCGAAAGGGATTGGCGTACAATCCATTGGCGTTGCTCTCGAGCGCGAACACATCAAGCAGGTTCGTGCCGCTCAGCCCGAAGTTGAGCGAGTCGGTGTAGCCACGGTTTCCGTAAAAGACGACATTGAACGTGTCGAGACGGGAGTTCCTGAACCGCGCGACGTCCGCAGGATTATTGAAGAGCGCCGAGGCCACGTCCTCACCGATAGGAAGATAAGCGCCGCCCAACGCCGCCTCGCGCCCGCTCTGAAAACGCGGTGCGGGGATCAGTCCCCACCCGGCCCAAGCCTGCTCGCCTCCCGCCCCGAGGGCCAGAAGCGCCATACCCGCATTCCTCAAGGCTTTGCGCAAACCCATGCTTTCCTATCGGATTTTCCGGCGCTGTCTGTAGTTCAAAAAACTGGGGAATATTTGCCGATTTAGGCTCATGGGAATCCGCGACGCGACCGATGAGTGAAGTCGGAGAGGGTACAGCCGGATGAAAGATCACCGTCCCGAATGGGCCGAACAAACCGCGCAAGCCCTGATGAGGACCTTGCGCGAGCGTGACCCATACACCTATGGACATTGCCTGCGCGTCGCGCGCAATGCCCGCATGCTCGCCAAGGCGGCGGGGCTGTCGGAGTACGAGCAGCAGGTGGTCGAGTTCGCCAGCATGTTCCATGATCTTGGCAAACTCGGAATCCCGGACTCCGTCCTTTTGAAGCCAGGCCGACTCAATGACCAGGAAGAGGCCATCATGCGCCTCCATCCCGCCAAGAGCGCCGAGATCCTGATGCCGCTCTCGCAGGTCCCGTTCTTCCGCTCGACCCTTCCGGGCGTGCGCTGCCATCACGAGCGGATCGACGGCCTCGGCTATCCCGACGGGCTCAAAGGCGAGTCGATCCCGCTGATCGCGCGGATCATCCTCATTTCAGATACTTTTGATGCCATGACGACCAACCGTCCGTATCGCAAGGGACTCACGATCGACACGGCCTTCAAGGAGCTCAAGCTCTTCAGCGGCCGCCAGTTCGATCCGCACCTCGTCAAGATCTTCATCCAAGCGTTCCCTACCTGGGGCGAGTACGCGGAGGAGATCACCGAGGAATACGTCACCGCCACGTTCAAGCGCGCGGCTTGAACGCTCAGGGTGCCGAGACGAAGTATTTCCCGGACTGCAGCAGCGCACTATCCGAGGCGATAGAGACGCGATTTCAAATTTATTACCAGGAAATCAACATCATCGAGCCTAACAACGTGTCACGAAGGACACGGTGAAATCGCATAGTTCCCATAACACTATCAATTTTTGATCAATGAAGTCAACTACTATAGGCTGATCTTACGGGGACTTCATGACACCAACCTGCAAGAAGAGTTTAGCCGGTCTTTTTTTGGTCAGTTTTTTTGCCATGGCTTGTGCGCCGAGAAGTAGCGTGAGCGATAAGCCCGCTTCGTCAAATTCCCAAGCGTACCTTCAGAGAAGCGCGTACCTGCAGCAACTTTCCGGAGACATCCGTTACTTCGGCTTCTGGGGAGATGCGCTCAATGGCGTCGGAACTGGCGATTACATCCAAGAAACCGCGAGCGCGGCCAATGTCCATTTCATCGGCGTGAACTCAGACTACGGGATCACGCAAGCCTGGTCCGACAAAGTCTCGGCAGCCCGAAGCAAGGGCAATAAATCAATTCTGATGCTCGAATCGGTGCTGTTCCAATGGGCTTCCAGCAACCCGCATCCCTACCGCGCGAGCCTCATGAACAATCTCAAATCCGTCCTGGCGGGCCAAGAAAGTTCAATTGTAGGTATTTATCTCATCGATGAGCCCTTCTGGAAAAACAGCTTGAACACGAAACCACTGAGCGACGATCAGGTTTACGCCAATCTCGCCGACGCGGCCAAGTTCGTGAAGCAGCACTTCCCAAACGCCGTAGTCATCACCACCGAGGCAGCACCCGTGGTGCAGTCAAAGAACATTCAGATGCCCCAGGAAATCGACTGGATCGGGGTCAACTGCTACGCCTACTACGCCGAATGCACGACGGTCGAGCAGTTGGACGGCCTCTACACAAGGCTGAAAAACGCTCTCAAGTCGCACCAAAAAATGATCTTCACGCTGGACGGCCATTGGAGTTCCCTGACAGGGATCGATGCAAGTACCGGCGCCACCCGGCTCGTCAATCGGAACAAAGACATCTTAAAACTGATCCCGAAGTATCCTACGATCGCGCTGTTCCCGTTTATCTATCAGTCCCATGGCCCCGAGGGAATTATCGGAACCCGGGACTTGCCTGAGCCTTCGGATAAGAGCCTGATCCCGCTCAAGACACTTCTCTTTGGTTTGGGCGGTAGGATCAAAGGCTGTACTTCGTTGAATCCGTCCTGTGAGGGCAAGGATTATGTCCGAAGAGATTCCTGCGGAAATGAGATCGAGCGCTGGAAGAACGCTCCGGCTCCGTATTGCCAAGTGCAGCCAATTCCGAATCCGACCCCAACTCAGACTCAAGCTCCGGCACCCAACTGTGTTTCACAAACGCCGAGATGCGAAGGCCGGAACTACGTGAGAAGAGACTCCTGCGGAAGGGAAATCGAACGTTGGAAGAATGCGCCGGCCCCGTACTGCCCTTGCGTCAACTTGGAACCAAAATGCGAGGGCAGAGACTACGTGCGAAGGGATACTTGCGGAAAAGTGATCGAACGCTGGGTCAACGCCCCTGCACCCTATTGCCGCTAAGGCAGGCTCAGACCTTTTGAAACGCGTAAACCGATCCGAGTCCAAGTATCCGGGTCAGCTCGTCCAGCGCCGCGCGCGACTCGCGCAAAAGAGCCGGATCGCGGAGCTCATCAGGCGACAAGCGGTCGCGGTAATGCTTGCGGGCCCAGACAGTGAGCTCCTTGTGAAGAGCATCAGTCATAAAGACTCTCGGGTTCGTCGCGCGCATCTCCTCCTGGGTCAGCACGACCCGCAGCCGCAGGCAGGCGGGCCCGCCTCCGTTGCTCATGCTCTGCTTGAGATCCATGAAGTGCACTGTCCGAATCGGCTGCGCGGTGTCTGAAACCAGTTCCTGCAAGTACGCTGCGACCGTGGGCGTCGTCTCGCACTCATGCGGTAGCACCAACGCCATCCCGCCGGTGGGCGGCGAAATCAGCTGGCCGTTGAATAGATAGGACTTCACCGCGTCGGCCATGCTGACTTTGCGCGTCGGGACACGGATCTCGCGAAGCTCTCCGCCGCAAGTCGCGCGGAATCTCTGGCGCAGAAGCTCAATCGAGCCTTCCGAATCCACCAGCGACTCCTCATGGTGGAAATAGGTATCCCTATTGCCGACTCCGGCCACGTCGTTATGAAAGACTCCGGCGTCGATTGCCTCGGGATTCTGCTGGGCGAACACGACCCGGGCGGAATCCAGGCCGTGCATCCGCGCGATCGCGCTCGAGGCCTCGAAGGTCTGGCGCGCCGGAAAACGCCTAGGCTCCGTCTGTCCCGGGCGGAGACCGTAGCGGCCAAAGACGAAAAGCTCAACGCCTGGACCGCCGTAATCCGCGCAAAGCCGCGTATGATTGGCCGCGCCCTCGTCTCCGAAAACCGCCGTGGCAGGCAGCGGATCATGATGGGCAAAGTGGCGGCCATCGGAAAAAATAGCGCGCAGGATCGCCGAAGTGGTGGGCGGCTCCAGCGAACGATGGAACTTGGAGACCAAGTTGGCCGGAGTGAAATGCACCTTGCCGTCAACCGTGTCCGCGCTCGGACTGACCGTCGCGGCATTGGCCGTCCACATACTCGAGGCCGACGAAACCGCGGAGAGCAGCTCCGGCGCGCTGGCGTGCGCTTTTTCAAGGATCGTCTCGTCCGCGCCGCTGAAACCCAACTGCCGGAGCACCGGAATGAGCGGCCGCTCTTGCGGGGGAAGGACCGCTTGCTTGAGCCCCAGATCGGCCAGGCGCTTCATCTTATCGAGGCCCTGAATTACGGCTCCTAGAGGACTTGAGACCTGGGACTTGTTTCGAGTCGAAGCGAGGTTGCCCGACGAGAGACCCGAGTAATTATGCGTCGGGCCGACAAGTCCGTCGAAATTGACTTCAAAAGCCATATCCATCCCCCTTTAGGTCCTGTCATCATCCCCGAGAGCCGATCTGGGCGTCAAGGTTCCGTCGAGCAACTGGAGTCTTTGTCATGGCTGACCGCGGCGTGATTCAATTTTGCTTCTGCCCTAGGCGTTTGATGTTAGACTTTATTGACAATATTAGGAACCAACGATGACCAAGCCCCGCATCCTGATCGTTGAAGACAACGCAGACACGCGCCGCTTCCTCGAAGCGATGCTCAATAAGGACTTCGAAACGATTACTGCCGAGAATGCGGTCATCGGAATTGACTTTGCGCGCAATCGCGCACCCGATCTGATCCTTCTCGACATCATGCTACCGATCCTCAGCGGTTTTGACGCCTGCAGTCTCCTCAAAAAGGACGAGAAGACCAAGCACATCCCCATTATCTTCCTTTCGGCAAAGAACAGGGTGCCTGACATCACTCAGGGCCTCACTCACGGCGCCGACGACTACATCCCCAAGCCTTTTGACTATAAAGAGCTTGTGGCGCGTATCCGGGCGCGTCTCCGCAAGAGCGCCGACAGCGCGGCGCAACCGATCACCATTGGCGAGCTCAAGATCGACCCAGCGAATCGCGAGGTTGTCTTCGGCGGCAAAAAGGCTCAGCTCACTCTCACTGAGTTCGACATCCTCCGCTGCCTGGCCGCCAAGGCCGGCGCGGTGGTCTCGCGCGACGAGATCTTGAGGGAAGTCTGGCGGGACCAGTCCGACAAAACGAGCGATCGCACGATCGACGTTCACATTCGTGCCCTCAGACGTAAAATCCCCGCACTGACCAAGCACGTGATCTCCATTTACGGAGTCGGCTACAAGTACGAGAAGTAGGAAGTTAGACAGGTCCTGTCGAAACTTTGGACACTGTCCTGGCTTTTACTCATGCTTCTCAGATCTTATCCCACGGACTCCACACCTAAGTCACTGTAAACACAGGTGTGTCCACTGCGCCACGCCCGGCATCGGGGTTGCAATGATCTCCTCTGACACTAAAGAGCGAGGTCGTTTATGTTCAACAACAGGATCAAGCCCAAAAGCCCCATCGGCCAGATGATGCTCTTTGCCTCCGTAGCGGTGAATCTCAATCCGGGTGACCTCGTCGAGTTTCGGCAGTCCCTCCATGGTCGCGCCCAGATCAACAATGGGAATGTAGCGGCCTTAAATCGTTCTCCAAGTAACACCAAAATTGTGATCCCCAGGAACACCCAAGCCAAGGTCCGCTCCGTCAAACGACTCTCCAATGGAAGCTACACACTCGAGCTCCAGATCAAGTCCGGCGCGAACGCGGGTCGCAAGGCCAGGGTCAACTACGATCCGAGCAATCCGACGCTCCGTCGTTCCAACTTCGCCTCGTCCGCGCGAGCCACAAAGAGCGCGGCACGAACCGCCGCCCCCATTGAGGAGGACCGGCTGGGCAAACTGATCGAACAGATCATGAAGAACGCCTCGTCGGGGCCCGCGGTCCAGACCGCCACCTGCTCCAGCGACACGCCCCTTTACATGCCACCCACAGACACTGTGGCTGATACGGTGGATACTTCGGCACCGGACGAAGCCCCGCTCTCCGACGAGCACGCGCCATTCCTTCGCTCGAGTTCGATGATCCAGACGGATGCTCCTGAAATCGTCGAGATGGCCCGCAAGATCACCGCGGGCAAGAACGGAGCGCTCGCCAAGAGCCGCGCCATCTACGAATGGGTCGCCACGAACATCAATTACGACGACAAGGTCAAGGATTTGCGCACAGACGGCATCGCGGAAGACAGCCGCCAGGACGCGCTCTTCACCCTACAATCCAGGAACGCAGTCTGCGAAGGTTACGCCGACCTCTTCGCGGCTCTGCATCGCGCCATCGGTATCCCGACCAAGATGGTGCTCGGCAAGAGCAATCGGGTCAATGTATCCGCAAACGGCGCGCGCTTCCTGATCAACAATGGCCGTAAGCTGGATCTGGACTCGATTCCGGTCTACCACACCTGGAACGAGGTCTACGTGAATGGTCGCTGGATCCCGGTCGACAGCACTACCGCCGATCTCAGTCCCACCGCGATTGACCCCTACACGAGCCCGGCCGAATACTTCGATTTGACCCATAAGAAGATCGAAGTCTGGGACCGCTGACACCCGATCAGTTCTTGACCTCGAGGCGCTCGTCGATATTGATGACCTTGCCTTCCTCGATGTGGATCTGGACGATCTTCTCCATCCCGAGAATCGAGTTGATCAGCTTCATGGTGTAGCGTCCGGTCGGCAGCTTTTCCCGCTCGAACGGACTGCGGCGCACCCAGAGCATATCTTCGATCTGGATGACGACGTCCGCGGTAGGCGTTGTCCGGACGCTCAGATAGCCAAAGCTGACGGGCTCGAGCTGGACTTCGACAAGGTACTCCTTGAGATCAGAGACTCGCTTGGAGTCGATATAGAACTCGCGTCGCACCGGCACGAATCCTGGACGCTCCACGCTGAGCTCGAGTGGCTCGTCGAGTTTGACTTCGACGACAGGATTTTCCGCCGGCACCGGCTTGCCTGAGACGCCGATACGGACCTGTCCGCCCAGGGGCGAGACACTGACCCGCATCGGAATCGAAGTGCGCGCGAAGCCGCCCTCCGATTTGGAATTCACCGCCGCCGTGCTACGCTGCGGCTCACCGCCGTGGGGGCTCGCTTGTTCGACCGCCCCGGTGCCAGGCACGCGAACTCCAAGCGAGCGGAGCGACGGGAAATGGATCCCGAATTGGGGTGCGAAAACGATTGCCCCCACCGCCGCGGCGGCGAGAGCCACCTTAACAAGAAGTCCGTCCAGTCGTGATTCACGACGAGCGGAGCTGACGTCGTTAACCTGGTCTGCGCGTTTCGGACGGTATTCAGTCGCGGAGGTCGCGCGCCCGATCGAGGGCTGCTGCGGAGCGGGGCGATTGCGGGGGGCGGCCGGCACGGCTTTCTGAGTCGCCTCGCCGGGACGGGCCGGAGCGCCGATCGGGATCCCCTGCTGTTCCACCTCGATCGCAATGGCGCTGCCCTGCGGCCTTGGCAACCGCGCTTCGCCCTGGGGAGGGACGTTGCTCACGGTTTCGGCTTCAGAAACGTCTTGAAAAGGTTTTCGGGCCGTCGGCGACTCGAGGATCGTGCCGATGCGGCCAGGATCACTGCTGATGATGGAGATAGCGCCGCTGTCCGCAGTGAGGCGTCCCGCTTCGGCGCTGAGACGCTGGAGCTTTTTGCGATCCTCGACGATCTCGGCATGAAAGAGCTTCTTGGCGGCCTGGGCGAGATCCGAGGGGTTGAACTCGGGATAACAGCTGTACAGAATCCGATGGAGCGCCCGCTGCAACTCCTCCGCAGACTGATAACGGCGCTCCACGCTTTTTTGGAGCGCCTTCATCACGATCGCGTCCAGTTCCTTGGGCACTTTCGGATTCACGCTCGAGGGTGGCTTGACATGAGTCGAGGCGCTCTCGATCAGGCGGATGACCGCCATCTCGTTCTCGCCCGCAAAGAGCTTGCGGCCCGTGAGCGTCTCCCAAAGCACGGCGCCCAGCGAGAAGATATCGGAGCGCCCATCTAGCTCGGCGCCCATGATCTGCTCGGGCGAGAGATAGCTGGGTTTTCCCTTGATGATGCCGACCTTCGTGGCCTCCGCGTTGGACTTGGATTTGGCGATGCCGAAATCAAAGACCTTCACGCTGCCGTCGTAGGAGATCATGATGTTCTGCGGACTGATGTCGCGGTGGACGACGCGCAATGGCTCGTCCGTGGTCTTGTCGCAGGCGTTGTGCGCGAACTTCAGGCCGAGCGCCACCTGCTCGATGATGTACACCGCGAGCTCGATGGGAACTTCTTTTTTGTCGGACTCGAGATAGCGGTTGATGAATTGACGAAGATTCTTGCCGTTGACGAGCTCCATCGCCATGTAGAGCTGGCCGTCCTCCTCGCCACCGCCATAGACCTGGACGATGTTGGGATGGTTGAGCTGCGAGGTCACTTTGATCTCGTCCTTGAACATCTGGACGAACTCGCTGTTGTGCGAGTACCCCGTCTGAATGCGTTTGACGGCCACCTCGCGATCGGCACCAGCGATGAGCTGCTCCTTCGCGCGGTAAATTTCGGCCATCCCGCCCTGGGCAATCAAGTCCAGGAGGAAGTAGCGACCGAATTTTTTGAGGACGTCAGATCCCATGGGGTGTGGTCACCTTCTAGGACCTTTTCGGTAATCCCGCGGAAAATCTGTAATAAAAATTGGAGCTTAAGCGTTTGCGGACTTCAAGGATTCCAATAGTTTAGGAATAAATCCCCCAAACCCCCCATTGGAGAGCACCGCGATCAAATCACTGGATCGGGCTTGGGACGCGACCAAAGCGACCCCTTCATCGACGGTGGGCATGAGCTCCACCTTCTGGCCCCGCGTGCGCATGTCCTCCACGAGCTGATCGCTGGAGAACTGATCGTCCGCCTGGATCTTGGTCTGATCATAGGGCTTGGCGATGTAGACGCGCGCCGCTTCTCCAAAAGCGTCGGCGTAGTCCTTTTGAAAGACCTTGCGGCGCGACGTCGCGCTTCGGGGCTCGAACACGGCCACCAGCTTGCGCTCGGGATAACGTAACTTGAGCGCTCGCAGAGTCTCGCGCACCGCGGTCGGATGATGAGCGAAATCGTCGATGACCATCACGCCGTTCACCTCGCCGCGGAGTTCCTGGCGGCGCTTGACCCCCCGGAACATCGACATCGCGTCGGCCACTTTCTCCGGATCCAGGCCCAGACGGCGGCACTCGATCCAAACCGAGAGCGCGTTCATCACGTTGTGGTTTCCGGGCAGGCCGATCTTGAGTCTTGCGACGCATCTCCCCTGATCCAGAACGTCGAAATGCGTCCACTGCCCTTCGACACGGATCGAGCCCGGCGTGAACCGCGCGCCGTGGGACGGATCCGATCCGTAGGTGATGACCTCAACCGAGGATTTCAGGAGGTTCTTCTTGAGAAGCTTACGCACCGACTCGTAGTCCAGACATGCGATGAGCCTTCCGCCGTCGCGGACACGATTGAACAATCCCTCGAAGGCGCGCTCCACCGCCGCGAGATCCGCGTAGATGTCCGCGTGATCGAACTCGACCGAGGTGAGCACGACGTCATTGGGCAAATAGTGGTTGAACTTAGGCACCTTGTCCCAGAAGGCGGTGTCGTACTCGTCCCCTTCGAGGACAAAAGGCCGGCCCGCGTCCACGTCCGTGACGTTGAAGCTGTAGGGCAAGTCGAAGGTGACGCCGCCGATGAAATAACTCGGATCGAGCCCGCACCGCGCGAGCGTGTGGGCCATGAGGCTCGAGGTCGTCGTCTTGCCGTGAGTGCCAGCCACGACGATATTGCGGGTCCTCGGCAGCAGTAGCACTTCCATCGCCTCCGGGAGCGACGAATAGGCGTAACCGCCGTCGATCGCCGCGCGGGCCTCGGGATTCGAGGCGCCGATCACGTTGCCGATCACGACAAGGTCGGGCCTGTTCTTCATTCCGGTGATGTTTTCGGCAGCATATCCGTTGAAGAGCTGTACACCGCCTTCACGCAGGATATCGCTCATGGGCGGATAAACGTTCTGATCGCTGCCGGTGACTTCGATGCCCCGACGCTTGAGGTAGGTGGCGAATGCTCCCATGAGCGTTCCACACACGCCGATGATATGGACTTTACGGAGTTCTTGGAGGGTGGGCAGCCGCTTCTTTTGGATGTTTTCTGACATAAATGACTCGTTTCTTTAACAGTCTGAACTGTCATTGAGGCGCGAGTCAACTTCTGAACTCTCAGCCGCCCGACGCCAGATCCTCATGGAGCGCATCGTGAAATTTGGGGCGAAGCGCACGGATAGCGATGTTATCGCGCGAGGGGTGGACCCGGTTCGTCAATAAACCGACAGCAAGGCCCGCCGCCGGGTCGATCCAAAGCGAGGTGCCGGTAAATCCCAGATGTCCCACCGTGCCGAGGCCGAAATAGCGGCCCGCCGAGGAGTCCGGTCCCGTGGGCGTATCCCAGCCCAGCGTGCGCGGACAACCCGTCGGCTCGCTCACGCGAGTCCAAGCTTCGCCCAAAGTACGCGATGAAATCATTCGAGGCAGCACTCGCGCAAATTGAAGCACGTCGCGAATCGAGCCAAACAGGCCGGCATGCCCTGCATAGCCCCCCATCGCCCAAGTGTTGTCGTCATGGACCTGCCCTTGAAGCACGCCACCGCGCCAGGGACAATCCTCGGTGGCCGCGGCCGCCTCAAGCCGCCCCGAGTCGAGCTCTCCGGCCTTGCGGCCCACCCGCCGATAAAACGCGCTATTCATCTCGAACGGCTTGAGCACCCACTCCGTGATCGCTCGATCGAGCGGCATCCGCGTCAACTCCTCGAGAGCGTACCCGAGCAGGAGAAACGAGACATCCGAGTAGAGGCAACGACTGCCGGGATCGACCTCTGGTTCGACGGCAAGCACGAGGTCCCGCATCACGCGCTGACGTTCCGCCACGGGGATCTCGTGCAGTCGAGTGGACAGCCGGCCATTGTCCCCGAAGTGGGCTCGCAATTCCTGCCAGAACGGCCGCCAGGCAATGAACCCCGCAGTGTGCGAGAGCAGGTGCCGGAGTTCGATCGCGCCGGCCGCGCCATGGACCGGATAGCCGGGCAGGATCGACGCAAGTCTCGTATCCCAACGAATCCAGCCACGATCCACGAGCAATGCGGTGAGGGTCGCGGTACCCATGATCTTGGAAAGAGACGCCAGATCAAAGACTGTCCCGATTTCCATCGGCAGTACGGAGGGTATTTTACGGCGAGCTCCGGCCGCGGCCACCGTGATCTCGTCCGGGCGACGCCCGTCCCAAAATCCAGCGACCAGTCCGGGCGTGGTGCCGTCCGCGAGCGCATCGTCGATGACGGCATGGGTCTTTGGAAATCTCCGCGGATCCAGCTCCTTCAAGGCAAGCCGGTTTCCGCTCAGCACTCAGATCACCAGACCTTCGTGGATCAGCTCGCCGCTATCGAAGCGTCGGGCGGAAAACGGGGAGGCATCCATCGTCTCGTAGCGCCCGCGCACCATCAGTTCGGCGAGCGAGAGACCCGCCGCATAGCTGTGCATGACTCCATGGCCCGAAAAAGAATGGGCTTCGTAAACACGTCTCTTGCCGGCCTGATCGCCTCCGGCGACTTCCCCGATGATCGCGCCCTCGTCGGGCGAAACTTCGTAGAGGCCTGCCCAACCCGTGAGGTGCTTGAGGCGCTCAAACGCGCTTGAGCGCTCATAAAGCGCGGGCCAGATCTGCTCCATGAAGAAATCCTCGCCGTCGTAGCGGTAATTCATCTCGTGCGGCTCGCCCGTCGTTGCGAGGCCCGCGAGTCCGTTAGTGGCCTCCGGGTGAAAGTAAACACCCGACGTGTCAACGATCATCCCGTACTGGGTGAGGTCGGCGTCGCGGCAGTCAAAAATACTGATCTGCCGCCGCAGCGGATAGGAAGGGCATGGATACCCCAAAACCCGCGCCACGACTCCGGCCCAAGGCCCCGCGCAATTGACCACGCGCTTGGCTTCGTAAACGACGGTCTCTCCCGCGCCCTGGCGGCCCTGCGCTTCCTGCTGGCAGAGCGCATCGATTTTGCCTTCGGTCGACATCAGCGGCGAGTAGCGCTCCGCCGTCAATCTCACTCCCGAGGCCGAAAACTCAGCCTTTCGTAGCAAAGTGCGATCATCGAACTGAACGCCGCGCATGCGCGCCTCGTCCCGGTAATGCGTCTTGACGGTGTTGGGGTTGACCAGGCCGTCTCGGGGCGCGAACAACGCGCCCGCAAGGTCATCGGTCTTGTCGATGAATGGCACACGAGCGCGCAGCTCGGCAGTGCTCCATTCCTGTACTTCCCAGCCCATCTCGACCTGCCGCTTGCGCGCCGCGAGCGCGTTGGCCACCGATGCGTCCGTGTGCAGCCACAGATAACCCACCGGACGATAGCCGACCCGCTCCGCCACGGTGGCGAAGTAATCGATCGTCAGCTGCGACATCCGGATGTTCGCGGGCTGAGTCATCGTAGCGCGCACGCCACCCGCATTGAGCTCGGAGCTTGAGAGCATCCCCTCGAGATCGAAATCGATCACCCGGATACCGGATTCGCTGGCCGCCCCTTCGCCGGAGAGACGCGCTAGATGCATGGCCAGGCTGCTGCCGATCACGCCGGCACCTACAATGAGAGTGTCGACCTGCACGATGGGGTTGGATGCATGGGATGACATGAGACCTCCCTGCTTACCACATCAAAGTCGTGTAAGTCTCGGAGATGATCTTGGGCTGACCTGACTCTTCGGCAATATAAAGAATCTTGGTCCCCCGCGAGCGATGCCCCCAGCTCCCGTTCTTAAGACGTGATCGGTAGTTCTGAGTGAAGGTGATCATCGAGTACTTGGGATGACGATAGATCATCACGTCCTCGGGCCCGATCTCGATGCTCGAATAGCGCGAGTTGAGCGAGGACTTATACTTCTTCCAGTGATCTTTGTTCATCCCCTGCGCCGAAAAGTCGGAATGATAATGGGAAATGTAACTGTCGATGCTTTTACTCTCCCAGTCCTTGACCCAGCTATCAAAGAAGCTGCGAAGGGCCCCGCCCGCCTGGCCGGGCTTGAGATACTCCGGATCCTGGAGGTTGAGCTCCGGAAAGATGAGGATCGGGGTGAGGCCAATACGGATATGCGGGGCGATCTCGGCGATCTCCTCGTTCTTGACCACCACGCATCCCTCGGAGTCGAAATTCTTGGACAGGCGCTCCGGCGTGTTGGTCGCATGCAGCATGATATGCGACCCGGTAATCCCCGCCATTTTGTCGAAATCATTAGGGAAATTAAGATAAAACGCCAGGTTCCCGAATTTCGCTTTGAGGGTCGGCGGCGTCAGGCGGGTCTTGAAGGTGTAAATGCCTTCGGGG
Organism: uncultured Bacteriovoracaceae bacterium; assembly: GCA_964467785.1. Taxonomy (GTDB): domain Bacteria; phylum Bdellovibrionota; class UBA1018; order UBA1018; family UBA1018; genus CAYXVB01. The sequence continues at coordinate 16,846 of CAYXVB010000058.1, forward strand.
GTTTTGAGATCGCCTTCGCTGACTTTTTCACCGACCACTTGGCCGAGAGTCGCGTGGTAGCTTTTCACAATCTCGTAAGCACCGTCTTTATAGCGGGCCACATGAAGAGTATTCGACTTCTTGTCGACCAGGATTGCGGTCGTGGAGCGCGGCTTGCCGTCGGCCCCGAACGCTGCCGCGGTCAGGCCGAGAAGCCCCATCCAAAGCGCACCGAAAACGGCCCCATTCCGACATCGCTTGAACATTTGCATTTCAAAACAAGTCTAAAGGGAAACAACTAAACCGGCAAGCTGACTCGACGCGAGCGGTCCCTCATCGCCTTGAGGCGAAATGCCCAGACCCGACGAAGAGCTTCAAAGACGATCTTCTTGCTCATCTTCGATTTGCCCACCTTACGGTCGGCAAAAACGATCGGGAACTCCGCGATTCGGAAGCCACCGAGAAAGGCGCGGTACTTGAGCTCGATCTGGAAGGAGTAGCCGTCCGAGCGGAGAGTATCCGGCTCCACCGCCTCGATCACCGGACGGCGCCAACCATTGAAGCCGCCCGTAAAGTCCCGGATATTGGCCCCAAGAATCACGCGGGAGTAGATGCTTCCGCCTTTGCTCAAAATCCTGCGCCCCAGCCCCCAGTTCACGGTCCCGCCTCCGGAGACATACCGGGAACCAATGGCCACGTCATGTGTGCCGAGCGTCTTGAGCATCGTAGGCAAATACGAAGGATCGTGCGAGAAGTCCGCATCCATTTCGATCAATGCGTCAAAGCCCCGCTCAAGGCCCCATTTGAAGCCGTTCACATAAGCTGTGCCAAGCCCCATCTTCTTGGGCCGGTGCAGGACATGAATCCTTGGATTCTGGGCCGCAAGCCGGTCGGCGAGCGCACCCGTACCATCAGGAGATCCGTCGTCTACGATCAGAAGCTCGACCGAGTCAGGAACATTCTTGAAGATCGCCTCCGTCAAAGCCTGGAGGTTCTCGATCTCATTGTAAGTCGGAACGACGATGAGCGTGCGCATCAAAACGGAATGTCGTCTTCAGTGAAGGAGCCGCCGCCCATGGGCTGCATGTCATTCATGCCGCCGGCCATGCCGCCTCCCTGGGGAGCGCCATAACCTTGCGAAGGACCGGCGCCATAACCCGCATCATCACGGGGACCGCGGGCTTCCGCACCAGCCTGACCGCCGAGGAATTGCACGGTCTGAGCCTGAACTTCAGTGGTGTACTTGGTTTGGCCATCCTTGTCCTGCCACTGGCGGGTCTGAAGCCGACCTTCAACGTAGCATTGGCGACCCTTCTGGAGGTACTGCGAACAAAGTTCGGCGAGCTTGCCCCAAACCACGACACGATGCCACTCCGTGCGTTCCTGCTTCTGGCCGGACTTGTCCATCCAGCTTTCATTGGTCGCAACACTGAAGTTCGTCACAGCAGCGCCCGAAGGAGTGTACCGAATCTCTGGATTTTGGCCCAACCGCCCCACCAAAATGACTTTATTCACAGACATGAGGCAAGGCTTATCGTCGCGAGCAGAGGCCTGTCAAGCCCGGCTTTTACTGCGACAATGAGGACGAATTTTCGCTCTCGAAAGATTCACGGGCGACGCGAGCACTGCCGCTTGGCGTCAATTCCGAATTTTGGTCAGATCTCCGTCCCTCTTGCCGCTCGGCGATGGCTTCCATTAAAACCAAGTGCGGCTGTTTGCCGTCCATCTCCGGATAAGGGATGCCCTTCTCGGCAAACTTCCTGCGCCAGTGCGCCTCGATCTCTTCACGCGCCTTGCGGGCGTCCGTCAGTTGCAGGTAAGGATCAAAGCCGCAATGCGGGCAAGCGAGTAGTCCGCGCGCCCGAAGCCGGTAGATCACCTCGAAAGCGATCCACATGGGCGCAAAGGAGACAAGCCCCTTCCACTCCAGCCAGTTCCACGTCACCGCAGTGAGAAAGACGGCCGTTGTCGCCACCTGCAGGAGATGGCGCATGCCGGGCGAAGTCTTGTGCGGAACCCGCCGGGGCGTCCTGCAGAGCGGACAAAGAAACGAAACACCCGGGCGGCTTTGACCGCGCCAAAGGGACTTGATTTCCGACTTGGATCGATCTCTGAGCATCGCGCGCGTTGACCTCCGCATGCTCAGTGTAGCATAACGGATAAATGCGAAAATCCGGCAAATCGGGCGGCAAAATCAGCCGCCCAGGCAGTCCCGTCAAAAATCCGTCAGCCCGCCCGGGCCGCCGCACAGACGTCCGCGGCGAAGCGGGCGGCGCCGCAGCCAAGCGCGCGGCCGCCATTCCCTTTCCGGCTGCCTGGACCTGGTTCGCGGACGAGCTGCTCACCTCCTGGGTCAAACAACACCACAGCCCGCGCGACAGCTGGAAAGACAAGCCCTTCACCAAGGACGACGCCCATTTCTTCTTCCGCGGCATCGAGGAGCTTTCCGACCTGTTCACCGAGGAGCGCCCGGGCCGGATGCCCCAGTATTTCTCGCATCCTAAATTTCGTTCGGCGTACTTGCTCTATTTCCTCCCCTTGCAAGCTTCCAAATTCGTCACCCAGTTCCATCTCCACTCGGACGCCATGAAGGCAACTCTCGCCAGCGGGCGAGCCCGCGGCACCTTGCGGGTGGCCGATCTCGGCGCGGGCCCGGGCACCGCCTCCATGGCGTTGCTGCTCTGGATCCTCGGACTGCCTGAAAAGGAAGCCTCCGGGCTGCCCCCGATCGAGCTTCACTGGCTCGACACCAATTATCCGATCCTCAAAGAAGGCCGCGAACTGGCACTCAAGCTGGCCGAGCAGTTTCCGCGCCTCCGAGGAAAAGTCACCATCCAGCTGCACGAAAAACCCTGGTGGCTCGCGCCTTCGATTCTGCCCGGCGCGATGGACCTTGTGCTGCTGGGCCACGTCCTCAACGAAGCCCGTGAGCCTCAGAGCGCTCAAAGCGGCCCTAACGCCGCCTGGCCCCGCATCCTTAAACTCGCCGAAGGTGGCGGTCTGCTCGTCATCGAGCCCGCCATCCGAAGCGCTTCGCAGCATCTCTCCCAGCTTCGCGACCTACTGATCGAATCGGAGACGATCGAGAACTCTCCCGCCTCCATCTGGGGTCCTTGCCTGCACTCCGGACGCTGTCCTCTCGCCGACGGGCGCGACTGGTGCCACTTCTCGGTACCGGTCGACATCCCAGGTCGCTGGTTCCGCGACTTCTCCAAGGGCCTCGGCTCCGAGAGACAGTGGGTCAAGTTCTCCTACCTTTGGTTCGCCTCGCGCGACCACCGCGCGCCGATGCCCGAATCGCGCGCCCGCCGCGTGATCTCCGATCCGATCGACCGCGATCGCTCCGGAGGCACGCCTTCGCCCACAGCCCTCGAGACCGTGCTCGTTTGCGAGCCCGAACGTCCGGCACGAGTGAGGGTCAAGGCCTCCCGTCGCGTCCGCCGCGGCGAGATCATCAAGGACTGAGTTTTTCGCGCAGCAGCCGCAGCACCGCT
>CAYXVB010000059.1:0-20229 GCA_964467785.1 uncultured Bacteriovoracaceae bacterium
TCACGAAGGAGCTGGAGGATGCTGTGCTGGTCGGTGGCGCCTACCGCCGCGAGCGGGGTAAAGCCCTTGCCGTCTTTGCCCAGGCTTTCGCCCCAGAGCTGGACCCACCACAAGCCAATCGATCGCAGGCGGGTCGAATAGGGCCTGCAGACATGTGTAGGATACGGCTTGGCCTTACGCACGAGATCCGCGCCGATGATGAGCAGCGCGTTTTTTTCCACGAGCGTTTTTTCGCAATAGTCCCGGACCTGTCGGGCGCCGTTGAGGAAGTCTGGGACTGAAAGGCCCGCCAAAGCCGCCGCGAAGAGGCCGACCGGCGTGAAAATGCTGAAGCGTCCGCCCACAGTCGGGGCGATGGGCAGGGTAGTGATGGCTTCCTCTCTGGCCCAGGCCCGTAGGTCGCCTTTTTCTGGATCGGTAATGGCGATCAAATGGGTTGTCCAGCGGGGGCGGCCAAGCCACTCCTGGGCAATCAGGAACTGGGCGATCGTTTCGAAGGTAGTGCCCGATTTGGTCACGACGCAAACGAGCGTCGTCTCGGGATCGAGCCGCGCGAGCGTGGTTTTGCAGTCGAGCGGATCGGGATTTTCAAGGAAGTGGAATCGAATGCCGGAATTTGCCCGTTCCGTCAGGGCCTGCAGCAGGCTCAGCGGCCCAAGTGCGCTGCCGCCGATGCCCAGGAAAAGACAGTCCGTGAACTGCTTGCGGTCGAGAATCCTCTGGGCGAGTTCGCGGCACTCCGCTTCGTTGGAAATCGCGCCGTCCACCGGGGCGTCATAAAAACCGATTTCCTTTGAGACGAAACGATTGCGGGTGGACTGCCAGGCTTGGGCGAGCACCGACGGGTCGGTGACCTGCGCTTTGAGATGCGTCCAGTCCAAAGTCAGGGGCGAGGCGCCGATTTTTGCCGCGGTGACGCTCATTTCTGGGATCCCCCGCGGGTGGTGAGAGCCCGGCCGATGACCAGCCGCTGGATTTGATTCGTGCCTTCGACAATTTGCATGACCTTGGCCTCTCGCATGTATCGCTCCACCGGGAACTCTCGGGTGTAACCCGAGCCGCCAAGCACCTGGACGGCGTCGGTGGTGACTTTCATCGCCATATCCGTAGCGAAAAGTTTGGCCATCGCGGCCTCCGTGGAAAAGGGTTTGCCTTCATCCTTGAGCGCGGCCGCGCGTCGGACCAGCAGGCGTGCCGCGTCCAACTGAGTGGCCATGTCGGCCAGCAGGAACGAGACCCCTTGGAATTCTGCAATCGGCTTGCCGAACTGCTCGCGAAGCTGGGCGTGTTTGATCGCTTCGTCGAGAGCGGCGCCGGCGATCCCGCAGGCGGCCGCGCCAATGGTGATCCTTCCGCTGTCGAGGGCGGTCATGGCGATCTTGAAGCCTTCGCCTTCTTCGCCGATCCGGTTTGCCACCGGGATGCGCATGTCGTGAAAGGCGAGCTCCATCGTATGCGAAGTGCTCCAGCCCATCTTTTTTTCGCGCTTGCCAAGCGCAAAGCCGGGCGTGCCTTTTTCCACGATGAAGGCAGATACGCCCTTGGGTCCAGGTCCGCCGGTGCGGGCCATCAGGATCATCGTGTCGGCGATATCGCCTTGGGTGATCCATTGCTTGGTTCCGTTGATGACGTAGTGATCGCCTTCGCGACGGGCGGTCGTGCGCAGACTGCCCGCGTCGGAGCCGGCACCCGCTTCCGAGAGGCCGAACGCGCCGATGGCTTTGCCCGAGGCGAGCGGGGGGATGTACTTTTTTTTCTGCGCATCAGTGCCAAAGAGATTGAGGATCACCTGAGGCAGGCCCGTCACGGCGACGCTGATGGCGTAGCCGGCGTTGCAGGCGGCGAGCTCCTCGATGACGGTCGAGTATTCGCTGTAGCCCAGGCCCGCGCCGCCGTACTCTTCGGGCAGCGGGATGCCGGTGAGCCCGAGTTCGCCGAGTTTCGCGATCAACTCAGGGCGAAAACGCTCTTCTTCCTCGTCCTTTTCGATGAGGGGCCAGAGCTCTTTTTGGGCGAAGCGACGGGTCAGGCTGCGAAGTTCGGCCTGCATCTCGGTATCTGCGAATGACATAGGTGGGGCACAATAACCCGCGAGGGTCTCCGCGTAAAGGCCCTCGCCCCGCCCGATGTGCGGATGCCGATCGTCATATTGAAGTCGGGCGCGATTGCGTCAAGGAAGAGGGGAGTCGTCCAACAGACCGCGCAGGATCTTGGCCGACTTGAATTTTTGCGCGCCAAAAGCGGATTGAAGAACTCTCGGAAGCGCGCTCTCGTCAGGGAGCGAGCCACAGGTAAAGAGATCGATTGCCGCAAAGCGGTGTTCCGGCCAGGTATGGATCGCCAAATGGGACTCGGCCAGTACGAGGACTCCGCTGACGCCATAGGGTGAAAACTGGTGGAAGATGTCGTTGAGGACGGTCAAACCGCATTGATTTGCCGCATCCAGCAACCGCTTGCGGACCGGCGCGATCTCTTCAAGGGAGTTCCTCTCGCATTCGAATATCTCGACAAGAAAATGTCGTCCCAAGGGGGATTGATTGGCGGGCTCCAAAGTCGGACCTCACTGATTGATGGACAGGACCTCAAGCATTGGCGCTATACTATTATGATCGATGTCATTTTTAAAAAGCAATCCCGCTTGGATATTCGGATCCTTCGGCGCGGATCTCCTGGTGCTCGCACTACCCGGCCTCTTGTTCTGGGTGCTTGTCAAGTCGCTCTCGCCCCTGTTGCCGTCCTGGGTGACGGCCCTCGGGGTCGGGGCAGCTTGGGTGGACGCCGGTCACGTCTACATGACCGGCTGGAGGTTCCTGGGTTCGCGGGCGGTCAAGGAGCGGATCACACAGGCGCTTTGGGTGAGCGCCATCTTCATCGTCTGCCTCTCCTGGCTTGAAAGTGGAGTTCCGGGATTCTGGTCCTTGGTCACGTACTTCACCGCTTATCACCACATCCGACAGTTTTACGGTTTCAGTCGCTGGTACGAGCGGCTGAGCGGAGCGAAATCCCGTTTCGCCTCCAACTTACTGCTCGGCCTGACCTCGTTGCCGTGGATCGGCTTTCACTTCCGGAGTGATCTGGACTTTGGAGGCTTTTATACGGGACAGGAGCTGTTTTTACTCCCGAACCCACTGCTCTTGCGCGCCTGCGTTGTTCTTTGGGGCGCGGCACTTCTTGTGTACATCGGGTCGCTGGCGCGGGTCGCCAAAGACGGACCCCTTCGTGTTCAAGGCTTGATTGGCGTCGTGGCTCCCGCGTTGCTTCAGGGGCTTTGCTTTTTCTTCGGGCGGAACATGGTCGAAGTCCTCGCGCCGCTGCAGATCGCCCACGGGATTGCCTACAACTGGGTCATCGGGGAGTCGACATTTCGGCTGGGCGCTCTTCGTGCCGGCCGCAAAGCTTGCCACACGGTCGTCTGGCTCGCGGCGGCGGTACTGGGCACGGTGACTTTGTTTGGGGAAAACGCGGTCGAAAGTTTTGAGTATGGGGTCAATGACGGTCGGGTCGAAACGAGCCCGGTTTTACTGGCACTCTTGGCGACCCCTTTGATCTGGCACTATTGGGTGGATGGGCGGATTTGGCGGAATCGCGTGCCGGCGATGCGTGCGATCGTGGGATTTCACGGAAGCCAGTCTTCGCGCTCGAGCCCTGATTGATCTTAGTGTCGATCTTAGTATCGATATTAGTATCGGTCGTTGACCCCGTTATTGCACCAGGAACAGAGGTAGATGTTGTTGCCGCCGAGCGCCCCGATCCAGAGCGGAAGGGCAAAGGGCGCGGGACAGAGTGCCGGAGACGTGACGGTGCCGAGCTGGCTTTGAAAGCAGCGCTTGTCGGGATTGCATCGGGTATCGGGATTTGGGTCGTCGGGATCAAATGCGCCACCGACCGCTTCGCAGGCCGCGGCGACGGAATCTTTTCCGAAGCAAGTCTTGACCTTCATGTCCGCCAAAGTGACGTTGGCCCGCAAGTCGATCGAGTACTCTGGAAAAACCGGAGTCGAGGAGGCGGATAGGTCGTTGAAGTTGAGTGCCATCCCCGTCGGAATCAGATAGATCCGGACCGGAAACGTCGAATAGGGCGGGACGGCCTTGTCGAGTTGGACTTGTTGGATCGCGTTGCCGAGCCGTCGGATTCGGACCTTGCTCAGGGTGACCTGGGGGGAAGTGGCAGATTTCCAGCCCGCGGTGATCGGCGCGGGCGAGCCGAAGGCGACGGGGATAGAGATGTCCGCATAGCCCAAAGTCGTGCTGCTCGGATCCATCGATAGCGGGGCGGTGACGGAGGGGACCGCAATTCCGCCCAGGATGGTTCTGCAAACCAGAGGATCCTCGAGATTGGTCCTGACCGTTGCGATCAGTTTGAGGAAGAGCTCCCGTCGCAGTCGTTCCGTCTGCGATCTTTGGGCGTTATTGACGACGGAGTACATGGCGCTCAAGGCGAGCGCCACGAGTGCCACGGCCACAAGCACCATGATCAGTGATGCTCCAGTCTCGCCTTGCCGTCGAACCTTCAAGTGCATTTCATGCATATGAAGAATCTGATGACCTGGGTGACGGTGACCGTGCACTTCTTGCCGCAACTCGCGGTAAAGGTCGATATGGACTCGCCGGTCTGCGAGGCTGTTGCGCCCGCAGGGCAGCTTTGCGCCGAGGTGAGCGGGTTATTGATGGGAACTGCGCAACCGTAGCCCCCGGGGGTGCAAGTTGCGGTCGTGTAGGCTCCTTCGAAAAAACACTGAGTCGTGGGATTGCAGACGCCCGTCAATGGGTTGAACGTGCTCCCGAGGATCAGGCAAGCCTGATCCAGGGTCGCATCAGTCAGGCAGCTCTTGATCTGCCGCGTGCCCGGATCCACCGCCACGGCGATGTCGAAGTAAACCGGGGCCAGATCCCGGTAGGTGGTTCCGGTCTTGCTTTGCAGGTTCATGGTGATCGTCGCCATCAGCTGGAGCAGGGATGTCCCGGCGACCTTGATTGTCGCCGGCGCGATTCCCTTGTCCACGATCGTCAGACTGCTCACGCGCGTCTTGCTTCCGACGGAAGTTCCGCTGTTGATCGGGCTGGCCCCGGAAAAGCCATAGCCGTTGTAGTTTTTCAGCGTAAAAGGAGCAGGGGCGCCGGCAGCGGGCACGACAGTGTTCAGGAGCGAAGTCGTGCAAAGTCCGTTCGATCTCAGCAGTTTTCCGACCGATGCCGAAAACATGGCCGCTTCGTCCCGGTCGATCACCGTCTGTTGCCATTGCTGGACAGAGGACGTCACCGAGGCGATCATGAGCGCCACCACCCCCAGAATGGCGGAAGAGATCATGACTTCGACCAACGTAAATCCGGATTGTCGAAGTCTACGCTCGGTCAGCTTCAATTTGTGCTCCTTGTATCGGCTATCTATAAGAGTATATTAGTCATAATGAAAAAAGTGAAAAAGAATTCAGACCCCTTTCGGAGCCTGATTTTTTTGGGTTTTTTCGCTGTCGTCATCGCGTACTTTCATTTCACCAGCAGACCTTCAAATTCGTATGTAAATCAAGTTGAAGAATCGTTCCAAAATCAAAATAACTCGCTACCGGCGGAAGTCACGCAGAATCACATGCCGCTTCACGGAGCGCGGGACTCGATGCCGGCAGGGGGAACTTCCTCGCCCGTGCCGTCGACTTCTCCCTCGTCTCACATGCTGGGAATCCCCGTGGTGGAGGCATCCAAAGCGGCGGTCGCCTCGTTTGAGCAGAACGCTCGCATGAGCGTCCGGTTGCCGGAGGATCTGAATTTCGTGCCGCTGGACCTTGAGGAGTCCATGGCCTCGATCTACGGTTCCAATCCCCACACCAATGTCGCAATGGCGGTGGTAGCCGCGCCGATGGACGCTACTCCATCGCAGGCCGCTCAGTACGTCGCGCAAAATCTCGGCACCTTTCCGAACACTCGCGGGCATTCCATCAGGAACTGGAGTGCGCCGCAATCCCTCTTGGTCTCCCCGGAGTCGGGTTTGAAACGCGCGACCCTTTTATCCACCCAGATGGAAAATGGCGAGGCGCTGTACTTGGTGCTCCTCAATCGCTCGGACGGAAGAGGGACCTATTTCTTTCTCGCATCGGGCAAGGACGGCTACTTCAGTGATAATGAGGATCGCTTCGACGAAGCTTTGAGGAGCTTTAAGGCGCACCGATGACATTTCGGAAATCTGGGGGATTCGCATACCTGCCGCATCTGCTCGCGCTGATCACGGCGTTTTGCAGCCTCATTTATGAATTCAACCTCTCGCAGACGCTATCCGCGACGCTCGGTGGAACCTATCTGCGCTACGCGACAGCGATCGGGATTTTCACTTTTGCCCTGGGGTTGGGAAGCTGAGCCTATGGGTTCGCGACACGTCGCTATGGACGCAAAAAACTGCTTCTCGCATCCCAGTTCGCCTTGTGCGTTTTGGGTGCGATGGGACCCTGGTGGGTGGCTCTGTGCAACCCGCACGGCGCCGAGGGCTGGCAAGCGGCGGCCCTCGAAGCCCTGAGCTACGTTCCCGTGCTCGTCATCGGCCTGCTCTCCGGCCTCGAGCTTCCGCTGCTGATGTCTTGGAGCGCCGGCGCCAGCGCATCCCTTTCGGTCCTGGCCTTTGATTATTTCGGGATGTTCCTCGCCAGCGTCGCTTTTCCTGCCGTGCTTATGCCCCAACTCGGCGTTTTCGGGACCTCCGCGCTCGCAGCGGCCTTGAATGGAGGCTGCTTTTTGCTGGGCCTCGGGATGCCGGAGCCAGGGCTCGGCGAGGCACTCGCGACCCCGCGACTCGACGAATCGACTCCGACCCCGATGGAAGGTTCCGCGGGGCGTGGCCCGGCCTTCTTGGGACTGGTCATGCTGCTCTCGTTTTGCGCGTTCAGTTACGAGCTGCTCATTGCCCGGGCCATGGGGGACCTCGTCCTGGACGAGGTTCTGAGTCAGAGCGTTTCCATTGGCTGTTTTTTGCTCGGGCTGGGCGCGGGCTCCTGGCTGATTTCGCGGCGGAAGATCGCCAATCCGATCCGCGCGCTGTTTTTTGTCGAGGTGGCCATCACGGTCATTGGAGCCTGGAGCATCCTTTTGATCTTCGGCGGCAGCGCGGCGCTTCAGGTCTTGGAGTGGTTCCTGCGCTTTGGGATCTCCTCGAGCGAGCCGGGAAACCCTTATTTGCTCGCGTTCTTTCAGCCGCTGGTCTTTCTCCTGGGCTTGGTCACCGGCTTTGAGCTGCCGCTGGCTTTGAAGTCCAATGCGCTCAAAGGCTTCGATTCGCTGGCGTGGCCATTGAGTTTCGCTTATTTTGGAAATCTCGTGGCAGGCTTCGTTGTTCCGCTGGTCTTGGTGAGCAAGTTCGGGATGGTCGCCGCGACACTCATCGTCGCACTCCTCAATTTCACGGGCTGCGTGATCCTTTACTTCTGGTCCGGCTATCGTTGGAAAGCCCGCACGCTGGCCTGGCTCCTGATTCCCGCCGCGGGGATGTACGGGGCGGCCAGACTCGCGCCCGAGGTTCAGCAGGACTACCTCAAGATCCACTATCTGGAGCTGCGGCTGCCGGCGCTCAATCTAGAGTCCGTTGTCGGCCTATTCAAAAACCTCGCGGCGTTCGGGCCTGTCAAGCGGATCGAGACTCCCTATCAAACGGCGGATATCATCGATGCGAGCGTGACGAAGTTCCCGGAGTTTCGATCGGATTTCACTCTTTATCTCAACCGCCAGCCGCAGTTCAGCGCATCGACCTACAAATCCTATCACGAGGCTTTCGCTCACGGAGCGATCAACCTGAACGGACAAACGCCGAGGGACGCGCTCATTCTTGGTGGCGGCGACGGTCTGCTGGCGGCGGAGCTGCTCAAGGTCGCGGGGATTCGTTCGATCACGCTGGTCGAGCTGGATCCGGTGATCCTGGATCTCGCGCGGAACTCCGGGCAGCTTCGGCAGCTCAATCAGGGCGCGCTCGACGATCCGCGGGTGCGGGTCCGCGTGGACGATGCCTTCCGATTCGTACAAAGGCAGGGCGAGCGCTTCGACGCGATCTTCGTGGATTTTCCGTATCCCACGAGTTTTGATCTGCTCAAGCTCTTCAGCGTCGAGTTTTACGGCTTTGTCCGGGCCCGGCTCAATCCCGGAGGGTTTGCGGTGATGGATGCGCCGATCTGGAAATCGCTCGACGAAGTAGATGAAGAAGAGGGAGAAGGGGACGGCGCCTTTCAGCCCCGGAGCTACGAGATCTTGTTGAGCACAGTCCGCAAGGCGGGTTTCAAGACGACATTCTCTTTCGGGCCGCTCGACCCACTGCTTTTTCTGAAAACCGAAGAAAGCGCGCCCCAGTTTGATTACGGGCGACTGCCGGAGTTTGTTTCCAACCGTGGATTGGTGAACATGACGGATCTGCGGCATATCGTGGAGGGGGCCAGGTTGAAGGACGAGTTCGTCAATTCCATCTTCAAGCCGGTGAGGTTCCGATGAAGGCGCCGGACTTCGGTCGTCGGGAGTTTTTCAAGGGCGCCTTTGTAGCCGCTGCTGGACTGGCGGCGAGGACGGCCTGGCCTTTTCCGGTCGACAAGATCCTGGGACCCGGCAATGCGCGGTACATCGCGGCTTATCTTGGCCGGTTCGAGGAGTGGTATGGCGAGCGTTATTTTCGCTTTGACCGCGCCATGAGCGCTCGCGAGCTGAGGTATTCGCGGGCTTGTCGCGCCGTAATGGATCGCTGGGGCTTGAGCTTGGGCGAGGGCAACGCCACGTTCGGCCACTGGGTCAGCAGTCATCGGATCGAAGGCGACTCGGTCTCGCACGGCCGGATCGTGCTTGGCCCCGCCCGCGCGGCCCCGCAGGCGCTCGAGGCAGCCCGGGAGGTTCTCAATCATCGAGGGATACGCGCGGACCTGTCGCGCTTTTTCTCGCTGGGGTGGGATTTTGAGCGGGATCTTTTCAAGATCTACTCCCTCCATCCGGACGCGGACTCCGCCCTGAAGGCCGAACCCGAGCTTCGCACCTTGGGCAATTCGCCGGAGTTGTCAGGCGCGCACGAGCGTCGCCTCACTTGCCTCGTGTACAAGCGCAATCAGTTGGTCGATCGCAAGCTGATCGTCGCCCATCGGACCGTTCCGCACGGTTTGCTCACGCAGGTGCCTTTTGCCGGAGCGGTGGTCGGGGCGACGCGGATCCAGTGCCTGGCTCGGCCCGCGAGCTGGCATCTTCGCCTGGGTTCGTTTGATCTCCATTTTTTGCGCAAAAGCGGGCACGAAGTCGCCAAGGCGCATTCCCAGGATTTCGCCCAATTGCCGTTTTCGATCCAATGGATAAATCCAGATCGATTCACGCTTTATTACCCATGACGGAGCCGCGCGTGAGCCTGAATCCGATGGACGAGCGCAACCGAATGTTGGATTTGATCCGCTTGGCAAGCATGCTGCCGGTGAGCTGGTTCCATGTGGGTGAGACGATTTTATACATGGACCGACACCCATTTGGCCCGGCACAGTCGATCAATGCTTACATTTATCCGATTTTTTTGCCGTTCGCGTTCAGTGGGCACACGGTTCTCGCCCTGAGCGCGTTCTTATACGGTGCGCGCGAGCGGTCCGTCCGGAGTTGGCTCCTTCTTCTGGGCTTTTTGGCGGTCGCTCTGGTGATCCTGAGCTGGGTGGAAGCGGATGGGGCGGGAGTTTCCTTTCAGCTGGAATGGGACATCTATCCATTCTTGCTCGTTGCATTTCTTTCGCTGTTTTTGGCGCAATTTGTAAAAGGCGCGACCTCGGTGCTCGGCGTTTTGGGCCTCGGGATCATGTGGGTGCCTTTTTGGCAGCTGATTCCGGAGCCGGAGCGGCACTCGCTCTGGTTTGACGCGTTAGTGGGGACTTGCGCGGGGACTACCGGCGGCGGTGGGTGGCCGCTCCTGCCTTGGATCGGATTGCCTTGGATGTTTTACGCGTGGGGAAGCGCATTCCGAAAATCGCAGGACATCAGGCGACTCTTTGCGTCCTGGACCCGAACCGAGCAGGTCATCTGGGGCCTCGGGTTGAGTGCAAGCTTATTGACTTGGAGAGGTGCGTATTTTGGGACGCCTTACGGGCCCGGTTTCGCTTGCGTGGTGTTTCGTCAGCCCCTCTGGGGATTTTGGGGACATTTGATCTGGCCGGTCTTCCTGCTGCGCATCTCCTGGTTGCCTCAGGTGCGATCTTGGTGTGAGCGGCAGGGTTGGATGTCCTGGGTCTCGAACCTGGCTTGGTCGCGGAAGTTTGGCCGTTGCTACCTGGTCCATCTCGTTTGGCTAGGAATCTTCTCGCTCTACAAGGACTTCCTGTTGGCTCATCCCCGGGTTTACGACGCGATCATCCTATTCATCTTGCCTTTGACCGAAGTGAGCGTGCGGGTCTGGATTCGAATGGAAGGGAAGCCCCGAAGGGCTTCCCTGAAGAATCGCGGCCTATAGAGGGATCAATACCTGTAGACCTTCAGCTCATAATGCGTGGGATCAGACGCACGCGGAACGCAAAAGGATCCTAGCCAGTCTTTGGCCGCGGGATCACGAGCCAAGGCGTCCGCCCGGATGGCCATGCATTCTTCGAAGGTATTGTAGATCTGATACCGATAGGTCGTCGATCCAACCCAATAGGACGGAATGTCCGCAGCCGAGTTCATGACGGCTTTGAAGAGCGGGTCGGTGTGACAGGTCGCGGTCACGTCTTTGGCGCCCATCCGACGGAGCAGGGCGCGGACCTCGTCGAGCTGCGCCTGACACTGATCCATGACGGGCGTGTACATCCACGTCGTCGTCGAAAAGTGGGTCGAGCGTTCTGCGTAATAGGCGATGGTCTCGTCGTTGGACTTGACGACGATGCCGCCAATGCGGGCGATGCCGTCGAGCACGATCTGGCGCCATTCCGCGTTTTCTTGGATCGACGTATACGAATCGTTTTTGAACGTGTGGAGGAATTTTTCAGCCTTGCCGATACCGTCGAGCTTCAGCAGATAGCCCCGGAAGTCGCTCCCAGACGGGTTGCACGAAGCCGTGAGTACCGAAAGGCCCGTGCCGCGTTGAAAGAGCGCGCTCTGGTTGGCGAGGTCCGCGAGGCAGCTTGCGTAAGTCGGATAGACGGTCGGGTTGATGGACATTTCGAAGGTGGGTAATTGCTCGGTGACAAAGGAAAGCGGCGCGATCGAGCGGTAGGTCACTTCAAGCGTGTCGATCGAATAGGACGTTCCTTTTTCTGAAAAAGCGGCCCGTGCGACGCAGCGGCCTTCGGCCGAGACCACGTTCGAGGAGCTTTGCTGGACGCGCCCGGCGAGCTCCTGCGCGCTGATCTCGCACGAGTGATCGGACGAGGGGATGCGCGCGAGATAGGTAAACGTGCTGAGCGTTGGGCTCGTCGGTGGCTTGGGAGGTTGCGGCTGTGGTGACGGACGCCACCAAGCCAGTGCGGACGACGCAATCGCCGCGGAAAGCAGGTTCGCAATCAATAGGGATTGAAGCCAACGGAGAGAAGTTTTCATGCCTTCAGGCGTACCACTTCGAAAGGGATTGGCAATGGAGGAATGTTGGCGCTGAGTGTTAACGCATCACGCAAGTGATCGCGATAGCGCCAGGGTCCTGGCCCCCGTCCGATGAACTGCGAGGAGGTTACAGCCCGAGCATCTGGCGCGCGATCACGAGGCGCATGATCTCGTTGGTGCCCGCGCCAATTTCGTTGAGCTTGGCGTCGCGCATGTAGCGCTCCACCGGAAACTCCTTGGTGTAGCCGTAGCCACCCAGGATCTGGATCGCGTCGAGCGCCACCTTCGTGGCCATCTGCGCGGCCATCAGTTTGGCCTTGGCGGCCATCACCGAGGCCTCTTTGCCGACGAGCAGGCCGAGATCGAACATTTTGGCGGCGTCATAGGTGAGGCAGCGGCAGGCTTCGTAGGAGGCCGATGCTTCGGCCAGTCGTTCCTGGATCATCTGGAAGGTGCCCAGGGTCTGGCCGAACTGCTTGCGTTCGTTCGCATACTTCGTCGCGGCTTCGATCGAGGCGCGGGCGATGCCGAGCGAGATGCCCGCGATCGTGATGCGCTCGATGTCGAGGTTTCGCATCATCATGCGGATGGAGCCGCCTTCTTCGCCGACGCGCTGCGAGGCTTCGACCTTGACGTTGTCAAACACAAGCTCGCCCGTGGGCGAGGCGCGCATACCCATTTTGGCGAATTTTTTGCCGGTCGAGAATCCCTTCATTGAGCGATCGATCAGGAAGGTGGAGATGTCCTTCTTGCCTTCGCCTGTGCGGGCGTAAACGTAAAAGACGTCCCCATTGGGACCGTTGGTGATCCAAGTTTTGGTTCCACTGATCGTGTATTCATCACCCGATCCTGCAGCGCGCACCGCGCGCGTTTTCATCGACAGCATGTCGGAGCCAGCCTCAGGCTCGGACATGCCCATGCCCCCGAGATGCTCTCCCGAGATGAGCTTCGGGAGGTACTTCTTCTTTTGTTCCGGGGAGCCGTTATGGGCGACTTGGTTCACGCACAAGATGGTGTGGGCCAGGTAGGAGAGCGTGGTCGAGGCATCCACGGCGCCCATTTCTTCCATGGTGATGGTCGCGGAGACCACGTCCAGACCGGTGCCGCCGTCGGCTTCTGGCACAATGATGCCCAGAAGGCCTAGTTCTCCCATTTTCAGGAACGCTTGACGGTTGAAGCCTTCCTCGGCATCCAGCTTTTCGATGTGGGGGGCTAGCTCGCTCTGGGCGAACTGCCGGACGGTTTCCTGAAGCATCCGATGCTCATCAGAAAAAAACCACATAGAGGTGACTCCTTTACTCGGGTGTGCAATACTCCCTAGCATGGTGGGGGACGAAGTCAATTCGTATCCAATTCAACTGCTTGTGAACTACTGGGAAATTCGCCCGTCACGAATGGGCGAACACCTGGATCGTTTGCTCCGCCAAGGGGTTTCGCGGATCGCAACTTTCGTTCCATGGCAAGCGGTTGAGTCGGATATTTCTCATTCGCTGATGCGCTTCTTGATGGCGACCAGTGAGCGCAATATGCCGCTCTCGCTCATCTTGACTCCCGAGGTCGGGGTTCATTATCCGTTCTCGGGTTTGCCCAAAGATATCGTTCATCATACTGAGAACAAAGCCCTCCATGCTCGCAAGGGGCCGGTCACGGTCAATCTGCCGCCCAATCAGTTCAGTCTGCCTTCATTGATGGCACCGGAGTTTTTGAAGCGCTACTACAGCTTTTTAGCGCGCATGGACAATCTGCTGGCCGACTTCAAGCGGCTTCACCAGTCGCAGATGCAGGGAGAGGGCCACGGTCTCGAAGGTGTGACCGTCGTCCTCACGGGCAGCTTTTGGAAATACTACCGCGCTCCGCGCGATTGCGCCTTGGCCGCTTTTGGCGGGCTGGGTGGCGACTTTTCCTCGCCCGCGGCGCTCGATTATCGCAGTCGCGTCGATTACTTTTACTCCCGCCCCGAATTTTGCGATCCGACTCCAGCCGCCGCGAATCGCTGGAAGGCCCGTGCGCTGGACGAAGTCAACCATCGCTGGTTTGCCCAGCAATCCGAGGCCGTTTTCAAGAGCCGGACATTCCAGATGGTCCGGCGCAAGGCTTTCTCGGCGCAGGTGCGCGAGATTGAGCTTTTCACGCCGGAGGCGGATCCCGCATTGCTTTACACGCGGTTTCTGCAGACGGTCTCGGGCGGTCATGGCGACTTTGCGCGCCTTTCGAGCATGCTCGACGAAGCCT
Organism: uncultured Bacteriovoracaceae bacterium; assembly: GCA_964467785.1. Classification (GTDB taxonomy): domain Bacteria; phylum Bdellovibrionota; class UBA1018; order UBA1018; family UBA1018; genus CAYXVB01. The sequence goes on from CAYXVB010000059.1 coordinate 13,719, forward strand.
CATCGCTTGCCGGTGTGGGGGCCTCGGGGAGTGCCGATTCGTTTGTGCACTGGAGCAGCCTGGGCGGCTTCCGCACGCTCACCGATTCCGAAAAGCAGTTCCTGATCCTCAAGTCGCTGCTCCTCATGGGAGGCCAGGGCGGGGGCATCCTCGTCGACGAAGAGGAGTGGTTCTCGCTTTCCGCGGCGTTTCGCGCCCGGGCTGAGTCTCTGGCCCGCAGCTTTGCCCAGGGCGAAGTCCGGTTGCGGACGCGTGCCGCCTATCTCGCGCCGCATCTCTGGTCCTCGGCGGGTCCGCTTTGGAAAGAAGTCCATAAACGTCTCGGCCCCGAAGTGCGGATGATTTCCTCGTTGGACCGCCTCTCCCAGGATCGCGACGCCGCGTTGGTTGTCATCGATCCGCAGATCGTGATCACGCACGAGACGCTGGCTTCGCTCGTCTCCTGGGCCAAGTCCGGCCGCACCGTGGTTTTGCCGCGCACGGCTCTCTATACTGAGATGGCCCGCACGGAACTCGAACTTTTGGCCGCGCGCTCCAAGGCGATGGATCTGTCGCTCGGCGTCCGCTATCGCATCCACAGCCTAGGCGAGGGGCGCCTGATCGTGCACGACTTGCCCGATTCGGCCGAACTCTGGGCCCAGTTCGCCGGGCATCTGTTTTCGATCGCCGAGATCGAGGGCTATTGCCAGGTCAGCGACTCGCGCGTCGCCATGGTGCCCTTGGAAAAGAGGGGCCAGGGTCTCGGGCTTTTCGTGATGAACCCCTCGCGAAGACCCGTTTCGGCTGACGTGGTGTTTCCCGGCGAAGTCACCATTTCCGATCTCGCGGCCGCGCTCGCCCAAGGGCAGCAGCCGGGCAAGTTGGAGCCGGTGGCCACGAGTCAACCCGATCACCGCTTCGCGCTCGACGTGCCTCCGTGCGGCGTATTGCCGCTGGCGATCGGCGGACTCTTTGTTGGCCAGGAAAGCGAGCGACTCAAGGCGGCCCTTTTGGCCAACGAAACACGTGAGAGCGCGATCCTCGCGGCCGTCTCGGAGTTGCCGGGCATGGAGGTCACCGCCGATCTCCTGAATACGACGGACTCGGCCTTTGATGTGGCAGTTGAAAGGGAGTCGACGCCGAATCCTCAACGCAAACCCGGAGTGGATCTGTGGAGCTGACCTACGACTGGCATGGATTTCAGTCGATGTTCTATCCCAAGCGGCGCGTGCCCGCATCGGCGGCGGACGAACCCGCGGGCGCCGCGTACCTGGTGATCGATACTCCCGAGCGCTTGGAAGCGGTTCCGGACCGCGGTGAAGCGGTGATCCTCTCAACCTATTGCGACGGCGAGGACTACTCCGACTGGGTGGGCCACACGGTCTCCGAAATGGCCGTCGAGGTCACCCACCGCGAGCTCGTCTTGTTTGAGCGCAAGGATGTCGACTCCTGGATGGACGAATCGCTCGAGCTTCCGCATTTTTACGATCAGATCGAGCACCTGCGCCTACGCGCGGCGTCGCGCACCCTGACACGCGACCGAGGGGGCCGCGGGGCCTCCGGTGCTCCCGCAAGCCTGACTTACAAAGATGGCGCAAAGTTGGATGTGCAGCGCCATTTCCTTCTGGAGGCCTTGCAGAGTGGGGCTTGGTCACGGCTCTTGCCTTCGTCTTACGGTTTATTCATTTCGTTGCAGAAGGGCTCAGCCCGCCCCGCTGCGCCCGCGCGTGGCCAAACGGCGTTAATCGCTCCGGACTCCCAGAATCTCTTTGTCGTGATCCGTCGGGGCAGGGTGGATCTTTTTTGCGAACCCGAGCTTTCGAGCCTGGGCAAGGAGCGGTGCCGGCAGCCCCTAGAGATCGCACGCTATCTCTCCGAAAAGTATCTGGTTCCTGTCCAGGGTGTGATGGCCCAGGCTGACGAATGGAAACTCTGGTCCGAGTCCGAGAACCCCTGGCGTCAGATCGCGTTCGCCATCCGCAGCCATCATGTCCGCCTCTACCCGTTTCGCTGGAATGTCGTGACCTTGATTGCAACACGCGGCATTCTGGGGCTTTGATCCCGGTTCGCCCTCCGTGTTTGGTCCAGCAAAAGTTTGTATCTGGACCACGAAAATCTTTCGACAAACGGGGTGGACTCAGGTTATGACTCACCGCGATGTATTTCTTTGTAAAGTCGGGTGTCGTCAACTTGGGTCTGGCTAGTTTGATTTCTCTGCTCTTCCTTGGCGTGGGCGCCGAAGCAGCAGGCACGAAAATCACGGTGGTGGATGGCCCCGCCGATCTCAGCCACATCAGATTAAAGGGCCTGCTCAACGTCAATGCCGCCGAGCAGGGCGGAAAGACGGGAGTTGACGACGATAAGAACGGTTTTGTCGACGATGTCCTGGGCTGGAACGCCGCCAGTAACAATCCTCAGTATATGCCGGCCGCGACCTTGAAGTTGTTTCAAGACAACCGCGACGCGATCTCGCAGATTTTCGACCTGTACAACCGCGTGGAGCTCGAGGAGCCGGAAGCCGTCAAAGGCTTCAATAACCTGCCGGCAGATTCGCGCAACACAGTGTCGTTGTTGTTAAAGGAGAGCCACGGTACCCACGTGTCCGGCATCGCCGCCTTGGCTAGCCAGGGCACGGCGCGACTTCAGAACCTCAACATCATGAGCCAAGCGAACGACTTGAAGGTCCGCTTTCCGGGCGCGCTTTCGGCCGCGACTGTCGTGCCCGCGACGGTGGACAGCCTGTTTGACTGGCACGCGAGCGCCTTGAGCGCCTTTGAAAGTCTTCTAGGCGTGCGGGCCAAGCGCTCGCTGTCGTTCTTTGATGATCGAACGCTGATCGACGCCGCGCTGGTGCCCGTGCAGAAACGCGCCCGCGAGCAGTCGCTGCTGCTGGCTCGTTACCTCGGCGCGAACGAAGCCCGGGTGGTCAACATGAGTATCGCTCAATCGCTGCGCTCGACCATCCAGCTCGTCGAGGGGATTTGGCAGGAGGAGCTCGCTAAGGCCAACCTCTCCCCCAAAACCAAGCGCACCAAGGTCCAGCAGGAAAACTACATCTATGCGATCCAGGGCATCTGGCTTGCCAATTCAAAGAAGTGGCAGGACATTTTCGATGCGCTTCCAAACACGCTCTTTGTGATCGCCGCCGGTAACGACGGCGTGGATCTTTCCAAGAACCCCACGCTGCCCGCGCAACTCGCCAAGACCCAGCGCAATGCGATCACCGTGGCCGCCACCGATCAGGACGGATTGATCACGGACTTCTCGAACTACAACGCCGAGATCGTCAGCCTCGGTGCCTTGGGCAAGGCCGTGATTTCTTACGCGCCCGGTGGCATCGAAGGGCTTCGTCTGAGTGGCACCTCGATGGCTTCTCCCCAGGTGGCTGGCGTGGCCACACAGATCTTCGAGATCAATCCGGACCTCAAACCGGCGGACGTCCGCCGCATCTTGGAAGGCACCACGGTCGATGTGGGTTCGCTTCAGGGCAAGACGATCACCGGTGGCCAGATGAGCCCAGAAACGGCGCTCGACGCCGCGCGCCGCTCAAATCATGTATCGCTCGAGGACGCGATCCGGACAGCCAAGTACTATGGCGATACGCCGATTCGGCCGATGTCCCGGTGGGCGGAGGGGCTTTCGGATCGCCTGCCGCACTCGACTTTCCGCGAGATGATCGACACGTTCGGCAAAGTATCGGTCACTTCCGATATCGTTAAGGGAATGATGCGCCAGCGATAAGACGAAGACTACTTGATGCGGATATAGGCGGGGGTCGATGACTTCGGGTTAATGATCCCCAGCTGGCTGTAGCTGTTCGATCCCCAGCACTTGAGCGCTCCAGTGCCGGTGACAGTGGCGCAACCGTTATCATGCTTGAAGGAAACCTGAGTGTAGGATGTACCGGCATCAATCAGGGTAGGAATCTGTCTACTGGTGGTCGTACCGTCCCCTAGTATGCCGTCGTAATTACTGCCCCAGCATTTAAGTGCGCCTGTCCCAGTGGTGATTCCGCAGGTGGAATACATTCCCGCCGAGATCCGAGAATAAGATGTGCCCGCGTCGATCAAAGTGGGTGAAGTACGGGAGGTGGTAGAATTGTCACCGATCTGACCGTCTGCGTTTGCTCCCCAGCACTTGAGCTCTCCGGTTCCGCTGACAATCCCGCAGGTGTGTTGGCCGAAACTCGATATCTCCGAGTAGGACGTGCCGGCGTCAATCAAGGTTGGAAGATTCCGGGTAGTCGTTGTGCCATCTCCAAGTTGACCGCTACTGTTGTAGCCCCAGCACTTAACAGCGCCCGTGCTGCTGACCAGCCCGCAGGTGTGATAATATCCCGCGACTACTTGTGAGTAGGAGGTGCCGGCGTCGATCAGGGTGGGGAGGAGGCGGTTCGTCGTTGTGCCATCGCCTAGTTTTCCATATTGATTCTGTCCCCAACATTTGAGCGCGCCTGTATCGCGGACGATTCCGCAAGTATGGTAATAGCCGGCGCTTACTGTTGAATAAGACGTGCCTGCATCAATCTGCACGGGTAAAGACTGATCCGACGTAGTTCCGTTTCCGATCGTCCCATAATAGTTGTATCCCCAACATTTGAGCGCGCCTGTGTCTCGGAGGATCCCGCAAAAGTGGTAATACCCTCCAGAAATCTGCGAGTAGAGGCGGGTCGGATCCGTACGCGTGGGAATTTCCCGGTTGATAAGGGTGCCGTCGCCGAGAGCTCCGTATAAGTTATTACCCCAGCAATAGACGGCACCTTCGCTGTCGATCGCGCAGGTTGCCATTGCTGCCTTCGCGACTTTGGTCTGTATGAAGCCGAGAGAGACTGTATTAGGCGTCAGGAACCTTTGGGAGTCACTGTTGCCTATTTGTCCGAAAGAGTTACTTCCCCAGCATTTGAGCAAGTTCGCGCTTGTCTTTCCGCAGGTGTGGTCGGTTCCCAGCGATATCTGGGAGTAGGTAGTCCCGGAGTCAATAGTGGTCGGTGTCAGTCGGTTTGTGACTGTACCGTCGCCGAGCCGCCCTGAACCGTTGTTTCCCCAGCATTTGAGGACACCGGTTCCGCGCACGATTCCGCAGGTGTGGCTATTGCCCGCCCAGATAAAAGCGTAGGGGGTGCCGGAATCTATCAAAGTGGGGACACTGCGATTCGTGGTCGTGCCATCTCCGACTTGACCAGAGGAATTCCATCCCCAACACTTGAGATCGTCCGTGCCGCTGACTCCGGCCGATACTTGGGAGTAGGAAGTTCCGGCATCGATCGAAGTGGGTGTCGATCGCTGGGTGGTTGTGCCATCGCCGAGTTGGTTTGAGTCATTTCGTCCCCAGCATTTGAGCGCTCCGGTGCCGCTGACGATTCCGCAGGTGTGCGCGCCGCCTACCGAGACCTGAGCATAGGAAGTACCAGCGTTAATCACGATGGGAGACCGGCGAGTCGTGATGGTGCCGTCCCCTAATTGATTAAACAAATTGTATCCCCAGCATTTGAGGACACCCGTGCCACTGACGATTCCGCAACTATGGATCGATGTAGCTTTCGTTGAGAGCTGGGCATAGGATGTTCCCACGTCAATCGCGGTGGGCACGCTCTTGTTGATGGAGGTGGTATCGCCGAGCTCCCCGTTGGCATTGTTGCCCCAGCATTTGAGTTCTCCCGTACCGCTGACGAGGCCGCAGCTAAATCGATAGCCTGTTCCTATCTGAGCGTAGGAGGTTCCGGAGTCAATCAGGGTGGGTAATCCCCGATTGATGGTTGTGCCGTCTCCGAGTTGACCATAAGTATTGATCCCCCAGCATTTGAGGGCTCCGGTGCCGTTCAAAATCATGCAGCTAGTCTGGGCTCCAGAGGAGAGAGTCGCGATCGTGGCGGCGGGATTCTCGTCCCGGATCACGAGATTGTGCTGATCTATGGCGCTCAAGGCGAAATTTTCTCCGGCCGAGGGGCGTTGCAGTCGGACGAAAAGGTTTCGATCCGCTTGGTCGGCTCCGCTCGGGATAATTGAGTAGGGGACTGTGACGGAGGTTGCGCCAGCGGGAATGGTGACCTCCGAGGCGGTGAGGTCGTCATCGACTCCGGCGACCGCCGTGCCCGCCCGCTTGAGAGGGATTTTTATGTCCCCCAGTGAGGCCGGTGATAGGGTCAAAGTCAGTGATCGCGAACCGGCGCTTTCGGGGACTGATTCAAAATCCGTGGTCTGGTTCAGTGCAACACTGTGGGGGACGGCATCAACCAGGATCTTGGCCGCGGGCGGGGTGATCACCGCGCTGGTGGAAAGGTCTTGCGAATCCGAGGTCCGAGCGATGGAGCCGCCGTTGAGGTCGATCGCGGCGCTCGTCGTGGCGCCCGCGCTGTCAAAGTCACCGGATTGCGGCTGATAGACGAAGGTGAGCTTGGAAGTGCCCGAGCCGCTCGAGTAGTTGGCGTAGCGGGTGACGCCGCCGACAGTGATGGGTATCCTAGGGGTGCCGCTCACTGTGGCGGTATCGGAAAGGGCGACGGAGTAGGTGACGTCCTGATTTTGATAGTAGA
>CAYXVB010000060.1:0-20074 GCA_964467785.1 uncultured Bacteriovoracaceae bacterium
TCCGGATGAAGTCCTCGACCGAGCCCTCGGCCAATTTCGAAGGAGTGACGATCCCCTTCTATCGCGTGGCCGAGAGAGGGCCCGACGAATGGGAGGCGCTCATGGCAGTGCCCTTCGATCACAAGCCCCAGCGGGCTCAGGTTGAAATCACGGTCGGTGACGCCATGACTCGGATCCCGTTCGAGATCATCGACGGAGGCTATCCTTCCGAGAAGCTCACCGTCAGTCCCCGCCATGTGAATCCCAAGAAGAAGGACCTCGTGCGCATCAAGCGCGAGCGCGCCGAAGTCGGAATGATTTATTCCCAGATCTCGCGCGAGCGTCTCTGGGACAAAGACTTCGTTCTTCCGATCCCGAGCGCGATCACCAGTCGCTTCGGCACAAAGCGGGTCTTTAACGGGCAGATGCAAAGCTTTCATCAGGGGATTGACCTGCGCGCCCCGGTCGGGACTCCGATCGTCGCGCCGGCAGGCGGGCGGGTGGTGATGGCCAAGGACCTATTTTACACGGGCAACACGGTTCTGCTCGATCACGGATATGGCCTCGTCACGCTCTACGCGCATATGAGCAAACTCGAGGTCAAGGTCGGCGACCGCATCCAGCCGGGCCAGCGGCTTGGGCTCTCGGGCATGACTGGTAGAGCGAGCGGTCCGCATCTCCATTGGGGCGTCGTCCTTGGAAAGCTGAAGGTCAATCCGTTGGACCTGATCGACGGGAATCGTCCGCGCTGAGGTCAAAATCCTGACGTCAGTCAAGTCTTGATCGTATCCGGTCGAGTCGGGCAGAATCGCGCGCCTTGTGCATTGGAAATTACACTACTACAATTGTTGTTGAAGATGTGCCCGAACGCTTTTCGGTCTTCCGCGGGAATGTAGCTATGGACTGCTCATGCCGCCGACTCAATTGATAATGCAAAGGAGTGCATTCACCATGAACAAAATCAGACTTTCAGTAGTTCTCTTCCTGAGTATGTTAGTTTCCTCAAGTGCGTTTGCCGGCATGCGTTTGTCCGTCGTCGCCGCGGGGAATTACGGTCTCACCAACACCACGGCAGCGACCATCACCATCAAGGGCGGCATCGGCTACGGCGGCGGCCTGCTCCTCGGCTTCCCCATGGGCAGTTCCGCGTTCTTCGAATTGGGCGGGATCTACAATCAGTACACCCTCACCACCACCGACAGCTCCGGCACGATCCCCGATATCACGGCCACCAGCAGCGCCATCCATATTCCGGCCACGTTCAACTTCATGCTCGGTCGGGCGGTCTCGCTCGGACTTGGCGGCTGGTACAGCCTGGGCATGGGCAGCAGCAGCGGAGCCACGGATTACGGCGCCCAGGGCGGTCTGCGCTTCCACTTCTCTCCGCGCGTCTTCCTCGATACCTCCTACACGATGGGCCTGAACAGCAGCGCCTCCGTGAAGCCCACCGGCATCCTGGCTCTTCTCGGCCTGAGCTTCGGCGGCGCAAAGTAATCGCGATTCAATCATCTTGATCGCTCTGGCCGGCCCAGTCGGCCCGATCGGTCCCAAAGCCCTTTTCGTCCAAGATGGCGAAAGGGGCTTTTTATTTCAAGTTGCCGCGGATCCCCGCGGTCCGCTGCGCCTCGAACGCCGCGGTCGGAATCCCCGTCACCGCGTCTTTCGCGGAGAGCTTGCCTTGGGCCCAAAGGCGTCGTTCGACCATGATCAGAAACGCGCGCTCGAGGTCCGCTTGCAGCGCCGGACCGTGGATCGCTCCCATCGCGCGGGCGATCGCCTCGAAGGTGGAGAGATTTCCGGGATGGGGCGAATGCCGCAGTCGAAAAGTAGAAGGGGCGCCCTGCGGGAGTTTGAACCGGGGCACCTGGCTCAATGCCGTTTCTCGGGTGTGGACTTTGCGCGCCTGTCTCCAGCTCCCGTCGGGAACGATGAGCGTGATCGGTCGGGGGAGCCGGGCCGCGACTTCGGGAGTGAGCTCCACGGCATCATCGGTCGGAAAAAGAAGCGCTGGCGCGGTTCCGGTTGGAACTACGTCCCCAAGTTGCAGCGGGGGAATGATTCCGCCACGCACGCGAATCTCGGAATTGGGAAAAATCAGCTCGGCTAGCCGGGCAGTGTTGGTGGTGAGGATCTGCTCGCGAAAATGCATGATCACCACGATCCGGGTGTCCAGCTCATGGCGCGGAAGTTCCGCGCAGACGCAGAGCGGCTTGAAGATGCGGCAGCGCTCGCACTGTCCCGCTGAGTTGGGTTTTTCCATCGGATTTTCCATCTAGCACTTTCGTCGGGATTCGACTACGTTGATCCCAGTGCGCCTGTAGCTCAGCCGGTTAGAGCTGGCGGCTCATAACTTTCCACCGATTTTCGGGATTTCGAATTCGGGCCTGTCTAAGCCCATGATTCGGCATTCAAAGTTGTGATTTTGGCTCACTTCACGGCCTGGTTAATTTTTCGCCGGTCCGGTTAATTCTAACCATCCTTCAACCGATAAGTCGTTGGAGGATCTGTGAGCGAGAAAGAGTACCCCGAAGGTACCCGGTTCAATAACTGGGTCATTGTCCATGATCTCGAAAAGGGAAAGCGCATCCCACGCGTTCGGCGTTGGGTGATTTATCCCGATGGGCGCAAGGTCTACGAGCGCTACGAAACAAAGAAGTATCTCCACTTCCGGGATAACCCGAAGGAGCTGGAGAACTTCGTGATTCGTCTTAACGGGCAGGATCCGAATGAGAAGCGGGTCAAGCTCGCCGTCAAATTCAAGCATGCCTACATTGATCCCGAGCTCCTGACGCTTTATCAGGAGCACCTGCTGACGCAGATACCGAGTCGCAAGCATGCGCTTGTCGAGTTCACCAACCTTCAGCGCTATTTCCTGAACTTCTTCATCGCGAAAATGGGTATCGCCGATCCTGTTCTTTGGCATCGGCAACAAAATCATTGGGCGAAAGCGTTGCTGAACAAGGTCGAGGCCGATGATATTCACTTCAAAGAAGAGTGGCGTCTATGGCCGGCTGGCGAAGTGCGAGGCGAGAAAACTTTGCGGGCGATTGTGAATGGCGCCAATCGGTTCATGGAGTTTCTCCACCATCGTCGTCCCGACGAGGTCCCACCTCTTCGATTCAAACCAATTAATAAAGCGAGCTATAAGGATCTCGAGGCGCGCCGTAGGTTGGATGGCAAGACCGTCGATCGGAAATACATCAAGGATGAGGATTGGGAAGTTATTAGCGACGCTTTGCCTGATGAAATTAGACCGTGGATTCTTCTGTCTTATTATTACGGGCTGCGTCGGAGCGAAGCGATGGCCACTGACCGATCATGCGTCATCAAAGGCTATCTCAAGGTCGTCAAGCAACTCATGAATGCTCCTGAAGGTGGTGCGCCGGAGTTTGGGCCGCTCAAAGGGAGAAAAGAACGCAAAGTCCCGCATTGGTTCTGCGGGCCGGAGAAGCCTTACGAATTAGTCGGAAAGGTCAAGGCGCTGATGCATCCTGATACTTTCAGCAAGCGTTGGGCTGAATTCATGGACGACTTAGGATTCGACTACGACATCCACGATATCCGTCACACTTGGACGACCAAAGCGGTGAGGAAAGCGAATGTTCGAGACGTTCAGCTTGCGGCGGGTCACGAGAACATCGAGACAACGATGGGCTACCTTCACGACGACCGCGTGTTCGAGGACGAGCCGTTTGTTCCAGACGAACTCTTGAAGCCACTGAAAAAAGCCAGCTAGCGTCGCGAAACCTTGAAATATTTTCAAGGGTGAATTACGTTCAAGTCCAAGAAAGGTGCTGTTTGTGGACCCTTAGCTCAGCTGGTTAGAGCGGTCCGCTCATCAAAATGGTGCGTCTGACGCGAGAGCGACGGAATGAAGGCGGTGAATTCAGGGAAACCTAAAGCGCGTATGCGTCATGGCAATCTTGAGCCAAGCCCGGAGAAGGCAGAATGGTATCCGGGAAGGTGCAACGACTAGGAAGTGAGAATGCCGATCAATAAACTTCCGCTAGCGCCGCCCACCCTAACGTCGAGTCGAGGGTGAAGAAATAGTCTAGGGAGTTGCGAAAGCAGCACAAACCAGAACGGATTGGTCCCCGGTTCAAGTCCGGGAGGGTCCACAAACCGCATCTTTCTTCGAATCTATGAACAATCCTCGTTGCGACATTTGCTCTCAAGAAATTCCGGACTGGCAAGGGAACGTGATGGTTCTGAATGAGGACCAAGTCGCTGATAAGGTTTCCGACATTTTCATTTGGTGTAAGCCCTGCACGCTTGCGTCCGCGCAAACAGCTGGAAGCAAATACCACAATCATTGGGAATTGGTTTGGGTGCGTGACCGTTACATTGGGCAACTTCGTCGTGTGATCGACGGTCTAACCAGTTCACCGCCTAAGTGGTCGAAGTCCGCAGCGGAAAAGTTCCACAGGCTAGGAGTAATCGCATTCCCTGAATTAACTGGAAGCCCTATTGGCAACATGGACCCAGAGTGGGATCGATATCAGCATGAGGATCGTGACGAGGAGTAGAGTCGAGCCTTCTCACGGTTTCGCTTTAGCGTAGCTACTTCCGTTTCCTACCTCTGCCTCGATTTTCACCAAGAGCTTTCTTCCGTTTGCCTGGTCAACGTACCGCTGGAATATTGAGTCGTCCTCCATGCAGGACCTGAGTATGTCTTGGACTTCAGGCTGGTCTTCAAGACTGCACTCAATGGCGATTTCATCATGGATACAGTTGATGATCCGTGGACGCTCCTCAGGTCTTGGCCATCTGTCCCGTGCTTTTCGTCTAAACTCGATCATTGCGATCTTGCAAAAATCCATCGAGGTTGACGAAACTCGCGCCGAGATCAAGTTCCTGCGAAGCTTGTCGTACCCGACATAATTGAGATCGAGCTTGGTCCCATCGACCCGGACCTTCTTGATCAGCATATGAGGCACAAAGATATAAGGAGCTACAGGCCTAGGAAGGTAGTCGCTTCGTTCTCGTTCACGAATGAGCCCAGCAGGAATTGGAGCGATTTTGACGTGCTCAAAAAAATCGTCGCAATCCCATAACGCCTCCTCGTGCAAGCGGCGTAAGTCGTCCGTGATTTTTCGATAGCTGCATGTTCCGCGGTAGCTGCGCCAAGTTGAGTGAAACTTGGCTTCGTCCAGCTTGTAGATCTCGTATCCTTCCTCAAACTTGAGGTCCTTCGTCTTTATCTTTCCGCGCTTCTTAGGTTCGATAGCCTTTAGCCGGTTGATCTGCCGAAGCCGACAGTGAACGTTTGCCTTATCCATTCCAACCGTGTCGACGCGCAGTCGATACCATTGATCCTTGGTAATTTTTATATCCAAAGTGCATTGACCCATGTGCGGCAATATCTCGGTCACGCATCGCTTACCAAACAGGTTGTAAGTAATCCCTCCCATTACGAGATCCTTTTCGACCACGTTTTGGAAGGATTTGATATCTGGGTACGCGCGATGAAACTGCTGCAGATATGATTTAACGTCTTCGATGGTGTACTCCTCGCGCTTAACGGCTCTTTCGACTTTCTTCAGCCACTTTTTCCAAGCGTTCGATTCCCCAGGCGTTGTCGGGACACCATCGATGATGGTCTCGCGAAACTCGTCGCTTGTGTTCAAGTTCAGGAGCAGCTTAGATGGGCCAAGCCCATACGACACGCCGAAGTTAATCGGTTTCGCAACGTTGCTCCGGCTATCTTTAATGGACTCCAGTTCCGCAAGCTTCGCGCCTTTGAAGCGAATATTTTTTCCCTTAAAAGGAATGATCCCAAGTAACTCCTTTTCTTTTTTCCAAAGCTTCTTCCAATTTGGATGGTTCGCTCGCTGGTCCACGATCTTCAGCGTGTTCAAATGGAGATCGATGCCGCTGTTCACATCATCGAGCATCTTGCTTTCCGATTTAAGCTCGCCGGTTTCATTTGCAATCACGCGGAGGTCGATCTGTGAAAAGTCGCCGATGACAAAAATTTTACCGCGCCCAGCAACGAGGTGCTCCTTAATGCCCGAGGAAGATGAAAGTGAAAGCGTGTTTGGACGGCTGCCAGCGTATCGGCCAGAGCTTGTTGTAGGTCGAATCTGTGGGTGGATTCTCCCAGTAACGCGGTTGATGTGGTCGTACATCTCGGTGTGCTTCATTATGGTCGTCGCAAGCTGCTTCCCGTAAAGGATTAGCCCGAGCACTTTTCTCACCGCTGGATCGGATTTGTCGCAGAGAGCGCGAGCCAAGGTGTCCTTGTCAATTAGGTAGCGACCGGAGCGAGTAGTTCCATGCGGGCGAAGCGGAAGGTCTCCATGAAAGAGGACTCTGCGCATTGCGTCCGGGCTTCCAAAGTTAAAGGTTCTTCCCAGTAAGTCGAATACCCGCTGCTTCACGGATTCAAATTCATCCTGAAGCTCTCCAATGCTTCTCAACTCGTGCTCGGCCGTCTCGTTCTCCGGGACTATCTTCATCCCGGTGGTCATGATCTCAACCGTAGTGAGAAGATGCGGGATCTCGATGAGCTCGAGGTATCGCTTCAGCGAGGGATCGCGCGGAAGATAAAGCCGATCAAATCGGCTTGCGAGATGATAGGTAGTATAGGAGTCAAACGCGGCGTAAAATGCTGCTTTCTCCAAAGCTACATCCTGGAAATCGAGGCCGCCGCAAGTCGTTTCGAAGTCGGGTTGTTTTTCCTCGTTCTTGCCTCGGAGATGCTCGTCATAAAGGTACTTAAGGCTATGCCTACCACCTTCTCGGGTCTTGACCGGATTGAGGAGATAGCTGACCAGCATCGTGTCGTAGAGCCGGGCCTCGATGTCATCGAGCGAGAGCCAATCGTTAGCCACCAGCATCGAAAGGTCAAAAGAAGCATTGTGCCAGATGACCCGATTTTTTGGATTGCGGTGAATCACTCGAAGGACCTTCTTAATGGAAAATTCTGAGTCGTTCCTCGCCGAGCCGAGATTGCGATGGCGCACAGGAATCGCTCCGTAGCCTGAGTCGGTGCACCAAGAAATCCAAGTTATCCGATCCTCGTAGAGGGTGAGGCCTGTAGTCTCGATGTCCAAAGCAATATCGAGGGACCGATTCGCGGCATCGCGGACTACCTTCTCAAGATGGCAAAGCCCAATCTTGGCCTTGGACTCGATCGGCCTCATGCTGCCTTCTTCGACTTGCCCTTCACATCGGACTGAGCAAGAACGTTCTCGTCGTTTATGATTCGGAGCCTATTCCGAAGACTTTCTCGCTCCTCCTTCGCACTCTCCGCGTGAGTTTTAAATCTCTCGATCAGGATCTCCGCTTTGCGTGATCTACTTTTCTTGCTGAGCTTCTCTGGTCCCTTAAGAGGTTTGATGGGCTTCAGGTACTCTTCGATCTTCGCGATGTTCGAATAGAGCTGAAGGTTTCGGTCCATTATAAAGGTGTAGTACTTCGCGCCGTAGCCCTCATCGAGCGGGCTCATGTCGCACTCGCGACGAACCCCGCCGATCTCTTCTGGCTTGATCGCTTCGACCAAGCTTTTGAGCTGGCCTACCGCGGAGTCGAGCTTGTAAAACGCCTCGACGACCTTCCTTATATTGTTAGGGGAGCGGTCCTTAAAGTCGATGGTCGTTGCCGGGATCTTCATAAGCCCGCGATCGACTCGATAACCAAACTTCGGTGCGCGATATCGGTTTGCGTGCTTTCCGATCGCCGAGATGCCATCAATGTCAACATCGCGGATGATGTTCTCGATGTCGCTATCAAGGTAGTCCGTCAAATCGATCGGATCCTTATCCTGCTCATCTTCTTTGGCCCTCGACTTGAGCTCCTGCACATGGTGCGCGATGCGCGCGGATATGGTGTTTCCTTTTTTAGGATTCTCGAGCGGTTGAATATTATGGTGCTTCTTCAGGGTACTCAGGCGCGCATATTTATTTGCGACGAGCTCCGCAGCAAACGAACAGCACGCCACATGCCAGAGTCGCAGGACATTTTGATAGGCTGGGTTGTCTCGATCGAGACCTAGAATCGCGCGAATCCTATCGAAGTCGTTCTTGCCCAGATTATGGTTTTTTCGCGAATCGACGAGGAGCGAGTACGTCGATTCGTCGCGCAGCCGCTCATGGTGAGCGGACTCAGAGTAGGTCACGCTCTTCAGAACCTCGCTCAATATCGCGCGCTTCTTTTTCTCAGGCCATGACTTTGCCGACTTTGGAAATAGACCAGGGTACTCAAGAACGCGGCATGGAACCTTCTTGAGGCGGGCGATCCGAGCCGCATCGAGCCGCTTCTTTCCCGCGACCACGAGAAGGCGATCCCGCTTATTCTCGGTGATCTTGAGAACGATCAACGGAGTCAGCACGGCGAGCGTTCGGAGTTGCTCAGCCAGATCCTGGATCCGCTTCTCCTCATCCTTATCACTGTGTGTGCGTTCACCTAGACGAAACTCAAGCTCGACTTCGAGCAACGCTTCGTCGATGGCTTTGACCGATGACTTCGAAATTTGATTGTACACCAGCGCGTAAACTTCCCGAGCTTGCTCGACTCGGGATGATTTTTGAGTCCCCTTTAATTTCATCTTCTTGCTCACGGCCATATCTCACACCCTCAATTACTCATCGGCGGAACGGTAGCGAGGATGAGTCAAGTTTCCCGTCAATCTTTTGACAAGACCTGTGAAAGCGAACTTTGCGACCCGCTTGTAGGGAATTTGAGTCAAAAGTCTTTACGCTCATATTTCGTATCTGCAGATACACATTATTGTGATGCATTGCGTCATGAGCGAAGTGTTTAGCCCTGCACACGCCCTATAATGGATCAATCAATCACTCATTGGTTTCCATCCGGTTTCGTGGACGGCGACCACGAACGTCGGCCACAGGCCGGAAGGAAATTCAAATGTCTGTTCATAAATCCCAGGTCACATCGCAGTTGAAGAGAAGGAAAAAATTCGCACAAGTTCCGAACGAGCTTTTTGCAGCCGATATCCCAATTCAAGCTCGTCTTGTTTGGGCGTATCTCATGTCCGAAGGACCGGGCTGGGATTCATCGGTTGCAAATATCGCACGGAATCTTGGAATAAGCCGAAGCGCCGCTACTCGCTCAGTACGGGAGCTTCGCGATCGCAATATGATTTCGACCCGACAAACCAAGAGCGGCACAGACTTCACCATGCACACGTCCGATCAATGGAATGTGGAATGGCTCGGTGAGGATCCTCTGGCGCTGACCGCGAATGATGCAATCAATGACTCACCAGAGTGCAGCCCGGTGTCCACCGATCAAGCAGCGGCTGACTTCGAGGAGAGCACAGGGCTGCCTCAATTTAAGGCACGGGCCGTTTCATCCGAAGGCGGCATCCAACACTCCAACACGTTCAATACTGTCAACACGACCGATCGCGAGCGATCGGGGTCGATGGCGACGAAGAAACATGATTTCAGGAGTGAGGAAAAGAATTGGTGGCATCTTCACTTCCTGAAGAGCTCCGCAATCGAAAAGTTCTTCCTCCAGCTTTCGACAGAAGACCAAAAGAGCCTACGCTATCAATTCAGCAATCCTGGGTTCAAAGATGAATTTGTAAGTGCGATGACCTCTCGGATGTTTTCGAATACACAGCCATTTGATCCTGACTCGCTTGTAATCGATCTGCAGTGACGCAACTCAGATTGCTTGATGATCGTCATAATGAATCTTCTGCGACATCGAGCAATATATAATGACACCGCTTCGCAGCGGCCTTAGGTCGGCCAAATATCTGCGACTCGAACTTCCAACGCCCGCGCTATGCGAGCTACCGTCGTTATCCAAAAATTGCTTCTACCGTCCTCGATATTTCGTAAAGTGCTGGGTGAAATATCGGCCAGTCGAGCAAGTGCCGATCGACTTGTCTTCTGTTTCTCTCGGAGTCCCTTGATCCTTTGACCAATCTTCAATGTTTCTTTTTTGGTTTCCTTGTCCATCGACCAGGATAGACCAGAGGATTTCAGCTAAGTGGACATCATTTTTTCTTTTCCCGTTCCGACTCCGTGCTTTGAGATACCAAGGCAGCGAGTCGTCCACCTACATCGCGCTCACGGTCCGCGTAGATCTGGAGAGTCTGAAGAGATGCGTGACGCGAGAACTGCTTGACCTCCGGCAATGTAATCCCATTGAGCTGGGCGAGCCTGATCGCTTGAGTCACTGCGGTATGCCTAATCCCATGCGGTCTTGTTTTTACGTCCACCTTCTCACCCAAGCGACGAACTACTTGGTAAAGCCCTGCGCGAGTTAGTCGCTGGCCCTTCCTGGCACGATCATAGTTAATAAAGAGTGGACCCGGGCCTGTACCACGAACCCCGATCCAATTCGTGATCGCTACAGCGGTCTGAGGCGGCAGAGTCATTGTTATCTTCTGACTCTTTCCTTTTCCCAGAACCGAGATCGTCCCAGCACCAAGGTCCAAGTCATCAATGTCCAGGGCCGTTACCTCACTCGCGCGTAGAGCTAAATCAAAAAGAAGACGAATCAATGCGAGATCCCTCACGTCTTTAGGATTGGACCCAACCTCTAACTGCGCGATCATTTCTCGAATTGCGCTTTGCCCCGGTCCGCGAGTGTCGCGATAGGCTTCCACCTTCATGTTCTCGACTTCCAGTGACCAGACGATGAGACCAAAAGTACGAGCCAGCTTGATCATGCTCCTGATGGCGGCAAGTCTTCGGTTGATCGTCGAATGCTGAAGACCAGCTTCCTTGAGATGATTTCGGTAATGGAGAACGCAGGCATTCGCCTGACCGGGACCGGCTTCGAGTAAGACCTTGGCCGCCTCTTGAATCGTCAATACCTGCAGGTAAGATCGAAAGTCCTCGAGGTCGATGCGGTACGCTTCGATCGTCTGCGGACTCCGGCCTGATAAAAACGCTGTAATCAAGCTGTCAAACGAATACAAAGCTTGATCGTTCGTAAGAACTTGGATGGACATACTATTTCTCCTCCTCATTCTCCGTTGTTTCGGAATCCACTGACACCGCTACACTTTCGAACGAGGCAGCAAGACCGTGAATGGGTTTAATTACTGGATCTGGTGGCGGAGGATTCTTGATCTTGAGTGACCAGATAGTTCCACGATGAGAGCGCTTCGACGAAGCCGACCAACCCAAACGCTTAAGACGTAGTGAAAGGCCGCGAGCAAAGGTCTGCGGACCGGGTGAATCACAAATCTGTCGCCAGGTACACCACGCATTGAAGTCTGCGAATAGAGTTTCCGTGCTTGGACTATCAGGACCAAAAGGTTCTGCTTCACATCCATAGTCGAGCCAATCCTCAATCACGTCTCTGTGCTGGAGGGTTTGCTCCTGCCTAACGCGGATCTCATTCAATACCGGCAGCAGCGGACACGGTCCGTTTTCATCTATCGACTTCCAAAGTGCGAAATAGTCAATCACGTTGATGGTCTCCCAACTCAACTGATCCGCGCAGTCCAACTGCCAGAACCTCCGGGATGAAGTTGGATCTTGGATCCGCTCACGAACAGGAAGATTGCTGCATCCAATAAAAGTCGAGTTCTGCACAGCGGAGTGAATGGTCTCGCTTCCAATCCCACGCCAATCAATAGTACTGGCAGTAATCACATCCTTAAGCGCATTGATGTCGGCATCCTGACTCCTCGCGAGCTCATCGAAGTGAATGATGAAGCTGCGATTGAATGCCCGCCTTGCGAATTGATCATTAAAGATCCGAAGGTCGCGGAAGCTGGTGACTTCGATCAAAGGACCAATCAGCTTGTGGACAGCCACACTCTTCCCGCCGCCTGATTTTCCAACGAGCACGATCATTAGATGAAAGTCTACCGGTAGACCAAAGAGTTTTCGCTTCACCTGCCAAATGAAGTGTCGAGCCACCGCGATGTCGAGCTCGTCCTTCGCTCCTGTGACTGCCTCGATCCACTGAGCGATTAGATCCTGCTCACTCGGCGCAAACCGTAGCTGCTCACGCAATGTAGCTAGATAGAGTTGCGCCTGTCTCTTCCGCCAAACTAGGAACCCATCAGGTAGCATCTTTTTTATCCCACTGAGATCGAGTCGATGAGTCATGAGCCTCATCTGGGCAATGAACAGAGCAGGGTCGATAGTCTCGCCATCCTGACGTACCGAGTGGGTCTTATAGTGGTATTCGATCCCATGAAGGCGTGCGTACCGATCAATCCAGACATCGGCACTGATTTCTCCATCTGTCAGAGTCGAAGGATGAAGTTCGATCACTTTAGCTTCGTCTTGCTCGGCCATAGAGTCCTTTCCTTTCTTCCCATCGTTGATTCGGGCCCTACTTGATGCGTTCAAGTAGCCACTGCAAAGGCACCAGGGCGTGCACCCAAGCCGCCATCTGACTTCGCCCCCGGTAGTCACCGATGGCCAACCGTTGGTTTAGGAGTTGGATTGATAGGAAGTGTTCTAAGCTGCTGAACTCGCAGAGGTGGGCCCACAGGTAACTGCCAGGGCTAGCGTCCTCTGTGCGAGGTGGTATCTAAATTTTTATCGATTCCAATTCAGGTGTTACTTCTGTCACTGAGCGGAGCATTGGGATCGATCAACAAATGATCTCCATTATCGAATCGGACCATGCACCCGAATAAAACGGTCCACCCAAGGGTAATCCCCTCAAGTGGACCGTGATTGATCGAGTGCTTAGCTCTTCTTGGCGGGCTTCCCACTGAGGCGGTTGTCGCGTCTGCACCAGTTGTTCACCAAGCCCACGATATATGCTTGCAGCAAGTTAGCTTCGGCGATCTTCTTTTGATTGCTGGGCGTTTCTTTTAGCGAGATCTTCTTCGCCCGGAACCCTTGAGCAAGCCCTTCATAGATCCGCTTCAAGCGTTCCTCAGTGAGATGCGGCTTCACCGAAGAGGTGCCATCAAACGTCACCTTGTCCTCTTTCAGCACTCGCATTACTTCTCCATAGACTGCTTCCCTTTGAGTGGGCAGGCCACTTTCAGACTTGGCTTCCTTTCCCTGAGCCTTGCCGATCTCCGTGACTTTTGCAGGAACGGGTTGGGATTGAGCGATCGGTTTTTCAGATTTCTGGTTCATCGAGCTATCCTCCTTACGGCTTGTTGCCGTTGGATAGCCGTTGAGTCGGGAAGTTCTTGAAATGTCCTGACACCGCTACGCAGGAGAAAAGCCCACCCGCTGGCCTAGCTTTTTGAGGCTCCCTTTGCATCGGGACTCGTACCCGCCGCGCACACAATGCGTGCGCGTCCTATCTCTATAGAAACAGGGCCCACCACCTTCTCCCCATATGGTTCGCTAGGTACCGGTACATGTACCTTAGGGAACCCCTATTATTTTGAACCTTGTCGGAGCACGCGAAGCACTTCCTCGCAATCCTTTTTAGATCTTGTGAATATTTCAAACTCTTCGCTGCAATTCAGACTTTGAATGGATGCCGTTCCAACACGGGATGGAATTAATACGCAGTCAAGCTTTCCAGTCCGTGGATTTCTTGCCTTGAGTCGGTTCGTGAGTGCTGTGTTCGGAACGCGCGCCTCACATTCGAAGCTGGCAATGTACCAGCTCCGTTCAGCAGAGTTGCCGTCCATTATATTGAACAGACACAGGAGCACCCAAATCACCGACATGCTGGTTCCTGGTTTCAGGACACGAGCTTGTTCAGGAAAATGGACAAGTACAGAAGTCTGTAAATTAGTTCACTCATTTCCCGAACCAACCAAGAATTGGAGTTATGGCCAAACAAAAACGGGAAAAGGATCATCTTCCGTTTGGGAAGATCCTGAAAACTATTATGACCGAGCGCGGGCTTACTGTTCGCGCCATCGGCGAGATGGCCGGAGTGAGTCCTAGTGTAGTCCAAAGTTGGGTCACTCAGTCAAGCCCTCAGGACCTTCAAGCGGTCGCGCGTCTCGCTAAGGCACTAAATATGAGTTTCAAAGGACTGCTCCTAGGACAGCCTGAAGTGGCTCAGGGAGAAATTAACCCCGCCGAGATTTTTGAAGAACAGGATCTCTTTGAGGGCATTTGCAAAGTGAAGATTCAACGTCTGATGCCGCGGAAAGGAAATTAAGAAATGAACTTGAGCAATATATTGAGCATAACGGCGTCTGTGCTTGGACTCGTCACAGCCCAGATACCTACGTGCTTTGCCGCAGAAAAAACGGCGGCAGAAAAATACCAAGAAAGAATAAAAACCGAGGGCAAAGACCAAACCAAAGCGGATTGGATTGGTTATGTTCCGTGTGTGGTGCCCTTGGTCGATGAGACTCGACCGGCACAGTCGACCTACATCTACTTTAAAAATGAAACCCATTCGAAGTGTGTATACGAGACCTTCGGAAAGTCGATGGCGATGGGCGAAGGCGACAAAAAAATATGCGCGGTAGGCACACCTATTTGCGAAAAAGTATCCTCCTACAGTCCAGATTTTCAAAAGATGTTGAGCACCTTCATAAGCAAAAAACCGTTTCAGGTACCGTACCTCTATTTGGAGGATTCAAATAAACGTAAAGTGTTCACCATCTGGAGTGGGAGTATGGAGAGCGATGTAAGGCTTGAAGCTTGTAAGTCGCTGGCAATTACTTTGGCCAAAAACAAAGCTCAGTGCATAAAATGAGGAGATCCACCATGAAAATAGAAATGCTCGCTTTCGCAGGAATTACAATTGCCCTGTCTGCTTGTAGCTCATCTCCGACTCACCCAACGCCTGAGAATCAGGAAGATCGCGTGATCGCTCGAATCAACGACACAAGCTCCCGTCCTGATTGGCTGGACGAGTCCAAGCCATTCCGGATCAAGGACGGCCAAGTGATCGCCATAGGTCAGACCACAATTCCGGGCGATAACCGAGTCGAGGCTGCCTACCGAATCGCCGAGAACAACGCGAAGGGATCGATCGCCGGCGCTATCGAGAATCGCCTTGATTTCGTGTTCCAACAGGCCGAAGAAGGTACCGTGTTTGACTCCACTCAAGCTCGTTTTATCGGAGCCGAAGCCTCCAAGATCACCAGCTCGTCTCTCAAGATTCAGGATCGCTATTGGGAAAAAGTCGCAACCACTCAGGACTCCGGTCAACGCGTGACTCAGTACCGCGTCTTCGCTTCGGTGACCATGCCGGAGTCTGATTTCAAACGCGCCATATTGGACGCTGCTAGAAAGCGTGAGGGCAAGGGCGGACTCTCCGAGGGCTTTGTGAAAAAGGTAGATGCGCATTGGGATCAATTCGTGAAGGGTGGTGAGACTCAATGAGACCATTTGGAACTCTAGTCGCGTTGATCATCTTCGCAACTTCACTCGAGGCGAATGCCGAAGTCCGACTCTCTAAAGTTCAGGCGTTTCTCAAAAAGAATGGAACCTGCTATTTCGCTGTCGGATTCTACAATGCGAGCGCCCCTGCCTCCAAGGATCCAGATCTCGCCGAGGATGTCTTTTGTGCGATGGATAGTGTGATTGCCGAGGGCACGGTCAACGAAAAGGCTGGCTGTGGCTTGATGATGTTTAACGTAGAAACTGGAGCCATCCGCAAAGCCACTTTTGACCTGATGATGCCAACCTCAATGGTATCACCGCTCATTGTCGAAGGAAAAAAATGTAAAAATGGTGGATTCGAAACACTCCTCGAATCTAAGTGGTTTAATGATAGCCCAAAAGCGAAGGAACTCTTGTTCAATGGACCTATGAAGGGTACCGCCAAGACCATAGTCGCCTACTCCGAAAGCGACAGAGCCTCGAACATATACAACGCAGCAGTTGCCGGTATTGAGGCAGAGCAAAAAGCGTCGGAATTAGCGGAGGCAAAACATGAACGGGCGGAAGAAGAACGACAGCGTTTAAAAAATGAGACCGATAAAAAAGCTTCAGAGGAACGCTTGAGTCGTATCGAAGGGAGCTGGAATCAGCCGTGCTACAAAGAAGAGGGTCAGTTCGCCACGTCGTCAACGCGATTCGAAGCAGGCAAGATAACACAGTCTGTAATTATGTACCTAGATGACGCCTGCTTTAGGAAGGCAGCGACCTTCGGCACAGCTGGCAGTTACAAGGTAGGACCAAAACTACAACGCCCCGATGGCGCGCAGGCAATTGATATTACATTTTACAAAATTACTCTCAAACCCAACTCAAACGAGGTTGCGGCGAACTTCACAGGTCAAATGCTTCATGGGATAATCTCGTGGTCCAGTGGTGAGGAGCAAGACATCTCTAACTCTGATCTCGGAAAAAAAACGATCAGAAAAACATCCTACACGTACTTCGTACTCAATGGGAAAAGGATGTTCATGCCAAAATCGGATGACTTGTTCAAGACCGGGCCTGTAACCCGATCAAGCGTTGAGGTGGACAAAAGCCGACCATACTTAAGGAGATAACTGTGTTAATGAATTCGACAACAACATTTATCCTATTTTCCATTCTCTCATTGGCTCTTGGATGTAGCGCACCTACATTAAATTTTGACAAGTTCGCTGGTGAATCGACGCCGCTTTGCCGCGGGTCTCTTCCGAATAAAAAGTATTCATTTCTGTTGTCCTCCTATCGCAAAATCCCACCGGGCATGCCGGTTGATCAAGTCAAATCCTATAGTGATACTCTCAATAATAGGTCTTCCTTCATTGCCAATAATCTTCCTAAACTTTTATTATCACGGTTTTATATCTTCAATACTGAAGGCAAGCATGCGGTTAGAAATAATGATGCTTTATTAAACCTAACAGCCTCTGGAGAAAAAGGGCGCTTCGCCCTCCTAGATGAACAATACAGTCACCAAGTTCCTCCTAAAATGAATTTGGCGTGGGCTGAAAACGAAAGTTTCGTGACTTGGGATTCATATGCATGGGGTGGTTCTGCTGGTCCGGGTGTAGGTGAATTTGAGCATCGCAGCGATGGTGCGTGCGATGGGTTTTTAGCTTACTTCGATCCACCTGATAATGATTTTGGTTGTGGTCGCAGTAACGTTTATGGTCCGCCTTGGTTTTATGAGCCGAAACATGGCCTTCTCCGCTTTATAAGGGAAACTGGTTTTCAAGGTGGTTCGTTTTTATTTCTACATTATTTCGGAGTTCCTGAAAGAGAGCGGCGGAATCTCTGTAGCCAAGCTGGACTTGCCGAGGACTGTTTCGTCACCGAATCAAAGGAAAAATTAGGAAAATTCGTTTTCGCCCTCAGAGAAAATAAGGAGCTTCAGACAAGGTTTCCATTTCTCACTGCTCAGAGCAGCACGAAATGTGGCTATGGCAACGATGAGATGACAGGAGCAACAGGATGCCAACTGGAGCGCGATTCTGCTTTGGCTTTGGACCTAGTTCTCATTGCCAGCACTAAGGTGACAAAAAAAATAGAGGGTGACTGGGTCCGCTATCAGGTGACTTGGGATCCCACTTTAGTATGTAAATATGCAAAAGATAAGTCTGACCTCATTACTCATTAGCCTGTGGGCGTTACCCACTCAGGCTGCCGATCTGCCTTCCTGGATTACCCGAGGTCCCACTATGGACTCGACCTACCATTATGTTGTCTGTTCCCACGATGGCCTAGATCCTGAGGACGTAAAACAGGTGGCAGAAAGCAAGTGCCTAGCCAGCGCTGCCAAGCTCGGCGGGGTTACGGTTAAGATCACTCAGAAGACCGTGCAAAGTCTAACTGGCGCCGATGCAAGCGAGGTCGCCGAGATCCAACCTCTTGAGCGAAACATAAGTTGTGAGTGGACCGATCGCTACCTGGAGAAAGTAGGCCAGGGCTATCGTGTTTGGCTCAGGTGCCGAGTGAAAAAAACAGCGGTTAAAGTTCCTTCGTCGTCGTTATCTTCTGGATTGTCCCAAGGATCGATTCCTAGCGTGCCCCTGTCGTCCTCTAGCGCATACAAACGGGGCGTTCTGATCCTGACAATGGTCCCTCAGGCCGATCGACTCCTGGTGATTGGGAGCGGAGGGGAACGGGTGGTCGAGGTGAGCTCCAACGTCGTGCGGGTGGATCTGCATGAGGGAGACACCCAGCTGATCGTGCGTAAGCAGAAGTACAAGGACGCCGCTTTCGAACTAAAGCCCTGGAAGCATGGCGACTCGGTTGCAAAGACGATCTATCTGGAGCAGGAACTCTAGCGTCGGCTCAGGATTTCGAAATAACGACGCAGCACTTGGACCACTGCAGAGTGGTGATTGGCCTGAGCGATATTGGCCGCCGTTAAACCATCCGACGATTTTAGAGTGGCAGTCGCTCCCAAGGATAGGAACTCGATCACGCTTCGATGGTGTCCAAAGCTCGAAGCATTGATCAAGGCGGTCCATTGATGATTGGTACATGGTAGATCAAGGCTTGCACCGAGGCGAACCAGTTGGCGGATCACCTCTACTCGATCGTTTGCCGCCGCAATGAAAAGAGGACTCCAACCGTTCCCATCCTGTAGGTCGAAGTTGGCTTTTGCCTGATGGAGTTCTTGCAGTAGGTCATGTGCAAATGGGCTCATTACTGCTGAAGTCGCAGGAGTGCCGTAGACGCGAACGACGTTCGGTGAAGCACCCTTCTTATGGAGCAGCCACCTCGCTTCGCCCACGCGTCCATGGATGCAAGCGTCGATCAGCTTATCCGCTAAAGGATTTGGATCACGCTGCTGTTCCGCATAGCGATCCTCCGCCTTCTTGAACATGAAAGCGATTTGTTCCATGTACTCGACTTCGATAGCCGACTTGGATTTCCCACTCACGCGGGACGTGTTGATTCAGGAGGATCGAGCTTTATCCAGCCAGCTTGAATTCGACTCGGTCGTAATCAACCACCGGGCGGCGGACCTTTCGGCCGGAGACGGTCTCTTCCTTGATTTTCACAGCACCCATTTCCTCGAAGAAGAGGATGATCTTGTTCAAGTTGGACACATCCATGCCAGCTCGCTTGGCGAGCTCATAGACGGAACGTGGTTTGTAGGCCCGAATGCTCGATAAGATGTGAAGGTTCTCAACGAAGCGGTTGAAGTCCTTTCGGTTGTCGAACGAGATTTCCGAGATGGGAGCCAGCTTGCCCGCACGAGCTTTCTTGAGCGCCCGCTTGAAATCGTCGAGTGCCTCGCCAGGTGCCTTGATGCTGATGATGAGCTGTTTCATATCGCTACTCCCATGTGATCCAAGACTAATGCCTTGAAGTCCTCGATCAGTTTTTCGTCGCTCTTGTACTCGTACGGCAACTCGGCATCGTCGAGATGAACGTGCGGCCCTTTTGGGTGGTGGTTATCCATCAGGACGCGACGCCCAGTCTTGAGGTCCAAAAGCAAGAGACCGTACTTAATCCCGTCGGGATAACGATTGGATCGGCCTACATCATGGATAGTCATTTCCATCAAGTAGCGGTCCTGAAACCGTTCCTTCTGGTGATAAAGTAACATGGCCTTCATATTGGTGTCAATACACCAGTATTATAGCAATGTAAACGCCGTTCTGAGCCAGGGCCATCAGCCGGCCGGCGATTCCATCAGGAAAGCGAGTAGAAGCTGAAAGCAGCGTTCGTGATCGGGCTCGTTGCGAAAAGCTGGATGCTTCGCGCATAGATTCAAAACCCGCTTTCTAAATCGGTGCGCAGTTCCGAGGCTTTCCGTATCGAGGTGGGAGCCGCTGAGCAATGATCGCACGGTTATATTTCCCATGTAGCCGAGGAACTTCGGGCTTTCCGTCTGCACCCATTCCAGTTTTCGCCCTTGTCCGCCTCCTCTCCAGTGACCGGGGTTTGACCACTCCTCGCGCCTTCCTTCGATCATCCGCTTGAGCGACGCGAGAATGTATTGAAGCGGGATTCGTGAGCCTTCGAGTTTCGTGCCCGAGAGGATCCGGCATTGGTAGCGGCATCCGTTGCATTGGAAGCTCAGGCGTCGCTCCAGTCTTCGGGCGTCCGTTGAATGACATCGCGGGCAAATAAAGCCCTTCGGCCATCGCGCCGCAATCAACGCCTCGAAAGCTCCCACTTCTTCTTGAGTCCGGTCCTTCGATTGGCCCATTTCCCAAGCATATCCGTTAGCTGCCCAAAGAGGAACATTTGCGAGTTTATTGTTTCCATCCCAACGGAAAATCAGATATTTACACCTGCGGATGGTTAGATCAGTCATCTCATAACTTTCCACCGATTTTCGGGATTTCGAATTCGGGCCTGTCTAAGCCCAT
>CAYXVB010000061.1:0-19578 GCA_964467785.1 uncultured Bacteriovoracaceae bacterium
TCGTTCCGGGACTTTCTCGTCGAGACGGAAGCCGAGGCGTTGAGTGAATCGGGCGAGCGGGCAAGCGCCGTTTTGGATTTCTGGATATCTTCGGCCCTGGCCGGAGCGCGAACGCCTGATTTCTGTATTAACGTCGGCGTCGTCAAGCCCTTGGATCAATGCTCACCTCAGGGCAGCCCCAAGATGCATGATTTCGACACCACTGAAATGCTCAAGCCGATCGGCGCTGACGTCGTGGATTGCGGAGGCAAGGGAATTCCTTGCAGCCCGGTCTTCGGTTTCGATTCTTCCGGCAAGCTTTTCTGTACCGACACCAACCGTACCCGATCCTGCGCTGGCATGGCCCGCGCGAGCGGGACGATCGCCTTCGCCGCCGTCATTGAAAAGTGCGGCACTCTCCAACCGGGCGAAAAACCCGAGAAGCCGGCAGTCGATTGCGCCCAGCTCAAAGCGTTTTACGACGGGCAGGTCGAGCTCGTGCAAAAGCATTGCGCAAAGAGCCCCGCGCGCAGGGCTTGCGGCATTCTTCGTCGCCAGCTCGCCCGTCTCGGGGGTAAACCGAGTACAGCGCCCGACGTCTCCGTAGAGCAGGCCGTTGGGGGGGCCGCTGAAAAGGCCGAAGAGGTGCGACGCGCGGTGGCTCAAGGGCCTGTCGCTGCGGACTGTGACGAGGCAGGAAATCCAGCCGGCACGCCATCTGCGCGGCACCCCGGGCAGAAATGCCCAAAAACCCAGTTCCCCGCCAAAGAGAAGCCGATATTCGCGGATGTCGCCAATGCGCTTGGCAAGGCCCGCAAGGGTGCTCCTTGCGGAGATATCGAAATCCCAGGCGGTGGCATCGTGCATTTCGACGAAGCAGGGGTGACCTATCGCGTCGGGAGCGGAGGCAAGGGGCACGGAGTGCGTATTTCAGAAAGCGACGCGCCTTACGTCAATCTCGCCTCTGAGGTGATGGCCCAGCAGGCAGGCTCCCCAGAACAGATGGTGAGTGGCTACATGCCCGTGAGCGAGATCGGCGATACGGGCGAGATGCAGGTTCCCGTCGGCGCTGACGGTAAAGTCAACAAGTTCCCGAGTCGTGGCTGGAAGACCGCGGCGGGTACTACTCTGCGCTTTTCCGCGCCTTCTCAGGGCAAGGAACCGTCGAGCCGCGTGATCCATTTGGGTATCCGCAAGGATGGCAAGGAGGAGATTTACGAAACTCCTCTCGCCTCGGAGGAGCCCGCTCCCAAAGAATGAGTCCTCGGCTCAGTTTCCGGCGCGCAGTTGCAGCTCGCGGGTTTCCCGCGCTAGTTGCTTGAGCGTCTCCGTGTAATCGACGAAGAAGCGCGCAAAACCCGGTTCAAATCCCAAGTCCGGGTGTTCGCGCACGACTTGGTCATAGGTTCGAGAGCCACTTTCCAGTGCGCGGATCGCATAGTCGTACCGGCGCTGCATCGCCGAGAGATTCGCCTTGAGCTCGCCGTAGCGCAGGTTCCGGAGGATCCGGTTAAAACCGCGTTTTTTCAAGTTTGGGAACGGAAGATCGAGAATCAAAAAGCCGCTACCGGTCTCGAAGAGTTTGTTGGCCTTGCGAATGGGGATGATTTCAGTGATCACGCCCGGACGGACCGAGAGTGATCGCTCCTGGAGTACCGTCCGGCGGAAAGCTTCGTTGCGGTAAATTGCCGCGACATCTGTGAGATCTGTGTCGTTGCCGAGCTCCGTCAGGTCGATGAAGTCGTTCGAGGGCACTGCTAGGTTGAAGAGCTGCCGCGCGAGGAACTCGTTTCGCTCGCGTTCGGGCCAAACACCCGCGGCCGCCAGTGCATTGTGTGTGGTGTGGGTGCAATTGTCCGCGAGCAGGTTCCAGTTATAGCCATCGGAGCTTTCGTGGAGCTCTTCATTGAGTTGGTTCAATTGGCCTACGAGGGGTGGGATCTTGTCGCGCGAGAGCGGCATGCGCGTGCAGTACAGGTTGCGGCCCCAGCTCAGGGCGAAGTCCGTGCCGAGCGCTGCGCGAATGAGGTTGACCTCGTCAGACTTACCGGTATCCCATTTGTTCTGATATTTGGAATGAACCTCAACGCCGCGGAAGATTCCAAGTTCAAGCACTTGGGATTCGAGACGTTGCCGGGCCGCCTCGTCTACCGTCGCCTGTGCCGGGAGCCCGCCGTGGAAGAGCATGCTCTTGCCGTCTAGCGCGACCCAATTGACGTTGCTAAACATCTGGTCGGTGCTGATTGCCGCTCCCGACTCCGGGTCAGACATGTCGCGCACGGATTCGTCGCAGATCTTGAGTCGCGGGTAGGCGGCGTCGCGGTCGCGGCAAGCGCCCTTGATGTAGAGGATGGCATGGCCGCCAGCCCCGCCTTTGCGTTCCCCGATCGGAGTGATCTGGGTCGTGGCGCAGTACTCTGCGTAATAGGGAAAGAGCTGGTCATAACTCGGCCCTGAATTGGATTGGGCGATCGGCTCTCCCGCATGAGCGGAGAGCGAGCGGAGCAAGACGAAAAGTGCAATCAGGAGCATCGGTCGTTCCATGGTCGCGGACTTTATAAAAATTGATTAATTTGGTCAATTTATAAAAAGAACTGTAATTTAGATAGGATAAGTGGCTTCTGTGGTGTGAGCGTCGGTTAAGGACACTAACCCTCGACGTGATACGGATGGTTCCGGGTAACACTCCAGGCGCGATAGAGCTGTTCCAGCAAGACCACACGAGCCAGCTCATGTGGCAGAGTCTGAGGTCCCAAGGCGAGTTTTCCCCGTGCGCGCTTTTTCACTTCTTCCGAAAAGCCCAGGCTACTTCCAATGCAGAAGGCGAGATCCGGAATTCCGTCGCGCTCCCAGTCGCGAACTTGCCGCACCCATTGTGCGGTCGACAGGGACTTTCCTCCTTCGTCCAAAAGGTAAAATACTCCGCGCCCCGAGAGGAGCTGATCCAGCTTCTCTAGGAGAAGTGAGCTTTCCTTTTCCTGAATCTGTCGCCGCGTTACTGAGGACTTATCCGGTACTGATAGTGGCTTAAGCTCGGTTTCCACCAAAGGCATGAAGCCGCTCAAGAGTTTGGCGTAGTACTCCGTCGCTTCTCGAAGGCCCGGCGTCTTCAATTTGCCGAAGGTGACCAGATGCAGGCGCATGTCAGTCGTCCGTCTTGCCGCGGCAGCGTTGTCGAGTAGACCTTATTCAATTCAGGCGGCTTGCGGCCGGCCCGTAGAACTCAGGTGGAATCTTGACCCTTGGGGCGTCCGCCCAAAGACGCTCGAGGTCATAGTACTCGCGGAGCGCATCGAGAAAAATGTGGACCACGACATCGCCAAGATCCATCAGTACCCAGCGGCCATCCGTGTAGCCTTCAGCCGAAAGAACTTCGCTACCCTTTGAGCGCAGGCTCTGCTCGACCGCATCGGCGATTGTTTGCACTTGGCGGTCGGAAGCGCCGCTGCAGATGACAAAATAGTCGGTGAAGCCCGAGATCTCAGTCAGGTCGAGAATTTTGACGTTCTCTGCCTTCTTGTCGATCGCCGCGCGCGCCGCAGCGAGAGCTTTCTCCTTGGATGGATCGCTCGGGGTGCTGACGGTCGTACCAGTGGTCGTGTGATCGGAAGTCATGAGTCGGCCTTTATAGCGTATATGCGGTGCGTCTTCAAGTAAGACAGTACTTCAGGAAGAAGCCATGGGCTCGATTCCGAGCCAGGAGCATTTCCGGTGCGAGCAATGGTTTCCCGAATGGCAGTCGAGGAAAGTTCCCGAGCTTCGGTTGGTACCACTCGCAACTCCCGGCCTGACCGAGTCAGCCATTGGGAAGGAATTCCGGTGGTTCGGACTAATCCACTACCGGCCCAGTCCTGGAGCATTCCCCGGCCCTGTACTCCACCGTTTGGCTTTCGTTCCAAGACAATCCAGTGGCTCAGCTCGAGGACTTCAGGAAATCGATACCACTGCGGCAATTGAAGCAGCTGATCAGTCCCGATGACAAAAGCCAGGCGTTGGCGTGGGATCTCCCGAGCGATCTCCTGAAGGGTATCAAAAGTATAGGAAGGGCGACCGGGCTCGCGGATGGAGCGATCCAGTTCTCGGGCATCGATTTCGATTTCCGCAGGCATCAAATCGCCTGGAACGGATCCAAAATTAAGTCTAGCCATAGCAAGCCGTTGTGCGGCAGTGGCCTGACTCGTTTTGAGCGGTGGAATGGGGGCAGGAAGCACTTTGACTCGCGCCACCCCTGGAACTTCAAAAAGGCCGCGTACCGCCTGTCGATGTCCAAGATGGGGCGGATCGAAGGTCCCGCCAAAGAGCGCGACCCAGTTCGTCACTTGCGGATGCCCTCGTCGTCGGGCAGGGAGATCTTCTTTTTGCCGCCGCCTGGCTGGGCATGGCGCTGTTCCAGGATTTCCCCGAAAATGGAGAAAAGTAGCTCCTCCACGCCCTTACCGG
Organism: uncultured Bacteriovoracaceae bacterium; assembly: GCA_964467785.1. Taxonomy (GTDB): domain Bacteria; phylum Bdellovibrionota; class UBA1018; order UBA1018; family UBA1018; genus CAYXVB01. Next base: position 4,420 of record CAYXVB010000061.1, read on the forward strand.
AGACCGCGGAAATGACGTAGGGTTCCTTGCCTATCGGATGCGAACCGCGGAGCTGGGTAATCCATTGGCGGAGCGCCGTGCGAGCGCGCTCTACGAGCTCCGGATCGCTCTCCACGAGGTCGAGCTTGTTGATGACGACGATCTCGGGCTTGTGCAACAGGGCCTCGTTGAAAAGACCGAGTTCCTTGCGAATCACCTGGTAGCGCTCCACGAGTTTGCCGACCGCCAGAGTGAAGCTATCTTCCATGCCTGGAACGTCAGGTGTCGTCGCGTCTTCGAGAAGGCGCGAGCCATCGAGCACGTGGAGGAACACGCGGGTGCGTTCGATGTGTTTGAGGAATTTGTGCCCGAGGCCAAGACCGCGGTGGGCTCCTTCAATCAGGCCCGGAATGTCCGCAACCACGAAGCTTTGAAAATCAGGCATCTGAACGACACCGAGATTCGGGGTCAGCGTGGTGAATTCATAGTCCGCGATCTTGGGGCGCGCGGCACTGATACGCGAAATCAGCGTGGATTTACCTGCATTGGGAAAGCCGATGATACCGACCTCCGCCAAAAGCTTGAGCTCAAGCTTCAGCTCACGGCTGGTGCCTTCCTCGCCCGGCTGGGCAAAGCGCGGAGCCTGATGGGTGGAGGTGACGAAGTGGGCATTGCCCTTGCCGCCACGGCCACCGGTCGCGGCTACCCATTGCTGGCCCTCTTCGATGAAGTCGATGAGGATCTCGCCGGTCTCCGCATCGCGGATGACGGTGCCGACCGGCACACGGATGACAATGTCCTCACCGTCGCGGCCGGCCTTGTTGGCGCCTGAGCCGTTCATGCCCGCGGGGGCTTTGTATTCACGTTTGAAACGGAAATCTTGAAGTGTGGAGAGTTGGGCCGTCGCGATGAAGAGGACATCGCCACCCTCGCCGCCGTCGCCGCCATCTGGGCCACCACGGGGCGCAAAAGTTTCACGGCGGAAACTGACGGAGCCTGGGCCCCCGTGTCCGCCGTGAACTCGAATCTGTGCTTCATCAATAAAACGCATCGGAGCCTTTCTCCTTTACAAGCGAGCGCTCCGCGAACCCGAGAAAACTCAGGCCGCCGGCGTCGTGGCCGGATAGACCGAAACCTTCTTACGGGTACGGTCGTGACGTTCGAAAGTGACGACGCCGTCAACCATCGCGTAGATGGTGAAGTCGCGACCCAGGCCGACGTTGCGACCGGGGTGGAACTGGGTGCCGACCTGACGAACAAGAATCTCGCCCGCCTTCACGATCTGGCCGCCGTAACGCTTCACGCCGCGCATTTTCGGGTTGCTGTCACGGCCGTTCTTGGAACTACCACCTGCTTTTTTATGTGCCATGTTTCAAATCCTCTTCACACCCTACTGCGGGGTAGAAAGAAAAAATTTAGTGTCCAGACGGCCGATCAGGCCTTCTTGGAAGCGGTCTTCTTCGTGGCCTTCGCCTTCGGAGCAGCAGCCTCGGCCGGAGCGGCCTTGGCAGCCTGGGCGAGGCGCTTGCGCGAGCCGAGGGTTTTCGGCGTCATCGCCGGGCCCTTGGCTTTGAGGTTCGAGTGGAACTTGCCCACAGCGGCCTTTTTGGTAGCTTCGTCCAGAGCGAGCTTCTCACCGGCGCCATTGTCCACGGCGGTGACGAGCAGCTGGGTCTGGTACTGACGGTGGCCCTGCGTGCGGCGATACTGCTTGCGGCGCTTCATCTTGACGATGGTCACCTTCTTGTCGCGACCTTGGCCGACGATCTCAGCCTGGACGGTAGCGCCAGAAACGTAGGGTTTTCCGAGCCACACCTTCGAAGCTTCCGCTTCAGGCTTGCTGAGGAAAAGAATTTTGTCGAACTTCACCGCGGCGCCAACGTCGCCTTCCAGCTTTTCGACCTGAACGATCGCGCCGGGCTGAACACGGTATTGCTTACCACCAGATTCGATGACTGCGTACATAGACGCCGCAAATTGCCCGAAGAGACCCGGAGAGTCAAGGGATTAAATACTCTTTTTTGAAAGCATCCAAAGGCTTTCCGAAGCTGGGATTAGCCGCGGGCACGGGTCTTCTTCAGAAGTGGGCCGAAGACCTTGTTTTGCGCTGATTCGTAATCTTTTTGGAGTTGGCGCTGATCAATTGTGCGCACTTTTTTCCCGTCGAATAAAAGTTTTCCGTCGACCCAGGTAGCGCGTACCTGAGTGGGCTGCGCCGAATACACCAGAGCCGAGGAGATGAAGTCGCTGTCAGTCGCATGCGGGGTAGGTAGGATGCCTCTCAGGTCCAAGGCGGTGAGGTCGGCTTTCTTGCCTATTTCGATGGATCCAATTTGGTCCCACCATCCGAGCGCTCGGGCGCCGTTGCGAGTGGCCAGGTCAAGTGCTTCCTGGGCGCGGATCGCCTTGGGACCTGAGCCCGGCTTATGGACCAGGGCGGCCAGGCGCATCTCCCCCAGGGCATCCAGGCGGTTGTTGCAAGGCGCCCCGTCCGCACCGAGGCTGACGGAGATGCCCATCTGGAGCAGCTCTGGAATGGGGGCGATCCCAGAGGCGAGCTTAAGATTGGAGCTCGGACAATGGGCGACATGCGTGCCAGTTGATTTGAGCCGACGTTTTTCCTCTTCCGTCAGCCAAACGCAATGAGCGAGGACGAGGCGTTCGCTCATCAGGCCCAAGCTATCGAGGTGTTCGATATTGCCTTTGCCGGTGAGCTCTCGGACGAATTCGATTTCCTTGCGATTCTCGCAGGCGTGGGTGTGAATCAGGGCGCCTTGCTCACGCGAGATGCGAGCGACCTCTGAAAGAAGTCGGTCTGTGCAAGATACGGCGAAACGGGGGGCATAGGAGGCGCGAATTCTGTCGTTTTCGGCGCCGTTCCAGCGGGCATAGAGGGCGAGCGCTTCGGCGATGGCCGCGTCCGTGGATTCGAGCAGCGAATCCGGGCAGGTTTTGGGGTGATCCATGAGGCATTTACCGACGCTGGCGCGGATACCGCTGTCGCGTACGGCTTCGAAGATGGCGTTGGTATGGCGCATCGTCCCCATGTCGAGAATGCAGGTGGTTCCGCTGGAGAGTAGCTCCTGGATACCGAGCAAGGCGCTGGTACGTAGGGTCTTAGGCGTGTGGGCTGCTTCGAAGATCCAGATTCGGGTGGCGAGCCAGTCGAGCAGCTCCATGTCGTCCGCTTGATTCCGGAACATCGTCTGGCAAAGATGCAGATGTGTTTGCACGAAGCCTGGAAATACGGTCAGGCCGGCTGCATCGAAAACATTCTTGGCGCGCGCGGGAAGGGAGGCGCGGATTTCCGCGATCCGGCCTTCGACGACTCGCAGATGTCCTTTGCGGATGGATCGGTTATCGTCCTGCGTGACGAAAACCGCGCCTGAGATCCAAGATTCCCTCTGTGCTGACTTGGCCATTTACTTTTTATTTCTTACGTTTTTTTGGAGTTTTTTTCGTTGAGGCCTTGTCCATGTGGGCCGGCGTGAACGCTTCGGGGAAGATCCGGTCGAGGGTCTTGGATTCGATCTCGCCCTTGAGGTTTGCCGCATGCACGATCACGGTGCCGGGAGCGAATTCTGCGATGACCTGGCGGCACATCCCGCAGGGAGGCCACGGCGGAGTTGCATTCGTGATCACCAGGATCTCCTCGATCTGGATGTGGCCTTCGGCGGCGATGGCGCTCTGGATGGCTACGCGCTCGGCGCAAACGGTGGCTCCAAAGGAGGAGTTCTCCACGTTACAGCCGCCGTAGACGCGGCCGCTGCGTGTGCGGATGGCGGCGCCGACCTTTTGCCCGCTGTAGGGCGAGTAGGAGAGAGCTCGGGTCCGGGCGGCGGATTCATAGAGCGCCCGGATCAGGTCGATGGTGCTTGGCGGCGCGCTTGATGTGGAAGCGATGTGTTTCTTGGCGGAGGTTTTCCGGGGCATGGGGATTACTCCTTGCTGACGCCAAGGGCGGGCGATTTGTGGACGAGGCGCGGAATCGCGACCTGAAGAAGTCGCTTGAATTTTTCGACGCCGATCTTGCTGTTATCGATCACTTCCTGGTGGGAGAGCTTGTGGGGAGACAGTCCGGCCGCGAGGTTGGTGATGCAGCTCAGGCCGGCCACGCGCACGCCGAGATGGTTGGCGGCGATCGCTTCGGGAACGGTGGACATGCCGACCGCGTCGGCGCCGAGGCCACGGTACATGCGGACTTCGGCCGGGGTCTCGTAAGTCGGGCCGAGTAGGCCGGCGTAAACACCGTGGTGGATGGGGATCTTGAGCTCCTCGGCGCAGGTGTGGAGCGTCGAGATCGCGGCGTGACTGTAGGCTTCGCTCATATCCGGAAAGCGCGGGCCGAGCTGCGCGAGATTGGGGCCCTTGAGCGGATTGTCGCCCATGAGGTTGAGGTGGTCGTCGATGATCATGAGATCCCCGGGACGGAAGCGGGTATTGATGCCGCCGGCCGCGTTGGTCAGGACGAGAGTTTCGACGCCGAGGCCACAGACGGTACGGGTCGGAAAGACGACCTCCTCCATCGCGTAGCCTTCGTAAAGATGGAAGCGGCCCTGCAGGAAGACCGTAGGGACGCCGTGGAAGTGGCCGATGATCATCCGGCCCGCGTGACCTTCGACAGAAGTGCCGTGGAAGTGCGGAATATCTGTATAGGGAATGACGACGGGATCGGTGACTTCATCGGCGAGACCGCCAAGGCCCGAGCCCAGGATCACGCCGATCGACGGGCGGACGGGGGTGAGCTTGCGGATTGCGCCCACAGCTTCGGTGATCTTCTTGTAGATGTTGGTTTCGGACATTTTGTTTTCCTCAGGGTAACGGGATCCGGCCTAAAAGGTTTCCAGCACGAGCTTGGGCACGGGCTTGCGTGAAGCGGTTATCTCGACGGCCGCGCGAAAGCGCGCCTCGAGCGCCGCCAGGTCGGTGGAGGCGCTTGCGTGAACGGTGACGAGGGCCTCGCCGCTCGCGACACGGGCACCCAGCTTTTTATGGAAGATGAAACCGACGGATGGATCCACTGGATCGGAGGCCTTTTTGCGTCCTGCCCCCAGGTCAACGAGAAGGCGGCCGATCTCCTGCGTATCCATCTTCGAAAGGTAGCCGCGCTTCCAGGCCTTCCATTTCACGATCTGTCCGGCCGTCGGGAATTTTGCCGTGTCCAGCAGCGGACCCGCGGAGCCGCCTTGGGCTTCGATCATCTTGAGGAAAAGCTTCCAGGCGCTGCCGTCTTCGAGCTTCCGGGTGGCGAGCTTGCGGCCTTCGGCCACGTTCTTGACCAACCCGCCCACTTGGAGCATCTGCGCGCAAAGCTGAAGGGTCAGCTCGCGAAAATCAGCGGCCACTGGCTGGCCGGTCATCATTTCGATGCACTCGACGATTTCGAGCGCGTTGCCGGAGGCAGAGCCGAGCGGCTGGTTCATGTCGGTGATCAGCACGCGGCAGGGCAGTCCCATCTTGCGGGCGACCTGGACCAGCGCCTTGCCGAGTTTGCGGGCCTGGTCCTTGGTTTTCATGAAGGCGCCGCTGCCCACCTTGACGTCCATGACGAGGGCGCCGGTGCCTTCGGCGAGTTTTTTGGAGAGGATCGACGCCACGATGAGGGGGATGCACTCGACCGTCGCGGTGACGTCGCGCAGGGCGTAGAGCTTCTTGTCGGCGGGGGCGATCTTCTCGCTCTGGCCCACGATCACGCAACCCACGTCGCTGAGTACGCGCTTGAACTCTTCGGGAGAGAGCGACGCGCGATAGCCTGGGATGGCCTCAAGCTTGTCGATGGTGCCGCCGCTGTGGCCGAGGCCGCGGCCCGCCATCATGGGGATCTTGAGGCCGCAGGCGGCCGCGAGCGGGGCGAGCACGATCGAGACCTTGTCGCCGACGCCGCCCGTGGAGTGCTTGTCCACCTTGGAGCCGGGGATCGAGGAGAGGTCGTTGCGGATGCCGCTCTCGAGCATCGCGCGGGTGAGGGCGACGGTTTCGTGCGGGGTCATGCCCTTGAAGTACACGGCCATCAAGAAGGCGGTGGCCTGGTAATCGGGGATCTGGCCGGAGGAGACGCCCGCGATGAATTCGCGGATCTCGAGCTCGGACAGTTCTTCGCCGTCACGTTTTTTCTGGATGACCCAGGCGGGAGTGATCGTCATGTCGATTGTCCTGGGCTTGAAAGACCGAGTTTGTCCAGGAAGGATTGCCCATCGAGATTGAGAGCGGTCGGGGCCGGGGCGCCGGTGAGTGCCTCCACCGCGGTCGCGCCGATCGCGCCGAAACTGTGCAGGATGCCAAGGTCATGCGGGCCTGGTTTCTGCGCGGGCGAATAGGCGAGGACCGGTACGTACTCGCGGGTGTGGTCGGTGCCTCTATAGGTGGGATCGTTGCCATGGTCGGCGGAGAGCAGGACGAGGTCGCGAGGGCCGACGCGCTTCTTGATTTCGGGAATCACTCGATCGAACTCCTCGAGCGACGAGGCGAAGCCCTCGACGTCGCGGCGATGGCCGTAAAGCATGTCGAAGTCGATGAGGTTGACGAAAATGAGGCCATCCTTGCGTTTTTCGAGCTGTTCCAGGAGAACGCGGAGTCCGTCGGTATTTCCGGCGGTGTCGATGTTTTCAGGGATGCCCTGACCGGCATAGATGTTGGAGATCTTGCCGATGCCCAAGGTGCGGATGCCTTGACTGGCTAGATAGTCGAGAAAGGTCGGCGCGAACGGCAGCTGCGCGTAATCCTTGCGGTGATAGGTGCGTTTGAATGGCGTCCCTTGGTCAGGATTGCCGACAAAGGGTCGGGCGATCACGCGGCCGATCTGCAGTTCGTCGCAGATCTTGCGAGCGGATTTGCAGATCGCGTACAGGCGGTCGAGGCCGAAGGATTCCTCGTGCGCGGCGACCTGCCAGACGCTGTCGGCGCTGGTGTAGAGGATCGGCTTGCCGGTCCGCATGTGCTCGCGACCCAGTTCCTCGATGATCTCGGTGCCGCTCGCGGCCTTGTTGCCAAGTACTCCAGGCAGGTTGTTTTCACGGACCCAGCGGTCCACGATCTCTTGCGAGAACCCCGTGGGAAAAGTGACGAAGGGTTTGCTGACGACTAGACCGGCCATTTCCCAATGGCCCGAGGTCGTGTCCTTTCCGCGCGAGCGCTCGAGAGCGCGGCCAAAGGCGCCTTCGCCTTGGCCTGTCGCACGCGAGGGCACTCCGTCCATTGGGGTGATGTTGCCCAGGCCCCAGGCCTGGAGATGGGGTAGATTTAAGGTGCGTTTGAAGCGGCGCTTGTATTCGCGCGAGAGGTTGCCCAACGTGTTGGAGCCTCGGTCGCCGTAAAGTTCGGCGTCAGGAAGTTCGCCGGCCCCGACGCCGTCGAGGACAACGAGAATGACACGGTCAAACGATGGTTTCATTGACGTCTTGGGGGACACCTTGAGTCACCTTCTGTGAAATGGCTGGGGTTTAATAGGCCTTGGGGGTGGCTGCTGCAGTTCCGGGGGTTCCGGTAACGATGCTGACGCCGGCCGACGTGCCGAGCCGATCCGCTCCGGCTTCGATCATCTTGAGGGCATCCTCGCGATTGCGGATTCCACCTGAGGCTTTGACACGGACCATTGGACCGACGGTTTTGCGCATCAGAGCGACGTCTTCGATAGTCGCACCGCCCGGGCCGAAACCCGTGGAGGTTTTGACGAACGCGGCTCCGGCAGCTTGCGAGAGGATGCAACCCGCGACCTTTTCGTCCTGGGTTAGAGAAGCTGTTTCGAGAATGACTTTAACCGGGATGGGGCGAATGGCTTCCACGACGGTGCGGATATCGTTGAGTACTGTGGCGTAATCTTTGCCTCTCAAGGCGCCAAGATGGATCACCATATCGATCTCGCGGGCGCCGTTGCGGACTGCTTCGCGGGCCTCGAAAGCTTTGGCTTCGGAGCTTGCGGCGCCGAGCGGAAAGCCTATCACTGCGATCGGCAGTGTTTCGGAGCCTTCGAGAAGTTTTGCGGCGAGCGAGATAAAGCTAGAGTTGATGCAGACGGTCGCGAAGCTGTGTTTGCGCGCCTCGTCACAGAGGCGGACGATGTCTTCCGAAGTGGCATCCGGCTTGAGCAGAGTGTGATCAATCTTGCGGGCGAGGGAGGTAATATTTTCCGATGCGCTCATACAACTATTCCAATCGAATAGCCAAAGTCCTGCTTTTTGCTTGAAGTGTCAAGTTGGATTAGTTACGAATAATATGAGGTAAGAAAGGTATAAGCGCCGTCAGGGCGCTTGGGCCTAAATGAAAAGAACCACTGTCCTTGGCATTATCATCGCTGGGTTTCTCTTAAGTGCCCTGAATTGGATGACGCCGCATAGGGCTTACGCCGGGACAGACAACACATTTTTTGAAACCACGGGCTACTTCATCGCCCTGGGAACGGTTTTGGGAGCATCCACTCTGCCATTTTACGAGCAACCGGATTCGCATCTGATGAATCTCGCCTTCGGAGCCGGAATCGGCGCCGTGACTGGCTTGGGGTTCGCGATCTTCGGACGATCCGGAAAGTCATCGCGCGAAGGGCTCACCGCACGCGATGGCACCGCTCAAGCGACGCATCCGGCATATGCCGATGCCCGCGGAGAGTACTATCCTCCTTCTTTGAGTCCGATGAGAACTACGGCAAATCTTGCACAGCCCGTCTTGGTCTCAGCGGCCACCGCCTGCCCAGTCCAGCTTTGGATACCTCTGGTTTCTCTAACTTGGTGAGCTGAACCCCTTCCGGGGGAATGCGCACCAGACCGCTGAAGCGGTCAAGGAGAAACAAGGACCATGTCTACCGAACTGATCATCAACGCTTCCCTGCCAGAGACCCGCATCGCGCTCATGGAGCAAGGCGAAATCCAGGAGCTGCTCATCGAGCGGGCTTCGGGCAAAGGCATCGTCGGCAATATTTACAAAGGCCGAGTGACCCGGGTGCTCCCGGGCATGCAGGCTGCCTTCGTCGATATCGGCCTCGAAAAGGCGGCCTTTCTTTATGTGGACGACGTTTTCGTTCACTCCGAGATCTGGGAGCGTGAGGAAGGTTCCGCAAAACGCGGCGAGACGGAGACGGTCGAAGGCGCGGGCGAGGAAGTCCAGACGGCTGCGATAGCCGGCGAGCCGAGTACCCATGCGGCCACGGACCAGGAAGTCCCGAGTCCGGAGGCCCAGGCGGCAGGCGATGCCTCGCGACTTGCGCGCGAGCCGAACGAATTTCCCGGCAGCGAAGTGGTCGAGGGCGAAGGCTTCTCGGACGACTTTGGCGATGAGGACGAAATTCCTGGAGATGAACTGTCAGGCCATGATCAGACCGATGATCAAGATGACGAGGCCGACGATTCGGACGACGATCGAGGACCTGCTTCAATGGGCCCCGGTCCCGAAGGCGGCGAAGGTGGCGGTGAAGGCGGCTCATCTTCCAATGATCAACCTTCCGGCACCATGCGTCCCTCCGAAGGAGCGCAGGATACTGACAACGACGGCGACCAAGACGGCGACAATGACGAGGCCGGCACCGAGGAAGCCGCCGAGAGCACCGAAGGTGGCGAAGGCCAGCAGGTCGCCGGCCAAAGCGACGCCGAAAGCCAGCAGGCACGCCGTCGCCGCCGCGGTCGCCGTGGTGGACGGAATCGTCGTCGAGGTAGCCGTGACGAAGAACGTTCTCAGGGGAAGGGCGGGGAAGTCGCCAAGACTGGTGAAAACGCTCCGAACCAGTTCCAGGCCCAGGTTCAAGAGGAAGGTCGTTCTGACTCGGACCGCTCCGAACTGAGCGTTCAGGCTGAAAGCCTCGAGCCCCAAGACAACACGCGCCCGAGCATCGAAGGCGTCACCCAGCCCAAGCCGCAGAGCGCGGGCCTGGATCGCAACGAGTTCAAGCAGCAGCGTGGCGCGGATCGCCGGATCCGCTCGAAGCAGGCCGCGCGTCCCGTGCGCGCGCAGGTCAACATTCAGGATCTGCTGAAGGAAGGACAGGAAGTCATCGTCCAGGTCGCTAAAGATCCAATCGCGACCAAGGGCGCGCGCCTGACCTGCCACATCAGTCTTCCGGGCCGTCACTTGGTCTGCATGCCGACGATCGATCACGTCGGCGTCTCGCGCCGCATCGAGCGCGATGATGAACGCCGCAAGCTCCGTGATTTCGTCGAGCGCAACCGCCCGAAGAAGCTCGGCTTCATCGTCCGTACCGCGAGCGGTCGCGGGCAATACGAGAAGCGCATTAAGCAGGACATCGACTATCTGACCCGCCTCTGGAGCGAGATCCGCGAAAAGGCCGCCGCCGTTTCGGCGCCGGCGCTAGTGTACGAGGACCTGAATTCGGTCCTGCGCTCGATCCGTGACTGGGTCACCGAGGATATCGACAAGATCGTGGTCGACTCGCGCTACCACTTCAACGAGATCCAGCGCTTCTGCTCGCACTTCATGCCGGTGCTCAAGCAAAAGGTGGACCTCTATCACGGCGACACGCCGATATTCGACGCCTACAACATCTCCACCGAGCTGTCCCGCGCGCTCGAGCGCAAGGTCTGGCTTAAGAGCGGCGGCTACCTGGTCATCGATCAAGCCGAAGCCTTGGTCGCCATCGACGTCAATACGGGGCGTTACGTTGGCAAGAAGAATCTCGAGGACACGATCCTCAAGACCAATCTCGAGGCGGTCCAGGAGATCGCCTATCAGCTTCGTCTGCGCAATTGCGGCGGTATTATCATCCTTGACCTGATCGATATGGAAAAGGAAGAGAACAAGCAGCGGGTCTATCGCGCGCTGGAAGAGGCGCTCAAAAAGGACCGCTCCCGCCCGACGATCCAGAAGATCTCGGACTTGGGCCTGGTCGAAATGACCCGCAAGCGCACGCGCGACACCATCGTGCGCGCGCTCTGCGAGCCCTGCGCGCATTGCGAGGGCAAGGGCTTCATCAAGAGCAAGCAGACTCTTGCCTATGAGATTCTTCGCGAGATCGAGCGCGAGGGCATCGAGCGCGATGTGCAGAAAGTGCTTGTCCAGGCGCATCCGGATGTCATCGATATTCTCGCCATCGACGAGAAGGAGACTCTGGATCAGCTTGAGCGCCGCTACAAGAAGCAGATCATGTTGCAGGTGGTACTGGAATCCCATCCGGAGCAGTACGAAGTGTTCGGCGACAAGAAGGAAGCTGCGCGCCTCTCCTCCCGCAAGGAACAAGGTCGGGGTCGCGATCGGGACCGCGGCGGTGATCGCGAACGTGAAGGTCGGGAAAAACGCGAGAGCCGGGACGGCCGTGAAAATCGTGATAACCGGGACAACCGGGAGGGTCGCGAAGGCCGTGAGGGCGGAGGCGATCGAAATGATCGTGGCGAACGTGGCGGACGCCGCGGACGGGATCGGGATCGCAATCGCGACCGGAACCGGGATCGGGACCGCAATCGTGACCGGGATCGGGAGCGTGAGAATGTCCAGACAGCCCAGCAGCAGGCGCCGATCCAGGCTTCGCAGGCGGGAGAAAGGTCCGTGGCGGGTCCGGGCGAAGAGTATAACGAAGGTTCCCAAGACAATCTGATGAGCACCGCAGCCGCGCCGGGCGCTGCCGCTGGTGGAGAGGAGTACTCGGAAGAAGACCGCCTGGCCTTCCTCCGCGCTCAGGCCGCGCAGGATGCCGCGCTGGCCCGGTTGCGCGGCGGTGCCGATGCGGCGGGGACGCAGAGCATGGGCGCCAACCGCGGTAATCAGCCTCGCGTAAACAGCGCATCCGCGGGGAACGCTCCTCAACAGGGCGGCGAGCGCGGCGAGCGAGGCGGCCGTCGCGGGCGTCGAGGCCGTCGCGGACGCGGCGGGCGCGCCGGAGGACGTGATGCGGCGGGTGGCCAAGGTCGCCAATTTGGCCCTGGTCAGGGTGGACAAGGCGGTCAGGGCGGCGGCAATCGCGGCGGCTCCGGACCTGCGGGTGCTCCGGGCGCATCTGGCGCAGGAGGCGACTTCTCTGGCGGTGGCGATGGCGGAGGCAGTTCGCCGACCGGTGGCGGCGGCGGTGGCGGTGAAAGCTCGGGAGCTTCAGCCCCGACCCAGCCTTCGTCTTGAATTTATGAGTTGTGCGGATTCGACGTTTCGTTTTCGGGTGGAAGTCCCCAGGCGGGTGCGCGTGGGGACCCACGAGCTTGACCGCGAGGATTTTTACGCGTGGCTTTGGCAGGTCTTCGAGGAAGACGGGATCGTCGGAGTGCATGAAGGCACGCTGCTGACCCCGGAGGCCGCGGAGATGGGCTTGGAAACCGAATCCTGGACCGTTGACGCGGGCGAGGCGCCGCGTGATCGGGACTGGATGGCGAGCCAGGAGTTCGCACACGCCGATCTTTATTTCGGCACCCGAAAAGGGGCGGAAAGCGCGGCCGGCCGTCTTCCGCAGCTTACCGGTCTCCACTCCGCCGCGATCGGAGCGGTTGAGGAGCAGAAGGCCGAAGACTGGGATGCGCAGTGGAAAGCTTCGTTTCTCGGATCCGCCGACGGAGTGGAGATCGCGCCACTTTGGCGCGTACTGCCTCCGTGGGTGACCGCGGATGATCTGAAGGCAGCGGGACGCAAGGCGCTTCGGGCAGATGAAGTGGTGCTCAAGATCAATCCGGGCGCCGGCTTCGGCACGGGGACGCACGAGACGACGCAGCTCTGTCTGCAACTGATCGCCGAGAGCTCGCAGCGCGCACCCTTGAAGGGCGAGCCGGTGTTGGATTTTGGCAGCGGCTCGGGGATCCTGGCCATTGGCGCGGCCCTGCTCGGCGGGCGCGTGGATGCGGTCGAGATCGACCGTCTGGCCATCGACAACGCCATTGAAAACGCTCGACTCAACGCCGTGGAAACCGCGATCCGTTACGCGGTGAAACTCGATGAGCTGACGGACGCTCCCGCGCAGTACCGCATGGTCATCGCCAACATCCTTCGGCCCGTCCTGATCGAGTTTGCTCCGGAGCTCGTCCGGCGCATCCGTCGCCCAGGCGGCACGTTAATTCTCTCCGGCCTGATCGAGAGCGACCTTCCGCAGATCATTTCGGTGTACTCGCAGTTGATCGGCGCGCAGCCACGCAGGCTTGCGCTGAACGAATGGCGCGGGCTCTGTTGGGAGTCCTGAGTTTCAGGTGTTCGTACCCACGGTAGTGGGCCAATTTAGAGCGCTACTGAGCTGGATTCATGAAGAGAAAAGCCTGCCACCGGCCGATCTGGCAGAGGTGGCGTTCGGGCTTCCAACCCGGCTCATCCCAGAGCTGCTTGAGGAAGTAGCCGTTCCAGGTCATCCAGACCGATTGCACTCCGGGGTGGTTCCGCATTGGCGCGTCGATCCGACGCTCGACGAAATTGACAGTCTCGGGGACGACCACGGCTTCGACCTCGTGCCCGTGGCGGATGGCCAGGTGTCGGCGGTCCCAGAAGTCGTTAGTGCGGCTGAATTCCCAGTCGGGATGGCGGCGCGAGAGTTCGACCGTGATATCGGGGAAAGTCGGATCCCAGACGCGAAACGGTCGGGGGTGACCGAGCTCCGCCTCGTGGCGCACCAGGCGGCGGTCGATGCAGTCGATCAGCGCGTGGTAGCTGTCCCAGGTCCAGGAGTCCGTGTGCGAGAGTCCCTTGAGTTGCTCCACATCGGTCCAGGCAAAGATTACGACCAGGGCCGCGAGCGTGGCCGCGGGTGCGGGGCGGATCGCGGGTGCGGCCGCGCGAAGTCGCAGAGCGAGAATGCCGGCAAAAAAGAGCGCTGCGACGTGGATGTAGTAAACGAACCAGACTTCGGGCTTGCTATGCCAGAGCCAGCAGGCCGAGAGCAGCCAGACGGCTGCAGGCAACGGGTTTGGACCGTGCGAGCCGTGAGCATGCTCGACGAGAAGGGCAGCGCGAAGCCTGGGGAGCGCGAGCGCGAGCAGTGGCAGTAGCGCGGCCAGCGCGATCAAGAGCCAGAGAACTCCCGAAGCCAGCTGAGTCAGAGGCGAAAACGGAATCGGGCTTCCCATGGATTGAAAAAGCGCTTCAAGCGCGTTTTTGAGGGAGTCGAGCCAGTTGTTCCCCACGGCCAGGCGCGACCATTGGGTGGTCATCTGCTGGACGTAAAGACGCGGGTGCAGCGCGATCGCGCCGAAATAAGGCACCAGGTAAAGCAGGGTCAATGCGCCCGTGCGGACCAGGCTGCGCCAGGCGGAGCGTAGGTCGGACGCCGCCGTCGCGATGGCCGCCACCACCGGAAAAACAAGATGGATGGAGTTGAAGTGGGTGTACGCTCCGAGCGCGAGCAGCGCCGCCACAGGATCCCAGAATCGTCCGCGGGCCTCGAGCTTTTTTGGGAAGCCAAAGGCGATGCCCAGCAGGAGTGCCGCGCCCACTAGGCCGATCAGGGATTCGGGGCGGATGAGCACGCTGGCCCAGCGGAGCTCGGGGTCGAGTCCGAAGCCCAAGGCGAGCAGGATCGACGCGAAAAACGGGAGGCCTTTGCGATAGAGCGTGACGGATACGAGCGCGCCGGTCGCGGCCCAAAAGGAGAGGGGCCAGAGTTTAAGCGCGAAACTGCCATCGACTCCGACCAAGCGCCCGAGGCCGATGAGGATCGGAAAGAACGGCATCGTGTTGAAGTTGAAGATGCGATAGGTCGGCTCAAACGGCGCCTGTGGGAGCATGACGAAGCGGGGAGGCCATTTGAACAGCTCATGCGCCACAAAGTAAAAGGCCGAGTCGTCGGGCCAGGGGACCGGGACAAAGGAAAGGGGCGTGAGCCAGACCACGAGCGCGCAGACAAAAGGAATCGCGGCGAGCGTGAACTCCGGGGCGAATCTGGCGCGGACTTTCGGTGCGGTGGATCGCGTGGTCGGCACCTTTCGATTATATCCGAGAGCGCGCTGCGTTCAGGCGAAATTATGCATGGACTCAGCGGCAACGGGGCTCGAAGCGCCAGATCCGCATGTAGTGGCCGCCTTTGGCGCCGCGCTGCTGATCCGTGACAAAGCGTCCCTCCGCCACTGTGGGTCCGAGATGACGCTCGAACTCCGCGACACAGGATGGGTCGTTGGCCAGGGCCGTCCAGATGTCCGGATAGACGAGAATCGCGGAGAGCTCCGTGTGCTCCTTGAGGAAGCCGCAGAACTGATTCCACTCCTCGGGTTTGAAGCAACGTTGCTGACACCAGGCCTGGAACCACTGGGTGTAGGGCATCTTGTTGTAGATCTCGCACTGATCAAA
>CAYXVB010000062.1:0-2601 GCA_964467785.1 uncultured Bacteriovoracaceae bacterium
CGACATTACCGCGCGCCAAACCCAGGAAGGAAAATCACTCCTTACTCGGCTTCAGCGCCAAAATCTCTCTACTGACTTTTTGCACACGGAAATTCAAAGAACAAATCATCGAAGAGCTTTGGTGCTTCGAGAACTTGCGGAGCAAAGAAGACTAAATCGCGATACGACTCACCGACCTCGAAAAAGGGAGCGATCCGTACCTGGCTTCAGTTCTAGACCTAACGAAAGACCACCTTCAGGATCTAAAGGAATTGAGGCAGATGGCGCTCAGTCACCTGAAGAAAGTTTATGGAGTTCAGGAAGGTAAGGACTCGATCCGACTGGAGTTCCACTTTCCCTATGCGAAAGCCACAGCGACCCTTCATTTGCATGTTCGCGTCAATCAAACCAAGTATCCTTTGGACGAAGCCAGAAGCTATTCCTTAGACGAAGTGATCCGATATTTGGAAAGCGGAGAGACAATTCAACAACTCGTCTTGGATCGGCAGGCCAAGAATGGAGGGTTATACGTAGACCGGGGCCTAGACGGGATTCTTAACGGCATTCAGGGAGGTAGCGTGCGTGTCGTACCCAATCCATTCTATGACCCAACAAAAACTGCCCCATAAGGGGCAGCTTAGTGAAGCGGTTTAAGGAGTTCTTTTACCTGGGTATTTAACTCCTCGACGCCGAGCGGAGGCGGAGGACAGGGCATGATCTCTCGACGCACCTTAAGCCCCTCACACCCCATCAGGGTCGAGGCCTTGATCTCGTCGAGCGAGCGCACTTGGCTTACCTCTTCAGAAGTGAGGTTCGGCCAGATATCTTCCGCTTTAGCTTCTCGAAGCAGCTTGGTAATTTCGGCTGCTTCGGTACGCTTTGGAGAGCCCTTGGAAGGCAGGGCGCGGTCAAAGATTTCAACGCTGGTGCGCGGAACGTCAGAGACGTCAAAGAGGACTAATGCTCCCCCGTGCGAATTGTCGCATCCCTCGTGAGGCTGAAAGTATCCAGCGAAGTCATAGGAGTAGCCGACAACACCCAGTCTCTTAAAGACCTGCCGAGCAAAGGCTTTGCAGCTCGTATTTGAAAACGACTGGCGAATGAAATCGAGGGCGTCCGCTTTGCAATTGAATTTCTGAAGTGTGGCTTCGCTCTTCTTCGAAAAAGTGCAGCCAGCTCCGAGTCGGATGTGGCCAGCGCCCTTAGGGATCTCGAGGCGGTAAAGATAGAAGTTTTCTTTAATTCCTCCCCAGTTCCGTGAGGAAGATGGGTCCGTTCCCACGTACAGTCCCTTTTTCGCGTTGGCGGTGAGCGAGCGCGGATCCCAAAAATAGTCCGTCCAAAACTCGAGGTGCTTTTCCACCCCTTCTTGAAACGACATCCCCTCGTCTAGGGTCTCTTTAATCTTCTTCTCCGTAACGTAATGATAGAACCGATAGGTACTTTTCATCCGCTGGACGCATGGTTCGATGTCTTTGGCGACGACCTCGACTTCTGAACGAGGAAGCTCAGCTGCGTTCGCGCCAGGCGCAAACGAGAGGTGGAGGCTTCCCAGTGACAATACTGCGAATAAAAAGGCAGGCCCCATCTATTTCATATCGACTGACCGAGACTTTGGCTTGAGTTGCAAATAGGCTACCAAAAAAGCGATCTCGACCCTGAGTGAAAACGACAAGCGCCCGCGTCACCAGTCTATCCGCCTCCCCTGCTTGACCCACAGGCCGAGTAGGATAAAATATGCATCCCATGGAGCGACAAGTTTGCCCCAGAGTGCCGAACGTCCTCCTTACCTAAATCCTAATGAGAGAGCGTCTTGAGTGACCTATCCATCCAAACACATCAGTATCGCCATTCACAGGCCACTCTCGGCGGTTTACGCGTTTGCATCCAATCCAGAGAATCTCCCTCAATGGGCTGCGGGCCTGAGCCAAGGGATCCGGAAAGCCGGGAACGTTTGGCTCGCGAGCTCCCCGATGGGCGAAGTGACGGTTGAGTTCACGCCGCCGAACACCCTGGGCGTTCTCGATCACGATGTCACGCTCCCGTCCGGTCAGAGAGTGCACAACCCTTTGCGGGTCCTACGCAACAACGATGGGTGCGAAGTCGTCTTCACGCTGTACCAGCTTCCCGGCATGTCCAAACAGGACTATGAGCGTGACGTGAAAATGATCGGAAAAGACCTTCAAACTTTGAAATCAATCCTGGAACAATCCATTGAACTCGATCCCATCGATGACTCAGAAATACGTCGGGAAATAAAGTAAGCGACAAGATCCGAATCGAAAGGTTACACTTACTGACTCACAAGATCGGTCCTCAGCGGATCAATCCAAACCAAGGAGACAGTCATGAACCTCAAATCCTTTCAGATTCTGACCGGAGCGTTGATTACCGGACTTCTCAGCGGAACCGCGGCTCTCGCCGACGAAGGGGCCAACCAGCCCACCGGCGACACCCAGCAGATGAACGCCGGCAAAGACGGTTGCCAGGGAAAATCCGCTAAGCACAAGGATAGCTGCAAAGGCCAGACAAAGAAGAAAAAGAAGAACAAGAACGGCTGCGGCGGCAAAGACGGCTGCGGACAGATGAAGGACAAGAAGGACGGCGAATAATCCGTCGTTC
>CAYXVB010000062.1:2701-19345 GCA_964467785.1 uncultured Bacteriovoracaceae bacterium
GGGCCCCTATGCCACTTTCCGACTTCAAAGACCTGGGCATCGGCGTCGGCCTACGTCCCCCGCACTATCCAGTCTTTACCAAAGCCCCCCCCGCCACCGCATCCTGGGTCGAGGTCATCTCCGAGAACTACATGGGCTGGAGAAATCAGGCTTCAGGGCGCGCGCTCCAGATCCTTGAAAAAGTGCGGCAGAACGTCCCGGTGGTGCTTCACGGCGTATCGATGTCGCTTGGCTCCTGCGACCCAATCGATCTGGACTATCTCGCGAAACTCAAGGAGCTTACCCATCGAATTCAGCCCGCCTGGATTTCCGATCACCTCTGTTGGACGGGGGTCGGGGGACGAAACTTCCACGATCTGCTTCCTCTTCCTTACACCGAGGAAGCGCTCGATCTAGTGACGCGAAAGATACGCACCGTGCAGGACTATTTCGGCCGTCGCATGCTCATCGAGAATCCATCGACTTACTTGCAGTTCGCAAGCTCTGAGATGACGGAGTGGGACTTCATGGCCGAGCTCGCGCGAAGGTCGGATTGCGGTATTCTTCTTGACCTCAACAACGTCTATGTCAGCTCCGTCAATCACGGGTTTGATCCCCTGACTTATTTGAGGGCCATCCCAAAAGATCGCGTCGGCCAGATCCATTTGGCCGGACATACAGACAGGATCACCCATCTCGTCGATACTCACGATGCCCCGGTTTGCGAAGCGGTTTGGGAGCTTTACCGCTTTGCCGTGGAACACTTTGGCAAGGTCAGCGCCATGATCGAGCGGGATGACAATATCCCGGATTGGTCTGAACTCGAGGCGGAATTGCGAATCATGCGCGACATCCGATCACAAGCCGGAAAACTTGCGGAAAGCCGAGAAACCCCAAGCTTCGAAGAATCCGCGAGGGCGCCATGAAATCTGTCCCTCTAGCCACGCTACAACGCCAAATGAGTGAGGCCATCCACTCGGTTGAGCTCACCGCGAAGCTGCTGGAGAGCCTAGGCATCGTGGACCAGGCGCCAATCCAGGCGGCCGAGAGGATGGGAATTTACCGGACGGCATTTGCGATCCGAATGTCCAATGCCTTGGAAGAGGACTTTCCAGAAACCCGGGAGCTTCTCGGCGAAAAAAAATTCGCCCGCCTCGTGAAGAACTACCTGGCCGAGGTTCCATCCCGGTCCTGGACCCTCGCGGAACTGGGCGAAGCGCTGCCTGAATTCGTGGCACAGAGCGATTGGTCAATCCAATACCCGTATCTGGCCGACCTGACTCGCCTCGAATGGAGTCGGGTCCTGGCCGATCATGGCGGGCGCACGGAGTGCCTGGATCCAAAGAGGTTAGAGCAGCTCAGCGAATCAGAGCTTTCTGATCTCGAATTGGCACTTTCCCCATCAGTCCGGCTCCTGCGTTGTGATTGGGCCGTGCACGCCGATCGTTCGCAACGAGCCACCTGCCTTGCGATTTATCGCGCCCCTTCGGACGAGATTCGCGAGCTCGAGCTCTCCGAGAAGCAGTGGATGCTCCTAAAGAAGCTCTCAACTGGTCTGTCTCTCGAAGAGACCGTCACCGCGCTGCCGGAAGTCGCTCCCGAATGGATTACGAGTTGGTTCTCGACTTGGGTAGCCAAGGGAATCGTCATTCACCGTTTTCGAGAAGGAGCAGAGGGATGAACATGAAGCATCGGATGCTCCGGATCAACGAGGCTGCCAGCCGTCTCGGAATCATCCCTTCTAGCCTCACTCGGATCACGATCGCTTATGTCTTCATGAGAAGCGGATGGGGCAAGCTTCAACACCTCGACAAAGCGATCGAGTTCTTTCAATCCATCGGAATTCCGCTGGCGCAGCTTCAAGCCCCGTTCGTGGCCTCCGTCGAGTTGATTTGTGGCGCATTGGCGCTTCTAGGACTTGCGACTCGGGCGGCCGACGTCCCGATGATCGTCATCCTGCTGGTGCCCATTCGCACCGCAAAATGGGGAGACATCACGGATCTGGGGTCTCTATTTGAGACCTCGGAATATCTGTATATCGTGCTCCTAGCCTGGCTGGTGACTCAGGGCGCAGGGCCCCTTTCCGTTGACCGCTGGCTCAAAGCTCGTCTGCGAACACCTTTTCAGTGATCTTCCAGTATTTCTCGCCTTTTCGGGCGATAACGAACGCGGGCAACCTGAAAAGCACCTGATACTGGATGACATCCCGGGCCGATTTGAATTCTGTGGCCAGCTCGGGCCGACGCAGATGCGAGCGCAAGAAGTCGATATTGAATTTCTTGATCGAGGTCGGATTGCTAAAAAAATGGGCCTCGCTCAGATACTTGCCGTCGTAATCGTAATAACGAATCTCGAGGTAGGGATTGCCATTTCGGTCCTGGCGCTCTTCAAAGGTGATCCGCTCCGGCGTCATCACGTGAGCGTTTCGGGATAGTTTGGCCTGCTTAAGCTTGGCCTCAGCGTCGACCAAGGCAGCCGAGCATTTCTCGCACACCTTGGCGGTGATGTCGTTTTCCGCCCCACAGCTGTGGCAGAGTTTGAGGCGAAAGCGATACCCGCAAGGCGTCAACAGATAGGTCGCCGCGTCCGCGGTCGAGCCCCGGCACTTCCTCCCGAAGTGCTCGAGCACTACGCCGTCGGCATCCGCGTATCCCCAGAAAATGTTCTCAAAGCCGCAAACCGGACAGGGCACCTGAACCGGAACAGTGTCCTTGGCGGGCCGCTTATCACTCACTTCCGGCGCGTAGATATCATGCCCCATTCCCGTGTAATCCAGGATGTAGCAATCCTTTTTCTCGGGAGAGAGACGCAATCCCCGCCCCACAATCTGCTGATAAAGACTGTTGGACTCGGTGGGCCTGAGGATAGCGATCACGTCCACGTGAGGCGCGTCAAACCCCGTGGTCAGGACTGAGACGTTGACCAGATACTTGAATTTCCGGGACTTGAAATCCGCGATCGTCCGATCGCGCTCGTTCATCGCGGTGTCCCCCACCACTAACCGCGCCTGTCCCTCCGGAAGATACGAAAGGATCTCCTCCGCGTGCCGCACGGAAGCGCTGAAGATCATGACACCCTGACGCTGGTAATGCTCCGTGATGTCCACGATGTTCTTGATGATCAGCGGCGTCAGCCGTTTCTGGGTCTTGAGGATCTCCTCGACCTCGGCTGCGGTATACATTCGGCCGCTCTCCGAAAGCTCCGAAAAGTCGTAGCTTGTGACGGGGATGTCCACCTTGATCGGCACGGTCAGGTAGCGGTTCTTGATCATGTAGGTCAGAGGCAGCTCAAAAACGCACTGTTTGAAAAATCGGGGCTGCTCCGTCCTGAGCTCGCCGGTTTGCGCCCGCTCAAAAATCCAACCCACCCCTAAGCGATAAGGCGTGGCTGTCAACCCGAGGATCCGGAGATTCGGGTTACGTTCAGTCAACTTGCGGATGACCTCATGGTACTGCGTATCCTTGCCATCAGAGTCATCGGCCACGCGATGGCATTCGTCGATCACCAGTAGCGAGAAGTCGTCAAAGAACTCGTCCGGGGCGCGGGCGATCGACTGCACATTGCCGAAGATCGCCTTTTGCTCCCGGTCTTTCCTCCCCAGGCTGGCGGAAAAAATCCCGGCCGAAAGCCCGTAGCTGACGTACTTTTCGTGGTTCTGCTCGACCAGCTCCTTGACGTGCGCGAGGACCAGGACGCGCCCCTTGGCGATCCGGGCAAGTTCCGCGATGACCAGGCTTTTTCCCGCACCGGTCGGCAGGACGATCACCCCGGGCGCTTTGCTGGTCTTGAAGTACTTAACGACATTGTCGACGGCTGTCTGCTGATAATCCCGGAGCTGGTACATAGCCGCTCACTTTTCGCGCTTGCGATGGGCGGCTTCCACGGCCTCAAGGATCCGCTTCTCGCGGGTCTCGCGCTTTGCCGCATCGTCGATCCTGCGCAGGAGGTAATTGCGCGCCCCGGGAGTGATGGCCTTGAAATCATCGAGCACCCGCTCGGCGCGCAAGGCTCGTTCCAGATCCTTCGGGATCGTTGCATCCGCGTCCCGGTCCAAAACCTGGATCTGAACCTCGACTCGATCTCCTTCCTGGAGATTTGCCTCCTTGCGGACCTTCTTCCGAACCCGCAGGTAATGCTTACCTTCCCCCACCGGAAACAGGCTCACCTTGAAAGGTTCGGACCCGTTTACCCGGGCCATGACGAGCACGGCCGCGTAGGTGCCCAGCGCCCGGGTCACGCTCGCGGGCACGGGGATCGCGCAATAATCCTTCCCTTCGGCCCAGTTTTCCATTTTGGAGCGAAAGGAGAGCTTCAATCCTGCTGCGGATCCTTTTCTGGACATCCGGCCCAGGATATCGAACTACTCGGCTCGAATCAATTGCAGGTACTTTTCCGTGAACTCCTGCAGCGCCCAATCGTAGTCACCCACGTCCCGGACGATCGTATCGGCAAAGAACTTGGTCGGTTCGACATAAAGGTCATGCATCGGCTTGACCTGCTTGAAGAACTGGGCGCGCACGCCCTCGGGAGTCCGGCCCCGCTCACGCACGTCCCGATGCAAGCGACGCTCGTAGCGAAGCGACTCGGGCGTGTCGAAAAAAACCATCTCATCGAGCAAGGCACGAACCGGCTCGGAGTGGAAGATCAGGATGCCATCGAGCAGGATCAAGCGCCGGGGATCTTGCGGAAGTGTTTTCTGGAGGCGCTTGTGGGTCGCGAAATCGTAGATCGGAATCTCAACCGGACGGCCGGCCTTAAGCTCCGCCAGTTGACGGGCCAGCAGCGCGAAGTCGATTGCGTCTGGGTGATCGAAATTGACGGCGCCGCCGTCCTTGTCGAAACGCGCGGACTGGTCGATGTAATAGTTATCCTGAAAAATCAGGGCGCAAGAATCGCTCGGCACATTGGCCGCGAGCGCACGGGCAAAGGTGGTCTTTCCCGACCCGCTACCGCCAGAGATGCCGACAATCCGGATGTCCGAGTTCATTGAGGCTTCACTTCGTCTGATAGAGGCGATCTCCCGAGTCGCCCAGACCCGGTACGAGGAAGCCGTTGGAATTGAGTTCCTTTTCGAGTCCCAAGGAATAGATCTCGACATCCGGATGGAGCTCCTGAATGCGACTGAGGGCCTGTTGGCTGACCAGCAGGCTCAGGATCTGGATCTTCCTCACATCATGGCTCTTCAATCGCTCGATCGCGGCGAGCGCAGTGTCGCCTGTGGCGACCAGGGGATCACAAAGGATCGCGATTTTTCCTCGGATGTCCTGCGGCATCTTGAAATAATACTCCACCGTGCTGTGGATGAACTTGTCGCGATAAATCCCGATGAAACCCGCCGACGCGAAAGGAATCATCGACAAGACGGCGTCGAGCATCCCGTTGCCCGCCCGCATGACGGAAACCACGACCGGTGGATTGACGATGCGCTGGATCTTGGCGCGGGCGATCGGGGTATCGACCTCCACATGATCCATATCGGTCCAGCCGCGCATCGCCTCATAGGCGAGGATGCGGGAAACCTCTTTGGTCAGCTCCCGGAATTCGTTCGCCTGCGTGCGCGAGTCACGAAGGTAACCCAGCTTATGGCGAAGCAAAGGATGATCGATGAAATGGACATTGTTCTGGAGATTCATGGGAATGATCCTCTTAAAAGACTGTTCCGTCACTCTTGAGCTGAAGAGGCGGGGCGCCGCTCGGGCGCTTTTCCTTGGCCGCGATTCGTCCGGACCACCACGTTCCTCCTTCGAGAACCTTGGCGAGCGGAAATTCCGCTTCCGAAAGTCCGAGCTTGGCTCGAACTCTCGCGGCAATGCGATCTAGGAGCACGATCGTCAATGCGCGCCATTCAACGATGAGCTCGCTGCCAGGCTCGTGAGCGAGTTGAGGGGCGCTCGGATCGCGCAGGCTGATCAGCCCGCGATCGAGAAGGAGGCCGCCATTACGGTATTCCGGCAAACCAGTCATCTCGTGGACTGCCGTGATCTTGACTCCGCCAGCTTCGATCGGCTCGATCAAGGAGTAGGTCAGCCATTGAGAAAGCTTGTGGAAGGGTATCAGTGAGTCACTCGATTCGGGACTGCCCAAAATCGGATGCCGCCAACAATCACCCAGGTTCACGCCCTGGAATTCGATTCGTCCTGGCCAGATCGGCCCCAATCCTTCCAAGACCGTCCGCAACAGGCGCACGGCTGGAACCTCAACCCCCATTGCACGGATACGATCGAAAATCCCGCCAGGCCGTCCATGAGCGAAGATCTCGGCATTCTTCTCAAGCGCGCCCGCGAGCGCGCGGAGGAGCTGCAAGCGACCCTCGACCCCAACTAATGGATTGGCTGGGCCGACCTGAAAACCCGCCTCGAGCTTTTGACGAGTGAGGGCCCTGAGACCCGCAGCGGTCACCTGGAGCGGCTTCTTCGGATCATGGGAGAAGTCGCCGTTCATGAACATCCGGAAACTTGCTACGGCAAGCCCTTCGGAACGGCCAATATCCTTTCCGTCTTCGGTATACTTCCATGCATCGCCTGCCCCGGCATCGAGCAGGACCGACACCACCACCAGATCGAGCAGAGTCCGCGCGATCTCCTCCGCCGCAAATCCCCGCAGGCGGGGCTCCAGCTCGAGGGCGACACGATCCCTTCCGCCGGCCTTGAAGTGTCCCCAGCGTGAATGGAACGGAATCTTCAGATCCGGATAGTTCGTCCGGGTCACCGACACGACAAAGTCGGCGACTTCTTCTAGCTTCTCGGGATGGTAAACGAAATGCGTGCGGCCCGCCTCGGTCGCCTCGAAAAGGCGGAGGGATCTCTCCCGGATCGCACGGGTGGATAAAAGGTAGTCGATGTCACTCTTCAATTTTGCGCCCCTGGACTGCAGCCAGCTCGTCGGTGGACTTGGCCTTGTCTGTCGTGAAATAGCCGGCGGCCTTTTTGGCTTCCATTTCCACCTGTGCGTCGGCGGGAATCAGCTCGTCGGGAATCGAGATCCGATTGACCACTTCGATGCCGCTGCCGACGATGGCGTTATACTTCATGTTGCTCATGGAGTGCAGGTTGTGGATCTTGCGGATGCCGAAGAAATGGAGATGATCCGGCATGATCTCTTGGAAACGGGCGTCCTCGACGCCCGCGACGCACTCCGTGCGAAGGAAATAGGTGGCCGCGGAGTCGCCGCCCTCCTGCCGCTTGCGGGCATTGTAAACCAGGAACTTGGTCACCTCGCCCAAGGCGCGGCCTTCTTTGCGGAAGTAAATGATGATGCCCACGCCGCCCCGTTGCGCGGTCCGGGCGGCATCCTCGATGCCGAACATCAGATAAGGCCGACAGGTGCAGATATCGGAACCGAAAACGTCCGAACCATTGCATTCATCGTGTACACGGCAGGTCAGCTCGACCTTTGGATTGGCGAGATCCGCTGGATCACCGAAAATATAGGCCGTCGCGTGGCCGATAGGCGGCAACCAGACTTTGAGGTCCGGCCGCGTGATGAGCTCGGGATACATCCCGCCCATCTCCTGGAACAAGACGCGCCGGAAGGCCCCCTCTTCGACTCCCAAACGCTTGGCGACGCCGGGAAGGTACCATACCGGTTCAATGGCAACCTTGGTGATCTTGATGTCGCCGTTCTTCAAAACGATCTTGCCGTCAGGAACAACGCGCCCAGCCTGAATGGCCTGATGGATTTCCGGGATCTGGAGTCGGGCCTGAGTCACGGCAATCGTGGGACGGATGTCGTAGCCTTGCTCGTAAAGCGGTCCGAAGTGTTTTTGTGGATCCAGGCCCCAGGGATCGATCGCGACCAGCTTCTCGGGCTGGAACCAACTCTCATAGGGACCGATCTGAGCGGGACTCTCGGTATTATTCAGGTCCGGTTTGTGCTGGGACGGATACTGGCCACTGGCAATCGACAGAGCGCGATAGACCGTGTAGGAACCGCTGTGAGTGCCAATCGCATTACGCTTGCGCGGATCCGTGACCGAGGCCACGACCGGGCCGCGCTGAAGCGGATTCTTCGCGCCCCAATGGATCGGAAGACTCTCTTTATAACGAAGGTTGGTATGCGTCGCCAGAATGACGTGCTGGAGTTTAGCTTTCTTTGACATCAGGACATCCAAGTCGAATCGACTTGCCTTTCCCACTTGGTGGTCACTTTTTTTACATGGCTCCAGAAATCAAGGCTGTGATGGCCGGTAATATCCCCGTGGCCAAACTTTGAATCCTGAACGCCACCGAAGGAGAACGGCTCGCGGGGAACCGGTACTCCGATATTGACTCCGACCATTCCGGTGGAAGCCTCGCGGATCACACGCTCCGCGTGCACTCCGCTGGAAGTGAAGACTGAACAGGCGTTGCCATAGCCGCTTTCGTTCTCGATGGCCATCGCTTCGGAGATGTCGGCGCAGCGGATGATCGAGAGCACCGGCCCGAAGAGCTCTACCTTCGCGGCTTCGGAGCCGCGCTTCACCTGGTCGAGGATCGTCGGACCGATCCAGTTACCGCCTTCATAGCCAGCGGGCGCGGGAGCTTTTCTTCCATCGAGGAGGATCTTGGCGCCTTCCTGGACAGCCCGCTCGATCGCCCCCCGCAGGAAGTCCACCTGCGCTGATGTGATGATCGCCCCCATGTCCTTGCCAAGCACCATGGAGCGAGCCTTATCGACGGTCTTTTGAATCAACGGATCGACGGCGTCCGCCTTGCCGACCGCCAAGAGCACGGAGGCGGCCATACAGCGCTGACCGGCACAGCCGGTGAAGGAATCGGAAATTCCAGCGCCCGTCAGTTCTGGATTGGCGTCAGGGAGCAAGACGATATGATTTTTAGCGCCGCCCAGCGCAAGCACGCGCTTACCTTGCTGGGTTCCACGCAGGTAAACCTGCTTGGCGACCGCGGAGGACCCGACAAAGCCGACCGCTTTCACGAAGGGATGATCGATAATCGCCTCGACGGTCTCGCGCCCGCCTTGCAGGACAGTGAAGAGTCCTGCGGGCAAGCCGGCTTCTTTGAGCGCCTCGGCGATCCGGATCGACGTGAGCGGAGTTTTCTCCGACGGTTTCCAGACATAGGCATTTCCAAGCGTCAACGCGATGGGAATGGTCCACATCGGGACCATCGCCGGAAAATTGAAAGGCGTGATATTGGCCACGACACCCAGTGGCTCGCGACGATACTCGCAGCTCACGCCGCGGGAGACCTCAAGCTTGCCGCCCAGATCCAGATTCTGAAGCGACAGGGCGAACTCCAGAACTTCGACCCCCTTCATCAAGCCTGCGAGGCCTTCGGCGTAGGTCTTTCCGGACTCAGAAGATTTGAGATGCGCGATCGATTCGCGATCCCGCAGCAGGATGTCCCGAAACGCGAACATCACTCGCGTGCGCTCCTTGATCGGGGTCTGTGCCCAGTCTTTGCGCGCTTTTTCAGCCGCTCGGATGGCTTGATCGACATCCTGCGCGGTCGAGTTCCACGCTTCGCCGATTTTCCGACCGTGATAAGGACTCTTGATTTCCCACTGTGATCCGGAACCTTTGATCCATTGACCGTTCACGAAATTCAAACAGCTCAATGGTGTACCGGGAATTTGGACCGTGATCATCGTCGGAATTTCTACCGGCATGAGGTGGGATGTCAAGATTTTAGCGTATTGAATTTTGCACGGAATCTCTGATCCATCCCGAATTCAGCGCTGCTTCCCCGATCCCATTTTTTCGGCAATCGCAAATAATGAAATGACTCAGTCGATCCCCTTCTCAGGATCGTAGCGGACAGGTGAATGCCGCACAGGCCCCGCGTACAAAAAATTACTGCGAAGCCTTCGATCCAGGATCTGCTCGGCGCGCTTTCCGGCAGCGAGGAGCTGGTCGAGGTCGATTCCGGTGCGCACACCCATCTCTTCGAACATTCCGACGAGATCCTCGGTACAGGTATTGCCGCTGAATCCTGCATGGTACTCGGCCGCGCCAGTCTTAGGCTGCCCGCCGATCGCCCCAAGCGACGAGTCGAAATATTTGAATCCCATCTCCAGTGCGACAAGATTGTTGGCCACGCCCCAACCCCGCGTATCGTGAAAGTGGATCACGACCTCGTCTCGGGTGAATCCCGCCGCGAGCACGGCATCGAAAAAGCGACGCACCTGGCGCGGATTGGCAACGCCCGTCGTGTCTCCGAAGCCGATGAAACGGGCGCCCGCATCCTTCCACCAACGCCCGATACGAATGGCCTGTTCCGGCATGACGTCCCCTGCGATGGGGCAGCCAAAACTAGTCAAGACCCAGCCAAATACGCTGTGGCCTGACTGGATGGAAAGCTGCGCCATCTCTTCAAGCAACGTCTGGTTCTCGGCGTGGGTCATCCGGACATTGGCCAAGTTATGAGGCTCGCTGGCGGAGATCACCATGGCGATCTCGTCCACCCCAAAGCCTTCGCTGCGTGACTGAATGGCCCGCTCCAGCGCCTTGCGCGTCGTGCAGATGGCCCGATAGTCGACTCCTGGCTTCCGAGGTATCCCGCGCAGGACCTCCTCGGCGTCCGCGAATTGCGGCAGGTATTTAGGATGCGCGAAACTCGTGGCTTCGATCTTGGTCAGGCCCGCCTCCACCATCCGTCGGATCATTTCGATCTTGGCGGCGGTGGGCACGAATCTCTTCTCGCTTTGAAGACCGTCCCGAGCCCAGCATTCCCCGATGATCACTTTTTCAGCCATGGGATTCATCTTCATTTCATAGTCCTCCTGCTCCGGTTTGCACAGACGGAATTCGCCGCGCTGCAGAGCGCATGCATGCAAAATCAAGCCCCCTGACTCAGGCCCCCGCGGTAAAAGTCGCAGGCCATTGTCCGATTTGAAAAACGGGCGTACAAGAATAGGCAAAAGTGACCAACATCCCATCCGAGGAACATGACCATGGAACACACTCTACCCCGGCTTCCCTACTCCAAAGACGCCCTCGCGCCCCACATGAGCGTGGAAACTTTTGAATACCATTATGGCAAGCATCATCAGGCCTACGTCACCAACTTGAACAACCTGATCAAAGGCACGGATTTCGAGAACCTCACTCTCGAGGAAATCATCAAGAAGGCTCCCGCGGGCGGAGTGTTCAACAACGCGGCTCAGGTGTGGAACCACACTTTCTTCTGGCAAAGCATGAAGCCACAGGGCGGCGGCGCCCCCACGGGCGCGCTCGCCGAGACGCTCTTTGCCAAGTGGGGCGACCTCAACGGGTTCAAAGAAGCGTTCAGCAAAAGCGCCGTAGGAAATTTCGGCTCAGGCTGGACTTGGCTCGTCAAAAAACGCGATGGTTCGCTCGATATCGTCAATACCGCCAATGCCAGCACTCCGTTGACGTCCCCCGACCGCCCACTCCTCACGCTCGATGTCTGGGAACATGCCTATTACATCGACTATCGCAATGCGCGCCCCAAGTTCGTCGAGACGTTCCTGAATCACCTGGTGAACTGGAGCTTTGCCGAAAAGAACTTCGAGTAAGCCCCACTCAGCCCAAGGTCACCGTGCCCCATGAGAGAGAGGGGCACGCTCAATCTCAGGTCTGGCCGCTTGCCCCGCCCCGGCCGCGCTCACGCACGCGCCGGATCACGCCGGGGACCAAGAGCATGGCCACCAGGATCAGGGCCGTGGTCTGAGTCTCGTTACCCAAGACGCCGTTGAGCCAAAGCGTCGAGGCCATGATCACCAGAAAGTAGAGCATATCCCCTGTAATCGCGATCGCCCACCCGGCGAGAAATCCGTGCCCCGCGACTTTGGCGACGGCTCGGCCCGTCATCGGATCCACCCCGAAGGCGACCGCGATCAACGCGAGCGGTCCCAGATGCGTGCCGTAAGCGGAAGTGGTTTGGAGCATCGCTTTCTTGAACAACTCGGCCACGCGCGAAAGCTGGGTAAACCGCCGACTCAAATGGATCAGACCCAGCATCAAAGGTTCGAAGACGCAGGCCAGAATCACGTCCGAGATGAAATAAAGAAACGCTGCCACTGGCCACGGGATCTCCCGACTCTGCGCGAGCAGGACTCCGGCTGGAATTCCTCCCCCCACGGGAATCAGGAAAAGAAATAGCACGTCCCAGGAATCAGACAAAAGCGACATGAGCGGAATGGACTCCTTATTTCCGACAGTCCAGCGGAGTGAGTTTCATGATTCCACCGTCACGGTCCGGCCTGAGCGGATCCGGAAAGCGAAGCCGAACAGCCCCGAGACCGGAGAGCTCTCCTTGAGTGCCATCGAGGGGCCTGGCAATGTCCGCTTCCAGCTCAGTGGGCTGATCCAGGTGCGCTGAAACCTGGGCGAGATCCTCCGACGAACTCAGTCTAAACTCGAGTTGCGAACGCGTCCCTTCGTTGACTCGGTAAACCACGGGCGTATCCGCCGCGGGCGAGAGTACGAGCTTGCCGCGCAGTCGATATCGACCGCACTGATCAAAGCCGTGTACGCCGCCGGGTCTCGATTCTGAAAAAGCCGGCGACGCTCCTCCCAGGACAAGAATCCCAAAAACCGCCAAAAACGCGAAAAAAAACCTCTTGCGGGCGCACGGCATGCGACCTCCTTCCGTCAAAGCACGAAATCCCGGCAAGGATTACTCTTGCCCGGTCGCTGCTTGAGCTCGACATCATAAAGCTTGAGATAGACCTTGCGCGACTCAGCCGCAACCTGGCTTGCCAGAGCATGGGGCCGCTCCGTCCCTTTGAGTGCCTCATCGAAGACGGCCAACCGAGTACGTGAAGCGTTACTGAGCCGCGCCTCCACCTCGTCGCGTAGCTTACGCCGCACCTTGAGATCCGCGATCGCGTCGCTCAGGAAGCGCCTTTTGACCTCGCGGGTCTCACGCGCGAGCTCCGCTTCGTACTGGGCTAGCGATCCGGCGTAGTTCGCGCGCAAAAACGCCAGGGGATCCATCTCCTCAAGCTTGATTTTGCGGTCTGAAAAATCCTTTGCTACGATCCGGCGGATTTCCTCGTCAACGGATTTGAGACCCATGAGAGCCGCCTCATAACGCCTTTGAAACTTGCGGTAGTTCTCGAGCGCCTCTTTAAGGGACGCCGCGCCGACAATCGGGCCGCGATGGTCTTGAATCCGCTCCAATTGATCGAGAAGCCCGGTCAGCTCCTCGTGCTTCTTTTCAAGGCGGCAGCTCTCCGCGACGATGTTCTTCAAGGTGTAAGATTCACGAAATACAAGAAGGGCTCCTCCCTCATCCGAATTCAGATAAGGAGCGAGGAACTGGTAGAGCCGGTCCTGGACCTTTCGTCCCTCAGGCGTCGAGATCATCGGAAAATCCGGAGAAACGCCCTCGGCCCGAGCGGTGAGATAGATCTCCTCGAGATTGCGGCCGGGAGCCAGAAGCGCGGTCAAGCGCGTGCCGAAATTGGCGCCTTCCGGCATTCCGGGCCGATCGTTTTGAAACAGCTCGAAAAAGGACTTCGGCAGCGACGAGCGTTCGCCGCGGTCCTTGAAAAGATAATGGTCGGTCCCGGCCCCGGAAATCACGCAAGCCGTCTCGCCAGCGATCCGCAGCGAGTGTCCAGAGTAGCAGCTCAGATCGATGATCGCGAGCTTGACCCCCGCGGCATGCGCCTGGCGTGCGATCAATTCGAGAGGATCAAGCGAGGCGGTGGCGGCCGATGCCGAGGAGTTGGCGGGCACAACGGACACGCCATGTGTGACTTCATTGGCAATGCGCTTGGCGCCATGGGAACTCAGGGTCACCAGCACCTGGTCCCCGCGCTTGAGGTTCCCTTTGCTGAGATCTTCGCTGAGCTGTTTAATGACTCGATCGAAATTGGCCGTGGTGAAGGGACCGACATTACGGGCTTTGCCAAACTCGGCGCGGATCATCGTCTCCGTGCGCGAGTGGCCGCCATCAAAGCTCACCACCGAAGTCCACTCTCTCGAGTTCGCGAGTGTTCTCACGCGGCGGACTTCCGTCTCGAAGATGGTCGACTCGCCACTAGGCTCCCCTCCCCCTCCGAGCAGATAGAGGCGCTTTTGCGGAGCCGCTAAAGCGGTCTCCGCCGCCAGCGCGGCAAATGCCGCGAACGCCGCCAGCGTGGGAACCAAGATCCGATGGCCGGAGCCGCGCATGCCGAGCTTCATCACATTCAAGCGCGCCTTAATCCGCGACGACGACAAAATTCACTCGCCGGTTCTTGCGATAGGACTCTTCGCTCGCACCGAGGTCCAGGAGGCGCTCTTTGCCGTAGCTGATCACCTGAAGTCGACCGGCGGACACGCCGTGGGCGATCAGGAATTCCCGCACTGCCTTGGCACGGCGCTCAGCGAGCACGAAGTTCTGCTCACTTCCTCCCCGTTGGTCGCAATGACCTTCGAGCTGAACGCGAAACTGTTTGCGGGACTTGAGGATCTCCGTATCGCGGAGGAGCACGCTCCGGGCTTCGTCGTCGAGTTCCGCCGATCGGGTCTCGAAATGCACGGATTCCAAGCCCTGCGCGCGACCGGAGTCCGAGTCCCCGACGACCGACGTCGGATCCGCCGAGGGTTCCGCGCTCGCGGCGGGCGCAGGCCTTGGAGGCTCCGACTGAATCGCCTTGCCAGCGCATCCCGTCAACAATCCGAAAAGTATCGCTTGAATCAGCGGGGCCATCTTCCGTGAGCGACCGATCATCATGGAAAAAGAATACCGTTAGAGTCGAGACCTTCGCAATGGCCGTGGCCTGTGAAGGAAGGTCGGCTCTCCGACCCGATACTGCTTCGGCAGGCGCCGTCAACATCGTGACGCTTAAAATCCACTTTCAATTCCTGGTGTGCTAGAAAATTTCGATCTTCATTCAAATGGCAAATCAACGCCTCAGGGATTCCTTTTTTATTTTGCAATCGCAATAACGCGTCCAAGAAACTGGGACATAATGACGCATAAATGCGGCAAAGGGGCCCGTGCCGTTATGCAAATGCAGAAAATTTCGCCAAAAACCCATCTTTTTTACTCGATTCGTCGTGGCGACGGGCGTAAATCTGGAATCACTCAATAGTTGTTCGGATTTGAATCAATGGGGGGAAAGGCGCGGTCCAACTCCCCACTTTCGAAGGAGAGAGGAAATGAGCAAGTTCCAGATTGGAGACAGCAAAGCCATTGAAGTCCAGATCACCGACTCCATGGTGCGCGATTTTGCCAAGCTCTCGGGTGACTTCAATCCCATCCATCTGGATGATGCCTTTGCCGCGACGACTCGTTTTAAACGTCGCATCGCGCACGGCATGATCGCGGCGGGCCTGATCTCGCGCGCGGTCGCGACCGAGCTCCCGGGCGCCGGAGCAGTCTATCTGAGCCAGACGCTCAAATTCACGGCGCCGGTCTTCATCGATGACGTCATCATCATCGAACTGAAAGTCAAAGCGATCCGCGAAGAAAAGAACATCCTCACGCTCGAAACGATCTGCCGCCGCAAATCCAACGGCGAGACCGTGCTCGAAGGCGAAGCCCTGGTGCTCGCCCCGAGAAACTAAGTCCATCGATTTTTTGAACCCCCCTTCACGAAGGAGAGACCCCATGTTGTACGGATGGCCGGAAATCAGCGAAGACAAGAAAATGCTCATCGAGAGCCTAAAACAGTTCGCCCAGAAAGAGATCGCTCCCAAGGCGGCCGCGATCGACAAGGAACATCGCTTTCCCCAGGAGATTGTCGAGCAGCTCGGCGAAATGGGCCTCCTGGGCATGATGGTACCCGAAGAGTGGGGCGGCGCCGGCCTTGACGTCGTGTCGTACGCGATGGCGATGGAGGAGATCTCCGCGGCCTGCGCCTCGACCGGCGTGATCATGTCGGCGCACAACTCGCTGGCCTGCTATCCGATCCTGGCCTACGGAACGGACCAGCAGAAAGCCAAGTGGCTCAAGCCGATGGCCCAGGGCAAGAAGCTCGGCATGTTCGCCCTCTCCGAGCCCGGCAACGGCTCGAATCCTGGCGGGCTCACCTGCACGGCCACCAAGGTCCCCGGCGGTTACGAGATCAACGGCGCGAAGAACTGGATCACCAACGGCAAGCAGGCCGAAGTGTGCATCCTCTTCGCCACGATCGACAAGGCCAAGGGCAGCAAAGGGATCTGCGCGTTCATCGTGGATACCAAAACCCCCGGCTTCTCGATCGGCAAGCTCGAGGACAAGCTCGGCATCAAGGGCTCTTCGACGGCGCCACTGTTCTTTGAGAAATGCTTCGTGCCTGATGACTGCCTGCTCGGCAAGGAAGGCGAAGGTTTCAAGATCGCCCTCTCCACGCTGGACGGCGGCCGCATCGGTATCGCCTCGCAGGCGCTCGGCATCGCCCGCTGCGCGCTGGACGCCTCGAAGAAGTTCGCCTCCGAACGCGAGCAGTTCGGCGCTCCGATCGCCAAGCTCCAGGCGATCCAGTTCTTCATCGCCGACATGGCCACCCGACTGCAGGCCGCGCGCCTCTTGACCTGGCACGCCGCCAAGATGAAGGACGCGGGCCAGAAGTACACCAAGCAGGCCGCCATGGCCAAGCTCGCCGCGGCCGAAGCCGCGATGTGGATCACCACCAAGGCGATCCAGGTGCACGGCGGCTACGGCTACACCAGCGACTACGTCGTCGAGCGCAACTTCCGCGACGCCAAGATCACCGAGATCTACGAAGGCACTTCGGAAATCCAGCGCATCGTCAGCGCGGCGAACGAACTGGCCGAATTGGCCTGAT
>CAYXVB010000063.1:0-5753 GCA_964467785.1 uncultured Bacteriovoracaceae bacterium
GAGACCGCTTGATAACGGCGCTCCCAAGCGCGGAGAGTGTGTTCCGATACGCCAGCCATTTGGGCGGCGGCTTTGACATTCAGTTTGCCCACATGACGAACTTAACACAGGATTCGGGCTTTGGACAAGTCTTGTCTAACTTAATCTTTGACAAATGAGAAACAGGATGCGATTCTTAGAGCGTCGGTAAGGAGTATCCCCCCATGAATCCGTTAGCCAATCCCGCTTTCCCGTTCCTTGCACAAGCCCAAGCCACCGAAGTCCCATTTACGGGCGGAGAACGCCGAAAGATGACTGAGCTGGCCGCCTCGCTGATATTCAAGTCCATTGGAGAAGACCCCACGCGCGAGGGCCTGCTCCGGACTCCCGAACGCTATACAAAAGCGATCGAGCAGATCCTCTCGGGATACGAAATGTCGGTCGATGAAACCATCGGCAAAGGCGTCTTTGCCGCCGAGGGGGCCGGGCTAGTCACCGTGCAGGAGGTGGAGTTCTACAGCCTGTGCGAGCACCACATGCTGCCCTTCTGGGGAACGGCCAGCGTGGCCTACTATCCTTCCCAGAAAATCGTGGGGCTCTCCAAGATCCCACGCCTCATCGAGATCTTTTCGCGTCGGCTCCAGGTCCAGGAACGCCTGACTCATCAGGTGGCGGAAGCGCTGAAGGAGCTTGTCGATCCGCGTGCCGTCGCGGTACGTGTCAAGGCAAGCCATCTCTGCATGATGACGCGTGGAGTGGAGAAGCAGCGCTCGCAGACGTTCACCGAGACAGTATTTGGCCTCGAAAACCTCGCGCCTCACGAAAAAGAAAGAATCTGGAGCGCACTATGAAGTTTGTCGTCACCGGTGGCACCGGCTTTATCGGCAAGCGCTTGATCTGGCGCCTGCTTCGGGAAAATCACGAAGTCGTCGTGCTGAGCCGTGATGCCCGCAGTGCCGTGGAACGGATTGGTTTTCCCTGCGAGGCACATAGCTGGGATCCCGTCTCCGCACCGGCGCCCCAGGCGGCACTCGAAGGCGCGGACGCGGTGATTCATCTCGCCGGCGAGTCGATCGCGGCAGGTCGTTGGACCGCCGAGCGCAAGAAAAAGATCGAGGACTCCCGGATCCTCGGTACCCGCAATTTGGTCGCGGGACTTCATCGCGCAGTCCGTAAGCCGGCAGCGTTTGTATCCACCTCGGCTATTGGGATCTATGGCGATCGAGGCCCAGAGACCCTGGACGAAACTGCGACGCCGGGACACGGCTTTCTCGCCCGGGTCTGCACCGGCTGGGAAAAAGAAGCGCAGGCCGCGCCTCCCGAAGTCCGCACGACGATGATCCGTGTCGGCGTAGTGCTCGATCATGACGAAGGCGCATTACCCATGATGGCAATGCCCGTCGAGTCAGGCGTCGGAGGCCCGCTCGCTTCCGGGCGGCAGTGGATGAGCTGGATCCATGTGGACGATCTGGTCTCGATCCTCATCGAAGCCGCCATGCGCAGCGACCTTTCGGGTCCGATCAACGCGGTGGCTCCCGAGCCCGTCACCAACACGGATTTTACGCGGATGCTCGCGAAGCATCTTCGGATGTCCGCGGTGATCCGGGCGCCGGCGTTCGCGATCAAGCTCGTGCTGGGCGAAATGGCCTCCGTGCTACTGGGCAGTCAACGCGTCCGTCCCTCCGTGCTCGAAAAGGCGGGATTCCGCTTTGCTTATCCAAACCTCAAGGCCGCTCTTGATCAGATATTTCCTCCGCATCGGCCGCGCGGCGCCCATCGACTGGTGGCCAACCAATGGGTCGCGCGGCCGGTAGAGGAGGTCTTTCCGTTTTTCTCTGACGAAAAGAACCTCGAGGCGATCACGCCGCCATGGCTCAACTTCAGCGTCAAAGGCAAGAGTACGCCGGATCTGAGGAAGGGCACGTTGATCGACTATCGGCTCAAGCTCAAGGGGATTCCACTGCGCTGGCGGACGCTTGTGGCCGAATGGGAACCCAATCGCAAGTTCCGCGACGTGCAGCTCAAGGGCCCTTACTCGATCTGGGATCACACGCACACTTTCGAGGCATTTCGTACGGTCATCCGTGACGAAGTCTGGTACCGCATGCCGCTAGCGCCTTTTGGAAATGTGGCGCTCCCGATGGTCAAGCGGGACGTGAGCGCTATTTTCGGGTTCCGGGAGAAGAAGATCCGCGAGGTTTTCCCGTGACCAAGCCCCGGGTCGGCGTCAGCGCCTGTCTCCTCGGCCAACCCGTTCGCTACAACGGAGGGGCTAAGCCCGATGCCTGGCTCATCGAGGTGCTCTCCCAGGCGGTCGACTTCGTGCCGTTCTGTCCGGAAATGGAAATGGGCCTGGGAACTCCGCGCGAGGCGCTCCGTTTGGTGCGCGAACGCACGGGCGACCCACTGGCGCTGCGTGAGACCAATTCCGGAAAAGACCATACCGAGATCGCGCTCTCGACTCGTGCGAAAATCTACGGACGCTTGAGGGACGTCGATGGCGTCATCCTCAAGAAGGCTTCGCCGACCTGCGGGCTGGAGCGGGTCAAGGTTTACGGCAAGGACGGGATTCCGGGAACCAATGCCCCGGGGATCTTCGGCGGAGGGCTGCTTGAGACTTTTCCAGATCTTCCGGTGACCGAGGAGGGTCGACTTACCGACCTGCAGCAGCGCGAGCATTTTGTCACCCGTGTCTTCGGGCATTTTCGTCTTCGCGCGCTCATTGCGAGAGTTTCCGAGATCCAGAAGTTCCATCAGAGCCACAAATTCCTGCTCATGGCCCATAGCCCGTTCCATTACAACAGCCTGGGCCGACTCGCGGCGAACTCCGAAGGCCTCACGCCGGTGGAGCTGCTTTTGAACTATCGTCGCGGTTTCCTCGACGCGCTCAAGGAGTCGGCCACCGCATCCAAAAAAGTGAACGTCGTTCAGCATGTGATGGGGTATTTCAAGCGCGACCTCACACAGCCCGAGAAGCAACATCTGCTCGGGATTCTCGAGGATTATCGTTTGGGCCGAATCCCTTACGCCGCCGTGATCTCGGTGCTCGAACATCTGATGTCGCGCTTCTCGCAGCCTTATCTCAAAGATCAAGTTTTCTTCTACCCCTTCCCCCGAGAGTTGAGTTTTGTCCACAAAGGAGCCTGATACAGTATGAGTTTCGCACGAATTGGTTTTTTGACCGTGATCTTCGCTTCGCTGGGTGCCATCGGTCACTTCGCGCATGCGGCCGACGTATTGCCGGAAGTCCGCGTTGTTTCCGAAGTGGACCTCAACCGCTACGCGGGCAAGTGGTACGAGATCGCCAGTTTTCCGCAGAGGTTTCAGCGCGGCTGCACTGCTTCGACGGCGACCTACACGCTCAGGCAGGACGGCGAGATCGATGTGATCAACGAATGCCGAAAAGGCGGATTCGAGGGTCAGCAAAGCCGCGTTAAAGGGCGGGCCTGGGTCGTGGATCCGCGGGAGCCCGCCAAACTGCGTGTTCGGTTCTTCTGGCCGTTTTCTGGGGCCTACTGGATCATCGATCTCGGAGCCGATTATGAGTACGCGGTGGTGGGCCATCCTGACCGAGACTATCTCTGGATCCTGAGCCGCACACCGGCCATGGACGAAGAGGTTTACCAGGCGATCCTCAAGCGCATCGATGAGCAGGGATTTGACCTCTCGCGGTTGCGGCGCACCCCTCAGCCGGAAGGGTACTCTGGCGAAGATGCCCATGAAGCTGCTCACGAATCGCAATGATCCGCCCGTACGGCCTTCATTGGTTCAGGAGGGATCTTCGCGTAGCCGGTAACCCGGCGCTTCGTTGGAGCTTCGAACGTCATCAGGGGCGGGTGCTCGGGATTTTTTCATTCGACTCGAGGTTCCTTTCGCGCCCTGACTTTTCGCATGACCGTTTCGCCTTCTTCATCGACACGCTCGACGCGCTAAGGGCCGAGCTGCGCGAAGCAGGTGGGGACCTCCTAGTTCTGGATCGCGGTCCGGACGATTCGTTCGAGTTCCTATTTTCCGAGCTGACCCGGCGCGCGATCCCATTGCCGGAGTCCGTCTCGTTCAATCGCGACTATGAACCTTTTGCGCGCGAGAGAGACGAGCGGGTCCGGAACCTGCTGAGTCGCAGTTTCGGCCTGACGGTTCATAGCGAAAGCGATCACCTTCTGATCGAACCCGAGGAGTTGACTAAGGACGGCGAATCGGGCTGGTACCAGGTCTATTCTCCCTTTGCGCGAAAGTGGTTCGAGCTGCTTCATAGCTCCAAAGTCCGCGCGCGAGTCGACGCGCAGGCCGCAGGGCTGCGTTACCTGGAGAGACGCGCCCGTGGCGAGACGGATCGGATTTTCGCGATGGGCTGGAACGAGCTCTTAGACGCCCCCAAGCTGGATCGTCTGGAAGAGTTTCGCGCCGAAAACGGGCGCAAGGTCAGTGTGCCGATTCCGGAGGCCGGCTCGCTTCGGGCGCATTCCCGCCTTCGCGATTTCGCGGATCGAATCGATTGTTACGGAGAGCAGCGGGATTTTCCTGGAGTCGAGGGAACTTCCAGTTTTTCAATCTTTCTCAAAAACGGTTCGCTCACCGTGGCACAAGTCATCGCGGGCCTAGGACTCGGCAACCTGACCTTCAAGTCCGAGTCGGGACGCACCAAGTTCCTCAAGGAGCTCGCCTGGCGCGAGTTCTACTATCACATTCTCTTCCACAGCCCTCGCGTCGAGCACGAGGCGTTTCTGCCCAAGTTTCGTGACCTCCGCTGGGAAAATGACCCGGCGCTTTTCAGTGCCTGGAAAGAGGGCCGCACCGGCTACCCCATCGTGGATGCGGGCATGCGTCAGCTCAATGCGACTGGGTGGATGCACAATCGCCTTCGAATGATCGTGGCGTCTTTTCTCACCAAGGACCTCCTGATCGACTGGCGCTGGGGCGAACGCTGGTTCATGCAGCGACTGCTCGACGGGGATCTCGCGCCCAACAACGGCGGCTGGCAGTGGGCGGCGTCGACGGGCTGCGACCCGCAGCCTTATTTCCGAATCTTCAATCCGGAGCTGCAGAGCAAGAAGTTTGATCCGGAGGGCGAGTTCATTCGCAAATGGGTTCCGGAGCTGCGTATGTTGCCCGCGCGCAAGATCCACATGCCACCGACGGACGCATTGACCGGCGGTTATCCCGCGCCCATCGTCAATCACGCGAGCCGGCGAATAAAGGCCCTAGCGCTCTACAGCGTTGATTGAGTTATCCACAGGTGTGGATAATTTTTGGGGATAACTTTCTTACGCCGAGAGCAGGCGCTCGATGTCACGCTCCAGCTTGCCAGGTTCGACCGTCGGAGCGTAGCGCTTTACTGGGCGGCCCTGCGCGTCAACGAGGAACTTGGTAAAGTTCCACTTGATCCGTTGAGTGCCGAGGAAGCCTTTTGAGCCGGACTTGAGCCAGACAAAGAGCGGATGAGCATCCGGCCCGTTGACTTCGACTTTCGAAAAGAGCGGAAACGTCACGCCGAAATTTCGCTCGCAGAATGCGGCGATTTCCGCGTCAGAGCCGGGTTCCAGGCCGCCGAACTGTTTGCAGGTAAAGCCGAGGATCACCAAGCCGCGGTCGCGGGATTTCTTCCATAGCGTTTCCAGTCCCTTGTATTGGGGAGTGAATCCGCATTGGCTGGCCGTATTGACGACGAGCAGGAACTTTCCCCGATAATCAGAGAGCGCCTGTATTTGGCCGTCCTGACGAGTCACCGAAAAATCATGGATGCTTTGGCTCATGTGAATAGCCTCGGCGAATTC
>CAYXVB010000063.1:5763-9848 GCA_964467785.1 uncultured Bacteriovoracaceae bacterium
GACGAAGAGCAGACGCCGAAGGCCAAGGGTGGACGCACGGGCGCCTCCAACTCCGGCGTCCCCTCCGGCTCCAGCTCCGGTGTTTGCCGCGGGCGCTCCCGAGCGATGGTCGGTTTGGGCGCTGGCATCTTCAAAGGAGCCCACGATCTCGTTGCTATTGGTTTCGTTCCAGAGGATCTCAAGGGCCGAGGTGTAACGGTTGATCACGCCGAAGTACATGCCTTCGACCGAGAGCAGGGTGTTGATGACGCTCATGACCACCGATAGGGCGATGCCGACGATCGATTTGACCATCGACTGGGAGATCTTGATCAAGAACAGGTCCATGATCTTCTTGGATTCATCGAGGTTGCTCAGGTCCATGTGGCCGAGCTCCGGAAGTCCCTTTGCGATGCCGAGGAAGGTCCCGAAGATCCCGCCAATGATGAACAGGCTGGGCATGATGTTGATTAGCTCGTTGATCATGTGTGCGGGGAACGCGCCCATGATCTTGTTGAAGACTGGGTTGTTCTCATAGCTGCTCTTGGAAATCTCGAGCATGCGCGGCGGGTAGCCGTCTCGCTTGAGATAGCGGATCTGGCGGAGCGTGTCGCGTACCAGGTAGGCGACGCCGTCCTGGATCAGGAAGACTCGGTCCGACAGGACCGCCACATGGTCGAGATTGCGGCGCTTGAAGCGGGCCCGGAACTCGAACACTTCGCGGTAGGTTTGCTCAAGCAGCTGCTTGGTCAGCATGAAGAAGGAGTCCACCTGCTTGCGCTGCGGGTCGGAAAAATGCTTTTTGACGCGCTTCTCGAATTCGATGGCGAAGTTCATCTCCGAGCGGACCGTGTAAAGGATCACGCCGCGGAAGAAGATGCCCGCAATGAACATGAGGATCATCGTGGGCATCAGGAGCTCCGCCGTGCCCTCGATCAAGTGCTCCATGATGAACTTCGAAATGGGATCCAGCATCGGTATCTCCTGTTATCTCTCTCTTTATTCGTCTTTCAGATTGAACTTGATGATGACTCGTTGGCTTTTCTTGTAATCGCTCTTGGAGGAAGCGGGGTCGCGTCCCTTGCTGTCGCTCGTGAGATAGCTTCGGCCGGACACCTTGACCAGGGGAAGCAGGCGCTTCTGGTCGGGGAAGTCGATCTTCTTGGTGTCGAAGACATACTCAAAGATGCCTTTGGCGCGCTGATAGCTCAGGTCCATGTTGTAATTGACGGCGGCCCGGTCCTCGGGGCTCAAGCTCTCGGGATTGACGAACTTGCCTTGATAGGTCGGCGAGGCGAAGCCCACGATCTCGACTGAGCTGATGCGGCTGGCGATCTTCTGGTCTTGGAATAGGCTCTTGGCGTAGACCGGCATCATGTGTTCGATCGTGTTCTTCATGCCGGGCTTCAAGTTCGCGCTGCCCGTGTCGAAGTACTCGTCCTTGAACTGGATCATCACGTCGCCGGTCTTGAGGTCGACGTCCGCATCGATGCCCGCCCTCTTGAAGTTGCCCTTGATCTTCTCCGCCAGTCGGCGCTGCTCCTGGAGTTTGTTCTCGCTGGCCTTGAGGTTTCGGGCCAGCTCTTCATTGTTCCTTTGCATCGCCGACATGGAAGCCTGGTATTTGCCTTCGATCGACTTGATGTTGCCGCGGGTGGCTTCAAGCTGATCTTTCAGGCCGGCGAGCTTCGCGTTGTATTCCGAATTCTTTCTTTCAAGTCCGGCGCGGAATTCCCGCTCCTGGGCCAGCTTGGCCTCGGCCGAAAGCTTGGCTTTCTCCATGCCTTTTTCGAACGCCGCTTTTTCGCGCGCTACCGCAGCCTGATGTGCGCGATCGAGTTCTTCGACGGTGGCCTTGTATTTCTGTTCCTTGGCGTTCAGGTCGGCGAGCAGACGCTCGGATTGACGGTTTTGCTCGGCGATCTTGTCCTGGGCGGATTGGAGCTGGCCGACAAATTTTGTGTTCTCGGATATGAGGCTGTTGATCTGCTCGTTGCTTTCCTCGCGCATCTTGGCGATGGCGTCCTTAAGCATGGATTCGGACTTGTGCTTGCTCTTGTAGGCCTCGCGCACCTGCTTGATGCGTTCTTCGAGCTTCTCTTCGATTTCGCCGATCTTGACGTTGTTGCGGGTGATCTCCGCCTGCTTGGAAGCCACCGTGCGATTCAGGTCGCCGAGCTCCTTGTCCTTCTGCGTGATCACGTCCTGTTGGGCGACGATCTCCGTGTCCCTCTCCTGGATGGTCACGTCGCGTTTCTTGACGCGGGCGCTGGCGACCAGATTGGCGCTGATGATGTTTTTGACCAGCGCCTGGTAATGATTGAGCTGCTGCTCTTTTTCCTGGGCATCTTGGGCCTTCTTGAACAGCTCTTTGCGCTCTGACTTGGCCTCGTCTTCGAGAAGGGTGAGCTTGCCCATGAGCTCCTGATAGACCTTGACCTCGTCCTGCGAGGCGCCCTCTTTAAGGTAGCCGTCGCGTAGCGCCTCATAGGCTTTGATCTGCTTTTTCAGATCATCGTTCTCGGCCTTCATGGTCTGCACCTGGGTTTGCGACATGATCGCGCCCGTGCCGCTGCGTAGGTTCGCGACGACGAAGAGCAGCAGAAAAACCACTGATAACACAAGGAAAAGATCGGAGTAGGAGGTCCATTGATGACTTCCGTGTTCGACCTTCGCTTTGATTTTCTCGTAGTTAAGATTCACTTTTATATGCTCCGGTACTGTCGACCCTTTCGGACGGTCGTTGGGATAACTTAAGGGTTTCCGGAGATCGGGCGGCCATGCGAGGGCCGGGAGTATCTAGTAAAGTTTCTCAAATGATGTGCCGAAGAGCGGTTTGATGAAGTTCAAGGTAAGGTTCCGCGTCAGCGGCTTCACAGAAGGAGAGAGTTCGCGAAAGTTCGCCATCAATCTTGAGGCGGACAAGCCCTTCACGTTCGGAGGCGCGATTCCGGAGCTTAAACGCTCGGTCGCGCAGCTGGTCGTGCGCGGCGGCAATCTCTATGTGAGCGATCGAAAAGACCGCGATGTTGACGTCAATGGAGTTACCGGCAAGGAGTTTAAACTCAAGCCAGGCGACATCCTCAAGTCCGGTGAGATCTCCGTCGAGTTCCTTGAGGTCCCAGTCGCGGTCGAGGAAGCCCGGACCATGTTCCTTGATGTCTCGGAGATCGCCGAAATCGAAGAAGGGACCCGCGTCGAGGAGATCGTCAAACCTCTGGCGGCAGCCACTCCTGCCCCCGCTCCGACTCCCGCCGCTGCCCGCGTACCCGTGCCAGCGGTTGAGGTGGATCCAGTTGATTCCATGATTGGCGAAGGCGCGCCTGCGCCCTATGAGCCGACGCGCGTCGTCGCCCGCCAGCCAGAACCCGCTCCTCAAGCGGCGCCGGCCCGTGTCTACGATGCACCCAGGATCGAGTCCGATCCCAAGGAATCCATGATTGATGAGGGTGGTCCCGCGCCCTATGAACCCACTCGAGTGGTTGTCCGGCAGGCCGAGCCCACCCAGGAGGCGGTCAATCCCCGGACGCTGCCCGCGCGCGAAGCCACTGTCGAGATGGGCACTGAGCTTCGCCGCGAAATCGTTTCCGAGCTGGTCAAGAAGCACCAGCAGGATAAGAAGTTGCCCGATCGCGCGGCGGCAGTTCATGATTCCAAGCTCGAAGATACCCGGATGGGCCAGCTCCCTCGTGAATCGAGCGGTATTTTCAAAAGGGTCAATCCCCATGAGATCACCTCGATGCTCGTGCGCAAGCCGAGCGATGCTCCGCTACAGCGCCATGAGCTTTTCACGACTCTCGGTCTGCTCTTCCTTTCCTCCGCGCTGACCGCCGGATCATCTAGGCTCGGCTTTCCGTTGACCTGGGGCTTTTTAGGGGTCGGCGTCGCTGCCGGACTCGCGGGCGGGCTTTACTCCAGTAACGCTTACACCGGCGCCAAGGGCAGCTTTGGCGATTATCTCAGGTATCTTTCGCTCTTTAGTTTCGGCCTCGTG
Organism: uncultured Bacteriovoracaceae bacterium; assembly: GCA_964467785.1. Lineage (GTDB taxonomy): Bacteria > Bdellovibrionota > UBA1018 > UBA1018 > UBA1018 > CAYXVB01. Next base: position 9,737 of record CAYXVB010000063.1, read on the forward strand.
GCTTGGGGATACGCGTACCGCCTCAATCCCTATGGAGGCATCGCCGCTGGCTTGGCCTTGGGCGGGCTCTTTTTCTGGGTATTCCTGCGGCGCTGTAAGCCCGAGCTTTCCA
>CAYXVB010000063.1:9858-19289 GCA_964467785.1 uncultured Bacteriovoracaceae bacterium
GCTTCCGTCGGTGGGTTCGTGTCGGCCCTTCCGGTGATCGCCTCAATTGCACTCTCCTGGCCGCTAGTTCCCCGAAAGGGCGAGCCGAATAGGGCCATCGCCGAAACCGAAACCGAATCCGTCGCCGCCGTCGAAGAGGGAGCCCCGGTCCGCGGGACTACGCAGCCTAATCGACAGATCGCAAGTGAGCAGCCCACCGTGCCTGTCGTTTCGCAGCCCGCGCATACTTCGGTAACCCTGCCTGTTCAGCCGGTTCAGCAGACTGAACCCGCTCAGGTGGTCGTTCATACCACGCCCGCACCGACTCCGGTCTCACCCCAAGTGCCAGTCCAGCAAGTCGCGGCGCAGAGGCCAGAGGCACCCGCTCAGGACATGAATGCCCAGGCCCTGAGCCCCGTCGGCTCGGAGCGCGCCTCCGCACGCGAATCGGTTCCGGATCCGCTAGCGAGCGAGCAGTTCTTCTCGGCGGTCAAGTCCGGTAACCTCGGCGTCGTCAAGGCATTGATCCAGAGGAAGGCGGTGGACCCCAATTTCACCCTGGATCGTGGGAACACCGCGCTGATGTACGCTTCCGCCAATGGCAACCTCAGTATCGTTAAATACCTAGTCTCGCTTCGGGTGGCGATCAACGCCCGCGATCCCAACGGAACGACGGCCCTGATGTGGGCAGTCTATAAGGGTCGAACCGAGGTGGCCAAGTTCCTCGTTTCCAAGGGCGCTGACGTCCGGTTGCGCCGTGATGATGGCGATACGGCGCTCGACATCGCCAAACGCTGGAAGCGCTGGGACATCGCCGAAGTCCTGCAGGAAGCCTCCGAGCGCGAACAAAGCCGTAAGCCGGCTTCCGATCGCAAGCGTTCACGCAGACGCTGAGCGATCAGGCGATCAGCGCAGGACCTTGACGTTGGTGATCTTGCAAATGGGCGCGTTTGCCGTTTGCGCTGCGGAAGCCGACGTGCAAATTTTCTGGGTCACGAACGCGTGGAATCTCACCATCTGCTGCTGGGCATGGCCCAGCTGGTTCACGCCTAATTTGGCCTCGCCCACGGCTACGACCGCGCAATCCGAGCGGCGCGCGACCACCAGGTCGAGTTCGCCCAGAACTCCCTGAAAACCCGGGTCGCCGTATTCGATCCCACCTGTAAAGTAATAATGCGACGGGGGATAAGTCTTTTGCAGATCGTAGAGGGCGAGCGTTTCGAGCACCTCACCTTCGCTGCCGAAATCAAAGCCCATCTGCAATCCAACGGTGCGAAGGATGTTGTAATCCCGAAGCAGTTCCGGATTCTTGGCCACGTCGGCTGGAACCATCCGGCTCTTGGTCAGGGCGGTGTCCTGCATCACGGTCCAAAGATAGGTGGCCGCCTCCCGGGTGATCGGATACTCGTGGGTAAATCCCTTGGCCCTTGAGCCTTTGACGCCGTAGTAAAAGTAACGGGTGTTTTCCTGAAAATCCTTGAGTTGCGGGTTAGCGCATTGAGGAGGGATCGTCGAATCGGTCCGCGTGAAGTCAAAGTACTGGTCTGCTTGGGCGTTCACGGCGATGAGGCTCAACAGACCAAATAGACAGGTGAACAAGGAAACCAAACTTCTACTGCGAACCGGCATGACTTACTCCCTTTGGATTGCCGGAGGGTTTAGACTAGTGCATTGCATAAATCCAGCGCTATCGTAAAGGAACTTGAAGTGATATCGGGGGGCCTATGTTTCGTAAAACCGCATCCCGCCTGCGTTGTCCCGCTTTTTCCGAAGAGGGACTGTGTGCCTCGGCCCTGCAGCTCCGTTCCGAAAAGGAAATCGGGAGCGATATCCGGTCCGGACTCCTGATTTGCGAAACCTGTGGCGAGCGCTATCCGATCCTTGAGGGAGTCGCAGTGCTGGTCGCCGACGTCGGCGGCTACTTACATGCCCATGCCAAGGGGATCCGCCATTGGGTGCCCGAGTCGAGAATCCCTTCTGAGTTCCGTGAGGTGATTCGCGCCGGTCTCGAGGAGGCCCTCGAAATCCATGGCGAGGAGCACCAGGAAGAGGATCTTGAAGCCGAGCGGGTCACCTCTCTTTATGTGATGACGCATTTTCTCTACGGTGCATCGTCAAAAAACGCTTGGTGGAAGCCTGATGGGGCGGATGCGCCTGCCCAAGCCTTTGATCCGGTCTTTGACGAGCTAGTACGGAACTATTGGGAGCGTGGTCCCTTTGCCCGCATCAGTGAGCTGCTTGCGGCCGAGCTGGGCGACTCGCGTCGCTCACTGATCGAGCTGGGATGCGGAGTCGGCGGGCTGGCTCTTGCCCTCGAATCCCGGCTCAGCTCCTATCTCGGCATAGACAGTTCTTTTGCCAGCATCGCGTTGGCGCGGCATCTGGTGCTGGGCGTCCCGATTGACGGGCAAGTGAGGATTCCCGGCGATCTGTTGGACGGCCCAGTCTCTCGGCCATTGCCTTCAGGCCGCCAGCACGGTGGCCACTTGTTGGGCGAAGGAGCGGATTTTATCGTCTCGGACGCGGTCGCGCCTGCCGTCGAGACCGGAAGCTGGGACCTTTGCGCGTCGCTCAACATGATCGACATGCTCGATGAGCCGGAATCCCTGCCGCGGGTACAGCACGAGCTGCTCCATGTCGGCGGAATCGCCGTCCAAAGCTGTCCCTATATCTGGCATCCCCGAATCGCGCGTGAGCTTCGGGAGCGCCTGGGCCTCGAGGGGCGATCCGATTCAGCGGCTGCGGTAGAGCGCATCTACCGCGACCAGGGATTTGATGTCATCACGGGCGTTTCCCATGTGCCTTGGCTTTTCTTCAAGCATCTCAGGCAAATGGAGATCTATTCCGTGCACCTGTTTCTTGCCCGAAAGGCAGGCTAGTCCCGCATTAGTCAGCCGCTTCAAGGAGTGATTTTTCGCACTCTTGGCGGATCAGGCCTTCCGCGTCGCGCGCAAGGTGGAGTGCTTGTTCCGCATTCGGCTCGAGCTTCGGGCCAAGTTGGTCAGTGAGGCGGGCACTAGTCAGGCGAGGACAATACTCCGGAAGAAAAAGAGAGTCTTTGTCCTCCCTGGACTCGCTCATGACCGCCAGCGCGACGTTTCCGAGCTGATACGGGCGGAGGCGGCCCGCCGCCAGTTCCCAAAGCGCGACATCCGCCGCCGTGTCATAACCGATCTCACCCGCGGGGAGCGCGCGGCCCTTAACTCTGTGGATGTAGATCCGGTCGATTTTTCGGGGGTAACGGTCTCGTAAAATGGCGTAGATCTCGGGATCTCGTTCTCCATCGTCGCCAATGAGGATGGCGCGGGAATCTTCGGGTGCCTTTTCGAGGATCGCGCTGATGCGTCGAATTTTGAATTCGGCGGTGTCCTCGGGCAAGGTCCTCAGGGCGAGGGTCCAGGGCTGCGGAAACTGATTTTCCTGGATGAAGTCAGAGACAATGCCTTTGATCTGTTTGGGAGAGCCGCTCACGAAACGGGTGGGAAGCTTGCCGTTTTGTTCTACGATCGCTCGATAGAGCGTGCTCATTCCGGCAAATTCGAGCTTACTAAAGAGCCCGCGGCGGACGGCATCGAGAGTGCTGGCCACATGGGTGACTTTGACTGTGTCGTCCACATCACTGACGATGTAGCGATCGCCGGGCGCCGCAAAAGCATTGGCGGTCACTAGGACGAGAAACGTAAACTTGAAAACGAGTGGAAACTGACGACCACGCATAAAGCGATTCTCCCGGATGGGTGGATACCATTCTAAGACTTAATTAATCAAGTATCCGGGAGAATCGCATTATTGCTAATGATAACAGTATATTGGACTAGTTAAGTTAGGCCTCTTCGGCTGCGACGTGATGGTTGGTCACGATCTCTTTGTGTTTACGGATCTGTTTTTCGATCCGAGCGATCGCACCGTCCACCGAGGCGTGGAAGTCCTCGGTCGAGGCCTCGCCGAAGAAATCGATGTGATTACCCAGCATGTGCACGTGGGCAATCTTGTTCTTGTTCTCGATGGAGAAGTTCCAGTTCAGCGCAATTTTGCCCTCAAAGTACTTGGCGATTTTTGCGCACTTTTCTTCGGTATAAACCTTGAGAGCGTCACTGTGATCCACGTTTTTGAAGCTGATGTGAATGATCATTTGGATGAGTTCCCCTTTCGTGACTCCAAAGTTACACCCGGCCGCTTGTAGTAACAAATGCATTCTCGGAATATTGAAATTAACCTATCGTAGTTAAACGAATTTTCGTCACGGTTGAGGGTTAAAAAGTCACATCGGAACTTGGATTCAAGTATTGGGTGACTCCGGATCGCGGTGGGCGATAAACTGATTTGAATGGCGGTCTATGGAATGAACCTCCTTCGGATCCTGGGAATCGCTTGGGTCATCGTGGCAGCAACTTTTCCCGTCGTTCAGGCGCAGGAAATCCGGGTCATCTCGTCACCCGCCGATATCTGCATGCAGCTGGCCAGTCAGGGGCAGATCTTCGTCCGGATCAACAACTACTCGGAACTCGCTCTCAAGATCGTCCGCCAGATCCAAAGCCATTGTGTCCAGCAGGTCGGCGATCTCAACCTGACCCGGCTGGCCGACGAGTTCTCGGAGCTCAAGGCGTATATCTTTACCGCGGGATTTTTCGGCGCCGGGGAGGCCGGCACGCGCGAAACCGGCGTCTGTGACCCGAAGGAAAAGCGCGTCCTGCTGAGCTGTTATTCATGGCAGCAGTCGGGCGCTGAAACCCGCGAGATCGTGGCGCTGCACGAAGCGCTCTGCGCCGCCGGGTATGTGGATGACGACTACCAGCTCGCAGTGGGCCTCTGGCAGTTGGCCAAGCAACTCGGAATGCTCAATGACCAGCGGTCTTCGCCGTTCAGGAACATCGGGCGCCGTACGGAGACTCCGCGGTTCCCGCCTGCAGGAGTGAACGGCGCGAAGGGCTTGTCCGGCGGCGTCACCAATGTGGGTGGAGGCGGTGACGCCTTTGCGGTCGACGTCAAAGTAGGAGTTCTCGAAAAGATCTCCGAAAGCTTGCGCAAGCCAGGCGCCGGGGGAACCGGCCTAAGGTTTTCCCGAATCATGGATCGCATCATCAACGCGCAAATCGAGATCGACAATACTGGGACGGCTGAGAAGGGCACGGTCACCTTCGGCAAGACGGATGACGGGCGTCTGTCGTTGCGGGTACCCCGCAGCCTGTTCGGCCCGGACCAGTCGATCGAACAGATCATCGCTTATCTCCTCGAGCACGATGAAGCGAAGAACTAAGTCGGTTCCAAGTCCCTCGGTGATCCTGCAGCGCGCGCTCAAGCGCAAGATCGAGCGCAATCCCTCCTATTCGATGCGCGCGCTCGCGCGCGACCTCGGTCTGTCGGCGCCCTATCTAAGCCGGGTCCTCAAAGGCGCCAAAGCGTTTCCCGAAGCCCGCTTCGAGTCGTTTGTGCGCGTGCTGGACTTGGATGACGCGGGCGCGCGACTGCTCAAAGAGGCCATCCTCAAGAATGCGGTGCGGACGCGCGAGGTGGCCACCTCCGCGATGGAAGAGCTGCTCTCAAAAGAAACACCGGCCAGGTCCCCGGTCGCCGATTACCAGGAATCCACTCATCGACGCTTTCTAGTGCTGGATCACTGGTACAGTCTTGCGATCCTGGATCTCGTGACCTGTGTGGATTTCTTGCCCGACCCGCGCTGGATCGGGGGGCGGCTCGGGATCCCCGCCGATCGCGCCGAGAAGACCTTCCGCCAGCTCGTCGAAGAGGGACTGGTCGTCGAGCGCGAAGGACGTTGGGAGAAGCGCGGAGAGAAGATCCGGTTTCCGACTTCGCGTTCGCACGCCGCGATCCGCGGCCATCATCAGGCGATGATGAAAAAAGCCGTCGAAGTGATGAACGCGCACACGGACGACGAAGAATTTGAACGGCGGCTCATCACTTCGTTCACCCTGGCCGCGAATCCGGAAAACCTGGCGGAAGCGCGGCGTAGGCTGCAGAGGGCTCTCTTTGAAATCGCCGAATTCCTCGCCGAAGGCGAATGCACGGAAATCTATCAGATCAACGCGCAGCTCTTTCCCCTGACCGTCGCGCGGTCGAATGTCAGGAAGAAGTAAGCTCCTGAATTCCTGACAGGACGTGCCGCCCCTGTTGCCCTGGATGGGCAACACTAAACGATTGAGCCCATTGCCAGTTACGACGCCATGCATCATATTCCGTTCCGAAAAGGAGATCGGAATATGAAAAGCATGACTAAACGAGACTTCGTCCTCGGTGGAATGTTCGCCCTCGCGGGGGTGTCAGCCGCACAGGCCGCGCCGGCCAAAACGGGCTTTGAGCGGATCGCGGAACTCAAGGAAATCACCCAGGGCGCGCGTCCCTATGAAGTACTGAAGCAGGTCTTCGATGAGGCCCATGACCCCATGACTCTTGCGGATGTGGACAGACTGGCGGTGCGCTGCGTGTTTGCGAAATACGACGCGGTCGAGCCCGAGTTCATTCCGTCGCTTCGCCGCTTCAAGGTCGACAAAGTCGTCGAGCCCGAAGTTCCGGGGCAGCCGGCAAAGGGCCCGCTCTTCCCGGCCACTCCCGGAAAGCCGGCCAAAGTGGCGACCAAGGAAGGCGTGATCTCGCTGAACTCGGACAACCTCAACGATGTCCAGTCCTACGTGAGGCGCAACTTCGATTTCATCACCGTCGACAACAGCCCGAACGAGCTGGTCACCCGCTACGAGTTAGGCAGCACCGAAACGTCTGCCCCGATCGAGCTCACGGTGCGCAGAAACGGAAACCTGTTGAATTTGCGCCTCGTGTTCCTTGCGGGGCTTGAGCGGCAGTTCGATTTTTATGGCTATTGCTGGAATCAATGAAAGGAAAACGATCATGAAAAACAATAGGGTCTGGATGGTCCTGCCTCTCGTCGCTGTCACGCTAAATTCGAGCGGGGCGCAAGCCGCACGAACCGCAGCGGCGCGCCACTCGAGTGGCATGGATCGCTTGAGTGAGCTGCGCCTGCAGAATCCGGATGCGTCTCCGTACCGGATTCTCAAGCTGCTTTTTGATGAATCCAAGGATCCGATCACCGCGGACGATTTGGCTCGCCTGGGTAAGAACTGCGCGGGCGCGAATGAGGAGGACAAGACTCCGTATGTCGCCCGGGCTCCGTACCGGGTGGTGATCAACAGGGTCTTGGAACCCGGCAAACCCGCGCAACCGGGAATGGGGCCTCTTTTTCCGCCGCAGCCCGCGACGCCTGATCGCGTGGAGTCCAAGGAGATCGTGGTTCTCGCCAGTGATGCGGTTGACAGAGCGACCATGAATTATCTGTTTGAGAGCAATTTCGATGGCGTCCGTACGGAAGCCAGCCGCTCCGAGATCGTGACCACGATCGACAAGCTCAAGGGGTACGTAGATCTGCCGGTGGTCATCAAGTTCCGGCGCAATGGCAATCTGCTTAGCCACGAGTTTAGGAGCAACGTCAGCATGCCCGGCGAGGCAGTAAATTACAACTACTGCTGGGAGTGAGTCCCGGCAGAATCCCAGTTGCCTGTTGCGATGCGTAGGGTCGTATTTGTGGCAATGATCATTAAAGGAGATTTGGATATGAAAAAAGTGTTGCGCTCGATCCTCGGGCTTTCTGTGATCGCGGGCGTCTTTGGGTTCAAGGGCGCGCAGGCGTGGGCCTTTCCGTCTTGCAGGTTGGGTTTTGGTGAATTTCCATTTTATGTCTATGAGACTGAAAGCAAGGCCTATCTGGGGCAGTCAGGATATCGAACGCTGGATCTGTGTAAGAAGGCCGTCGATACCAGGGATCTTCGAATCTCCTGCGCGCCTGTAATTGTGGAAGGTGGTGGAAGCGCCATCGTATCGACACTGGAAAACACCGTTGTCGGATACCCGAATGCTTACTTCACATCTGTTGAATACTGCTCCGAGGCAATACAAAACACCCGAGGAGGAACGGTTTGTATTCCTACTGCCCGCGGGGGGATTGCTTTGTTTGATTTTGTTAAAGGCGAAGTGATCGGGAAAAGTTATAGCTCTGTTCAATACTGCAAGTGGGCTTCTCTTTCCGCCGCTTTCAATGAATTGGACCCTTACATCTGTGCCATGAACTCCCATGGCAGCACTGAGGTCTTTGACAGACAGGCGGGCCGTTGGACTGGTCAAGCATTCTTGACTTCCGAACAGTGTTATCAGTTTCTTATCCAGTATAGAAATTGAGAGTGGAGGCAGCCGATCCCCTGTCCAAAGCCGCAGGGGATCTAAGCTGCTCGCCTGGAGAATTTTTGAAAATACCATCAATTCAAGCGTTTAGGCGCAAAAATAGCCCTGCCAAATGGCGTCGACTTCGTCTATATTGAATTTACGAAGACCGAGGAGCGTTGCAAGGCTGCCTGGACCGCCGCAAGGGCGGGGCAGGTGCCCTAGGCTCGGTTTCCAAGATTTGAAACGGCGCTCACCTCATTTGAATCGTGCCTGGCACGTGAAGAAGATGGTGAGCCCGCATTCCACGCACTCCCCCTCTCCTTTTCGTGCCCGGCAACAAACAAACTAGGAGTCCGCACGTGGAAAAAGACTATGTTGTTGCTGACATGAAGCTGGCCGACTGGGGCCGCAAGGAAATCAAGATCGCCGAAACCGAAATGCCGGGCCTGATGGCCATTCGCGAGGAGTTCGCTGCCAAGCAGCCGCTCAAGAGCGCGCGCATCACGGTCTCACTGCACATGACGATCCAGACCGCCGTGCTGATCGAGACCCTGCAGGCACTTGGCGCCGAAGTGCGCTGGGCTTCGTGCAACATCTTCTCGACCCAGGACCACGCCGCCGCCGCGATCGCCGCGGGCGGTACGCCAGTTTTTGCCGTCAAGGGCGAGACCCTCGAAGACTACTGGGAATACACTCACCGCATCTTCGAGTGGCCGGACGGCGGCTACTCCAACATGATCCTCGATGACGGCGGCGACGCCACCCTGCTGCTCCACCTTGGCGCCAAGGCCGAGAAGGACCAGAGCGTCCTGGCCAAGCCCGGTTCCGAGGAAGAACGTATCCTCTTCGCTTCGATCAAGAAGAAGCTCACCGTTCACCCGACTTGGTACTCCAAGCGTCTCTCCCAGATCAAGGGCGTGACCGAGGAGACCACCACGGGCGTGCATCGCCTTTATCAGATGCACGAACGCGGCGAGCTCAGGTTCCCCGCTATCAACGTCAACGACTCGGTCACCAACTCCAAGTTCGACAATCTCTACGGCTGCCGCGAGTCGCTCGTGGACGGCATCAAGCGCGCGACGGACGTGATGGTCGCGGGCAAAATTGCGGTTGTCTGCGGTTACGGCGACGTGGGCAAGGGCTCGGCCCAGGCCCTTCGCGCCCTGTCCGCCCAGGTTTGGGTCACCGAAATCGATCCGATCTGCGCGCTGCAGGCGGCGATGGAAGGCTACCGGGTCATGACGATGGACTATGCCGCCGACAAG
>CAYXVB010000064.1:0-19101 GCA_964467785.1 uncultured Bacteriovoracaceae bacterium
CCGGCCAACACGGAATCGGCAGCAGTCCGACCCGTGAAAATTGGCCAGATAATACCATAACGGAGTTGTGCTCAACATGCAGTCGCCGGGGCTCAATATCAGCGACGAGACACGGGGCGCGGTCGATCGGATGCTCGAATCTCCCGAGTGGAACGAGATCAACGCGATCGTGATCACGATCGTCAACAAGGCCAATGAAGGGTATTACGGATATCCCTCCTCACTCTACTTCGACAAGATCTCCGCCTTGATCGACCGTTTGAACGGGATCATGGAGGGCGAAGTGCGCTTCATCCGGAGCAAGTCGGACGAGTTATACCAGCGCAATGTCGCCATGACCTGGATCCTCCTTGTGGTCACTGTCGTGGCGCAGCTCGTGGCTTTCGCCTACGTCTGGCGCACCCTCAAGGAAGTGTCCACCAAGATCAAGGAGTACGGCGAAAGTCTCTTTGATGGCGCCACCCATACGGCTCGCGCGTCTTCTGAGCTGTCCTCTTCCTCCGCCGACTTGTCCTCGGGAATGTCCGAGCAAGCCGCCGCTCTCCAGCAGACGGTGTCGGCCCTGGAGCAAGTGCGCACGATGGTTGACAAGAACGCCGATAGCGCCGCCCGAGCCAAAGAAGTCATGGTCGTCGCATCCGCGAGCGCCAAAAACGGAAAGGAAGCAGTCGAAGGGATGACCCACGCTATCGTGGAAATCCGCGACAGCACCACTGCGGTCCAGGGCCAGGTGGAGGCGAGCAACGCCGAGCTATCCGAGATTCTCAAGGTCATCTCCGAGATCGGATCCAAGACCAAGGTCATCAACGACATCGTATTTCAAACCAAGCTTTTGTCGTTCAACGCCTCCGTCGAGGCGGCCCGCGCCGGCGAGCACGGAAAGGGATTCGCGGTAGTTGCCGAGGAAGTGGGAAACCTGGCCCAGATGAGCGGCACCTCCGCCCGCGAGATCTCGCAGCTCTTGGACAGGGGCATTAAGCGCGTCGAGGCGATCATCGCCGATAGCAAGCAGCGGCTGAGCGGGCTGATCCAGGAAGCGAATGGCAAGGTGGAAATCGGGACCAACACCGCGCATCGCCTCGGTGAGGCCTTTCAGGAGATCAGCGGAAAGATCTTCGAGGTCAGCGATCGCGTCGCCGAGATCGCTGCCGCCAGCCAGGAGCAATCCCAGGGCGTGAACGAGATCACCAAGGCCATGCATCAGCTCGAGGCAGTCACCAATCGCTCCAACGAAGCGGCGGGGCGTTCGGCGAACTCCGCCGGCAAGCTCAGCGACCAGGCCAAGGGCCTCGAAGGCATCTCCCGCCAGCTCGATGAGCTCGTGCACGGTCACCAGGCGAGGCTCAAGACCGAACCCGGCAGATCGTCGGCCCCGGCGGGCGTCGGAGGGACAGCCACGCGCAAGGACAACCGCATGAGCAAGTTCAAAGGCAAGCTCAAGGTTCAGCCCAAGGTCCAGCCCAAGTTCCAGACAGACGGCAAGAAAGCGCCCGCAGCCGTCATCTCGCTGAGCGAAAGGCGGAATGCAAAGAGCGCACATACTTCGCCAGCTTCGGCGCCGGCGCAGACGCAGACGCAGATTGCGGATGCGACGGGAGCCAAGCGGGCGGCAGCAGGGGGCGCCGCCAAGGCCGATGAGGTGCCTTCGGCGACGGACTCGCGGTTCGAGGAAATTTGAGAGTTTAGGCAGAGAGGATCGACATCGTGGATGACTTCGAAAGAGAATTAAAACAGGGCTTCCTGGAAGAGGCGACGCAGCTTCTCATGGAAGCAGAGCAGTGCTTCCTTTCCCTGGAATCAAATCCGAATGATGCGGACGTGCTGATGAAGATCTTCCGCATCGCCCACAACCTCAAAGGCAGCGCTAAGGCGGTGGGATTCAACGAGCTGGGCGAGTTCACCCACGAGTTCGAGTCGTTTCTGATCGCGCTCAAGGGCGGCGAGATTTCGCTCACACGGCCTGCGTTCGAGCTTCTGCTCCGATGCAATGACCATGTCACCCTCATGGTCAACGGATTGAAAGCCGATCTTTCGGCCGCTTTCGACTCCCGGGATCTGATCGACGAGCTCAAGGCAGCGCTCGCCAACAAGGGCGTGGCGGAGCCGGACGCCCCCGCGGAAATCGAATTCGAGGCTGCCCCACCGGCCAGCGCATTCGTCGAGCCGGAAGCGGTCGCCCCGACCGAGCTTCCCAAAGCCCTCGAAACCCTCACTGCGGAAGTGATGTCGGCCGCCCCGGCGCCGGGACATCCGGCTCAGGCAGCGGTGGAGATCGTGGCCGCCCAAGCTCCCGAGCACAAGCCCGCGCACGCGGAAGGCGCCCCCAAGCAGGCCGTTCAGGTCGCTGACGAAAGTATTCGTGTGAGCTTGCAGCGCCTGGAAAAGCTTCTCAATTACGTCGGCGAGATGGTCATCCTCAACACAGTATTGCGCGAGCAGGTCAACGGCGAGAACCCGCTCCTTCTCCGTAAGACCGTGCACCAGATGGGCAAAGTCACCAAGGAGGTCCAGGACCTTTCGATGAGTCTCCGCATGGTGCCGCTCAAGACGACCTTCCAGAAAATGCAGCGGATCGTGCGCGACACGTCCGTCGCTCTCGGCAAGAAGGTCCATCTGGTGCTCGAAGGCGAGGAGACAGAAGTCGACAAGACCATCCTGGAGTCCCTCGGCGATCCTTTGGTCCACTTGATCCGCAATGCCTGCGACCACGGCATCGAGGACCCCGCCTCCCGCGCCGCCAAAGGTAAGGCCGAACAGGGTACGATCGTGCTTCGGGCCTTCCATCAGGGCGGCAGTCTGGTGATCGAGATCCGCGACGACGGCGCCGGGATGGACGCCGCCCGCCTCCGCGCCAAGGCCGTGGAGAAGGGCATCCTCAAACCGGGACAGGAAATTTCGGATCGTGACGCGTATGCACTGATTTTCTCCTCAGGCTTCTCGACCAAGGCGGTCGTGACTGATGTCTCGGGACGTGGCGTCGGGATGGACGTCGTCAAGACCAACATCGAGCGCTTGCAGGGCGAGATCCAGATCGAAACGGTGCTCGGCGCGGGGACGGTTTTCCGGATTCGACTGCCACTGACCCTTGCGATCATCGACGGCATGATCCTGCGTGTCGACAAGGATCGCTACGTCATTCCGCTCTCGCACGTGCACGAGTCGATCCGTCCGACCTCGGACATGGTCACTTTTGTTTCTGGGCTCGGAGAGGTGCTTACCATCCGCGGTGAGCACATCCCGATCTACCGCCTCGGAGACATGCTGACTCAGAAGGGCAACGCGTTGTCCGCGGACCAAGGCACGGCGGTGGTTGTCCGATTGGATGGCCGGCCGTTCGCCATCCTCATCGATGAGATCATGGGCCAGCACCAGATCGTCATCAAGCAGCTTGGGCCAGAGCACCGCAACCTCAAGGGGTTCAGCGGAAGCGCGGTCCTCGGAGACGGCCGTCCCGCCCTCATTCTTGAAGCCAATGAACTGATCAAAAAAAATCGCCCGAGGTCCGCGCCTCTGGTCGAGGAAAAGAGAAAGGTAGCAGCATGAGCAACATTAACAATCAGATCCAGACACAAAAAAAGACCAAGGTCGACGGTAACGGCACCCGCTACCTCAGCTTTTCGTTGGGAAACGAAAAGTACGCCATCCCGCTCCTGAGCGTGAAGGAGGTGATCGCGGTGCCTGAGACCACCCCTGTGCCGTTCACGCCGAGCTACTTTCTTGGCATCATGAACCTCCGGGGCCAGATCATTACCGTGATCGACCTGCGCCAGAAGATGGGGATCAAAGCCAAGGGCGGCTCCGAAACCTCCGTCATCATCTGCGACCTCGCGCCGCTGACCCTTGGGGTCGTGGTCGATTCGATTGATTCCGTCCTCTCGCCCCGCGAGGAGGACATTTCCGAGCGCCCTGAGGTTCACGGCGCAAAGAACCTGGAGTTCATCACGGGTGTCTGCAAGCGCGAGGATGGCTTGGTCGTGCTCATCGACATCGCTCGCATGCTCAATGCCGACGACCACAAGTCGATCGGCAACGCCGCGCCTTCCAAGGTCAAAGCCGCCTGATTCTTCCCAGAATTTTGGCCCTGGCCGGATCCCAGAAGAGTAACGAGGAAAGATTCACATGTCGTCAATTGCCGTTAAAGCCGCGAAAGGTGATTCCAAAGCAGAGCTGATCGAGGAAGTCTCGGAGCTCGTCTCCCAGATCACGGGCGTTCAGCTCGGAGCCCGGCAGGCTTCCATGGTCGAAAGCCGCCTGAGCAAGCGGATCAGCGACCTGAAGCTTCGCTCCGAGGGTGAGTATCTCGATTATCTACGCCGCAATCGTGAAAAGGAGATCAACGAGCTGGTCTCCCTGTTGACTACCCATCACACGTTCTTCTTCCGGGAATACGCTCATTTTGATTATCTGGAGCGTGAGTTCCTGCCCAAGTTCGTCGCCAATGGGGGCGCGCGCGCCAAAAAGGTCATCCGCGTCTGGTCGGCGGCGTGCAGTCGCGGCCAGGAGGTCTATTCGCTCTCCATGTTCCTTCGCGATTGGATCAGCCGTCACGCTCCGGGCTGGGACTACGAGATCCTCGGAACCGACGTCGACCCGCGGTCGGTAGCCTATGCCGAAAACGGCGTGTATCCCGGCCGCGAGATTCAAAGCGTTCCTCTACAATTCCTAGAAAAGAACTGGGCCAAAGGCACCGGCGACATCGCCCACTTCGTCAAGGCGGGCAAGCGCATCCGCTCTATGTGTCGATTCCAGCCCTTGAATCTCAAGAATTTCGAACCGAGAATGCTCGGTGGTAAATTCGATGTCATCTTCTGCCGCAACGTCTTCATTTATTTTTCGCCGGAGCAGATCGCGGCGACCACGAGCAAGCTCCTCGATTGTCTCGAGGAGGACGGCGCGCTGTTCCTCGGGATTTCCGAAACGTTATCGGGGCTCAATCTTCCCGTGACCACCGCGGGACCCTCGATTTTCCGCAAGGCTTCCTTTCGTCCGTCGCCGAGTCCGTCGCCCAGTCCGTCGGTCGGCAACGCCGTGCTCAAGCCCGTCTCCAGCGTTCCGGCGGTGTCCGGGGCGGGGCCCGTCGCGAGACCCGTCGTGGAGGCCCCCGCGTCCCGGTCCGAGGCGCCCTCGATCGTCCGTGTCCTCTGCGTGGACGACTCGGCCAGCATCCTCGCGCTGCTCAAGAAGATCTTGGCAAAGGATGTGGGTTTCGAGGTCGTCGCCACGGCCGCCAACGGCCAGGAGGCGCTCGAGTTTCTCAAAAAGAACACCGTCGATCTCATGACCCTCGATATTCACATGCCCGTAATGGGCGGCTTGGACTTGCTCAAGGCGCTACACGGTAAGTCCCATCCGCCTGTCGTGATGATCTCGTCGGTGTCTCGCGAGGATTCCGATCTCGCGCTCAAGTGCCTCGAGACCGGGGCCGTGGATTATGTCGAGAAACCCGCGATGGCCAACCTGCAGGAGCGTTCCGACGAAATCCGGATGAAGCTGAAGTTCGCCGCGCGAAACGCCAAATCCCGCCGGACTTCCCTGGCGATCTCGCGGGACATCGCCCACAAGCCGGAGCCCATCCGGCATACGGGCGAAAAGCTGCGGGTCATGCTTGGCGGCTTTCCGGCAATTCCGCATATGGTGTCGACGCTCAAGGAGTTCGAGGGAGCCCAGCCTCCGACCGTGCTTCTCATCGAGGGCACCGGCGATTCGTCTGCCGAGGCGTTCTGCAAGCTGTTTGATAAAGCCTGGGGCAAAAAAGTGACCCTGCTCGCGCCAGGCGCGTTCGGCCAGAAGCTGGTCGACGGAAAGGTCTACGTTGCCGACGGACGGGCTTTTCTGCAAGGAGCCAAAGCCGAAAGCTATAAGAGAGGCGTCTCCGTGCTGATTTACGGGCCGATCAGCGATAAGCTGGAAGCTTCCCTGAAATCCTGGAAGCCTGGCCAAGTCCTGGTCGAGGAAGGTGAGGGCGTCGAGCGCACCGGCACCGGCACCCTGACGGGGCGCCTCGCCGCTCTGGCCACCGATATGACTCCAGCCACGAGTTTCGCGTATCTGTCGCAACAATTCTTGAGCGGGGCCTGAGTCTCCGTTGAGGAGAGAAGGGGTACGAAAGTTGAAAAACTTCGTCGATCCAAGCGCAAAAATCCGAAAACTCGAGCCCGACGCGGCCACAGGCCTAGTCAAGCGGGTCCTCGCTGGCGAGATCCTTGTAGCCGTGAGTCTCTCCGGAAGCGGCACGGGCATGCCGTTTCTTCTCGCTGACGGCGGGCGCACTGCGATCGGGGCCCTTAAGGGAGCGATGGAGTTTGCCTCGCTGGAGTTCGGCTGTGGACTCTCCGCGCTCGAGGCCAAGATTGCCGGTCCCGCGACCGGCGCGGACGAGACCGAGCGCGCGCTCAAAGCCCTCGGCGTCAAGGTCAAGGGCGTGGCCCGTCGTGGAAATGCCCCGTTCGAGATTCATTACGCCCCGCGCTCCGGCCGGCTCCAGGTCGAAAGGCAGGAGGACGCACCCACCGGACCGACAGCCGCTCTCTCCAGCCGCAAGGTCAAGGTCCTTATCGTCGACGACTCCGCCACCGTCCGCAAAATCCTCTGCTCCATCCTCGCGCAAGATCCCCAGATCGAAGTCGTGGGCGCGGTCGAGCTCCCTTCGCAAGTCGAGGCGATGATCCAAAAGCACAGTCCCGACGTCCTGACCCTCGACATTCACATGCCTGAGATGAACGGCGTCGAGCTCTTTCAAAAACTCTATCCGCGCTTCGGGATCCCCAGCATCATGATCACGTCCGTCAGCAAGGACGAAGGTCCGCTCGTCATGCAGGCTCTCGAAGCCGGAGCCTTCGACTACATTCAAAAGCCGTCGATGGAGGAGATCCGCAGCGTCGGCGCCATGATCATCGAAAAGATCAAGGCCGCCGCCTTCAGCCGGCGTCGCGCCGCGGTCCGTCCGGCCGCGCCTGTCCACCATCTGGATCCGAACGCGGCGATGGACACCAACTCCGTCGTCTGCATCGGCTCATCGACCGGCGGCACGGAGGCGCTGCGCGAGATCCTCACGCAGCTTCCGGAGCGGATCCCGCCGATCGTGGTCGTGCAGCACATCCCCGCGCATTTTTCCGAGGCGCTCGCCAAGCGCCTCAACACCCTCTGCCGCTTTGAGGTCCGGGAGGCGGCCGACGGCGACGAAGTTCGGCCTGGTGTCGTGCTCATCGCCCCGGGCGGCAAGCAGATGGCTCTCGCGAAGAAGGGCAGCCGGATCGAAGTCGAGATCACCGACGACCCGCCCGTCAACCGTCATAAGCCTTCCGTTGATGTGCTCTTCGAGTCCGCAGCGCGAGTTCTCGGCAAAAAAGCGGTGGGTGTTATTCTCACCGGAATGGGAGCGGACGGAGCCAAAGGCATGCTCCAGATGAAGCAGGCCGGCGCCCGCACCATAGCCCAGGACGAGGCGACATGCGTGGTTTTCGGAATGCCGCGCGAAGCCATCCGACTTGGCGGGGCGCTTCAGGTCGTACCGCTAGGCGAGATTCCCCAAGTCCTTTTGAAATGGCTGCCTGGCATCAAGTTCGGTGCCACGCGATAAATCCCGTTCGGAGCCGGCCTCAAAGGCCGTAAGCGGACATTTCCTCGCGAAGGGCGTAAGCCAGCTTGCGATCGCGCACGGCGATGCGGCGGAGCAGGGACTCGCGGAAAGCCGGATCCGCCACTCGAAGCATGTCGATCACCTGTTGAAAGCCGTTGATCTGGATCGGCGCGTCGGTCTGGGGCGCGGTTTCGGGGCTGTTTCCGTTCAACTCCATCATTTCCTGATCGATCATGGCTTTGCTTCCTTTCGTCAGCCGTTTTCCGCGGCTCGCGCCTTGCGCTCATTGCGCTTGGCCTGCTCATGCAGGACCTGGGTCGAATCCTTGAGTTGCTTGCGAAGCTGGTCGAGCTGCGCGTCCGCGTTCTTGCGATATTCCTCCACCTTTTGCTGGTGGGCGGTTTTCATTTTGGTGATTTCGTCTTCTTCGGCTTTCTTTTGGGCGTTGACGCGCTCGTCGTGCCCGTCGCGGAGCTGATTCAGTCGCTCCTCAAGGCTCTCCGCTTCCTGGGAGATCTGGATTTCGTAGGCTTGGTGCAGCTGCCCCATGCGAAAGGAGTGGTTCTCCGAGAGGCGCTGGAGCTCATCGTCCTGCTTCTTCTCGATCTCGCGCACCTCGACGTCGTTCCGATGCTGGAGCTGCGTGCGGTAATTTTTGAGGCGCAGGTCCTCGAGTGCTGCGGAGCGGATTTCGGTCGGCATCCTTTTGCCTTTCCTTCTTTCCAAACGACCAGCGGGGGCCAGGACGGGTGAGTCACAGAGGGTTTTTCCCCTGCTTTCTCTGCTTCTCTCATGATGACTGCATCCTCAGGCGCCCGAAAGAGGCAAAATCTGCCCCGAAAGACCTTGATCCCTCCGGCCCTTCGGGGTTTAACTACGTGACAAGGAGATCCCGAGCCGTGTCCAACACCCGTGAAACCTTGGTCTTTTTGTCAGCTAAACGCACTCCTTTCGGAGCCTATGGCGGCTCGCTCAAGGACATCAACCCCACGGACCTCGGGGTGCATGCTGCAAAGGCGGCACTGGCGCAATCCGGTATCCCGGCCCAGGACATCGATCATGTGATCGTCGGCAACGTCCTTCATTCCGCTCCCGACAGCATTTATTCCCCGCGCCACATCGGACTGAAATGCGGAGTGCCCGAAGCCGTTCCGGCTCTTGGCGTCAACCGTCTTTGTGGTAGTGGCTTCGAAGCGATCATCGTCGCCGCCCAGCAGATGGCCGCCGGCGACACCCGCATCGCCTTGGTCGGTGGCATCGAAAACATGAGCCTGAGCCCTTACGTCATGCGCTCCGCCCGCTGGGGGATGCGCATGGGCCACGGGCAGATCACGGACTCGATGATGGAGTCGCTGACCGACACCTATGCCGGCGCGCCGATGGCGATCACAGCCGAGAATCTCGCGGAGAAATACAAGATCTCGCGCGAGGAGGCCGACGCTTTCTCTATCCGCTCTCAGCAGCGTTGCAAGGCGGCCTTTGATGACGGCCGCTTCAAGGCCGAAATCGCGCCTTATCCGATCACTGACCGCAAGGGCAATGTGACGAACCTCGACCGTGACGAGCACCCCAAACCCGAGAGTACCCTTGAAAGCATCGGCAAGCTCAAACCGGTCTTCAAAAAGGACGGCATTGTCACCGCCGCCAACGCCAGCGGAATCGTCGATGGCGCGGCGATGTGCGTTGTCGCCACCGAGAGTGAGGCCAAAAAGCGTGGCCTGAAGCCCTTGGCCCGGCTCATCTCCTACGGAGTTTCCGGCTGCGATCCCAAGATCATGGGCATCGGCCCGGTCCCGGCCATTCGTAATGCGCTTCAGCGCTCCGGCCAAACCCTTGACCAGATGGACCTGATCGAAGTCAACGAGGCTTTCGCGCCCCAGGCTCTTGCGGTCCAGAAAGAGCTTGGCATCCCTGACGAGAAGTTCAACGTCAACGGCGGCGCGATCGCGATCGGCCATCCACTCGCCGCCAGCGGTGCCCGCATCACCCAGCACTTGATTTATGAACTCAAGCGTCGTGGCAAACGCTACGGTCTGGGCTCGGCCTGTATCGGCGGCGGTCAGGGGATCGCCGTCATCATCGAGGTCCTTTGAACGGACCTCTGAGAGGAGAAAACCCGATGGCGACGTCCATGGATCCTTCCGCGGCCCCCGCCAAAGGCACGTTCGAAGTCCAGGTCGCCGGCTTGAGGGTTCCGCTCCGAAGCATGGGACCGGACACCGCGCTCGCGCGTGAAGTGGCCCGGCTCGTCTCCGAGCGCATCGCCGAAGCCGAAAAGCGGATCAAAACCGGCGCCGCCGCCCATCAGGTCGCGCTGCTCGCGCTGATGGATCTGGGTGAGGAATACTTGCTTGCGCGCAAGCGCACCGAGGAGTTCCGCAAGAGCGTCGAAGAGCAGACCCGCGCCCTCGTGGAGCGGATCGAGCAGCTCGAGCGCGCCGCGACCAGCTCGGGGCATCTCAAAAAGTGAGTGGTGCCGAAGATCCGATCAAAAGCGCGGACTTGCGGCGGGAGATGATCCGGCTGCGCAAGGAGTCGGATCCGGCGCGTGCGCGTGCGCTGAGTGAGGTAACGGTGAGCGCCTTTTTACGTGCGCTCCAAGCTCATTTTGCCCTGGAGCGATTGCAGGGAAGATCTCTCGCTCTCTATCGTGGAATGCTTGGGGAGTTTGACCTTCGTTCGCTCGAAACCCGGCTCTATTCGCTCGGTTGTCGTGTTTACTTTCCTCGAGTGGCGGTGCGGTCCACGGAGGCGGCGGCATCCGGTCGGCAGCTCGAATTTGTCGAGGCTCTTTTGGATGGTGCCTGGCAAAAGGGGCCCTACGACATTGACGAGCCGGCAGGGGGCGGCTTGCTGGCCGATCCCTCCGAGCTTGCCGCGGTTTTCATGCCCGGCTCCGCTTTCGGCATGAACGGTGAGCGGATCGGGATGGGCGCCGGATATTACGACCGGTGGTTGGCGACCCATTCGCCGGACCCCGAAAAGCGCCCCCTTCGCATCGCCCTGGCTTTTGATTATCAGGTCTTCCCAAAACTGGAACAAAACGCTTGGGATTTGCCCGTGGATTGGGTATTCACGGAGCGTCACGACTTTCGCAACCCGGCCGCCTTGAACTGGCTGGGGCGACTCGGGGCTTAGAAGCCGGTTTTTCATGAAAATTCTGTATTTTGGTGACACGTTCGGCCGTCCGGGCCGCGAAGCGGTCAAAGTCGCCATCGCCAAGCTCGTTCCGCGCCATCAGATCGACTTCGTGGTCGTCAACGGCGAGAACTTCTCCCACGGCAACGGCATCTTGCCCGAGCAGGCCCAGGAATTCTTCGATTTAGGGGTGGACGTCATCACGACCGGCAACCACGCCTGGGACCAGCGCCAGATCATCCCGTTCATGGAAACATCGACCCGGATCCTCCGCCCCGCCAACTATCCGGACGTGCCGGCCTACAAGACTCCTGGACGTGGCGTCACGGTCGCCGAGTGCAAGCGCCGCTCCGGCTTGCGTCTGGGGGTGATCCAGGTCATGGGTCGCGTCTTCATGGACGCGCTCGACTGTCCGTTCCGCACCGCTGAGCGCGAGGCTTCGCGTCTCGAGGAGCTAGGCGTGCAGTGCGTGCTCGTCGATTTCCATGGCGAAGCCTCGAGCGAAAAGCAGGCTTTCGCCCACTTCATGGACGGAAAGGTCAGCGCGGTCGTGGGCAGCCATTCGCACGTGCAGACTGCCGACGAGCGCGTGCTGGCCGGCGGCACCGCCGCGATCACCGATGTCGGGATGTGCGGTTGCTTTGATTCCGTCATCGGCGTCAAAAAAGAGATCTCCATTCAGAAATTCCTGACCAAGCGTCCGGTGCGTTTCGAGCCGGCCGAGGGTCCGGGCGGATACGGGGCAGTGGTGCTCGATATCGACGAGCAAACCGGGAAGTCCCGCTCGATCTTGCGACTTCGCGAAACGGTCGTCACACCCGACGCGTGACGTCGGCTGGGCAGATTCTGCCCGGATTGTGCCGCCGTTGATCCCGACCTAAACTGAAGTGGATGCAGCCCGCTCACTTCCCAGATCCGGATGATTCCCGGCTGGAATTCTATCGAAGGTTCCTCGAAGAGATCCACCGTGACGCCCAGGGCGAGCGCCGCACGACGAGTCGTCGCATCATGAGCGTCTTCGTCTGGTGCTTCCTCGCGCCCGCTTTGGTCACGACGATGCTTTTCGTCCTCGTCAAAGTCGATCTCGTGCCGCGCAAGGTGTATCGCTACGCCGACTGGATCTTCCTGGTATTCCCGACGATCTACTCGCTTTACTTCATGGCCTCCGAGGTGCTGCTCGAGTTCCGCACCACTTTGCGACGCGGGGGGCTCGGCAACGTGCTCGCCGAGTCCGAGCGGGAGGCGGGCTGGCGGGTGCGCATCATCCACCGCTTGCGCGAGCATGTCGGCTGCGATCCCGCCGACTGGCAATGGATCGCGGCCAGCTTTCGCATGGATCTCCGCCGCATCCTCAACCGCGCTCGCTATGTCACCGCGCTCGGTGGGGCGGTCTTTTTCCTGCTACTGCAGGGCATCGACTCCATCGGAGACTTCAGTCCCGCCGTTCCGCTCTCCGGAAGCGCGATTGGCCGTCAGGTCTCGCCCATGGCGGTGTTCGAAGGCTGGTTCGAGGTTTCGAGCAACAGCCTCGCGCAGTTCACGGGGTTGGGACTCTTCGTGCTGCTGCTCTATCTCGCGGGCAACCGCACGTATCACGTACTGTCGCGTTACCTCGACTGCGTGGAGCTGATGCTTTCGGACTCGGTCTCTCAGTGCCCGCCGCAGCAACCGCCGTCGGCGCCGTGACTGTGACCCTGATCGTGTCCATGGCCGTGCCCGCCGCAGCAGTCGCTCTTCATTGATTTCGGGGATTTCGGTGATTTCGGGCCGGGTTCCGCCGACGTTTCGCCGGCCGCCGCGGCCAGCTCCCGCCGCTTCTTGCCGCAGCCATTGATCTTGCAGCCCCCGTCCTTGTTGTTGCCGCAGCCGGATTCGCCGCAACCCACGGTCGCTTCGTAGATCCAGGGGCGTCGGACGCGGTTCATCTGCTCGAGCGCGTCGTCGAGGCGGTCAAAGCTCCGGTACACGATGTGCTCACCCGTGGACGAGCGGATCACGAAAGCGACAAACGCCCCGGACTTTTCCGGATCGTCGGTGATACCCCCGACGAGCTCGTCGTCGACCAGCATGCCTTGTTTATAATTCTCCGCCGTCAGTAATGCCGTCATGGGTGAACCTTATCCCGCCTCGCGCTCCGAGGCCAGAGCCGCGAGGTCCGAGTCGAGGGCGACGCGCTCGTCAAACACAAAGCAGCCGCCCTGGTAATGGGCGCCGCCGACCTCCTCAAAGTAGCGGATGATCCCGCCCTCGAGCTGGTAAACCTGGTCGATGCCCAGCTCCAGCGCCAGGGCCGTGGCCTTCTCACATCGGATGCCCCCGGTGCAAAACATGACGACCGGCTTGCCCTTAAGCTCCTCGGCATGCGCCTTGAGGCGATCCGGAAACTCGCGAAAGCTTTTGAGGCGCCAGTCCAGCGCGCCTTCAAAGGTTCCCTGGTCGATTTCGTAGTCATTGCGCGTATCGACGAGGACGACCTCGCGGCCCTCGTCCAGCCACTGCTTGAGGTCGCGGGCTAGGACGCGGTCGCCGGTTTTCAGTGCGGGGCGGATGCCCGGCACGCCCATGGTGATGATCTCGTTTTTGAGTTTGACCTTCATCCGTTTGAACGGGACGGTCTTGGACCAGCTCTCTTTGTAAACGATTCCGCCGAAGTGCGGAGCCAGGTCCGCCGCGGTGTTTAGGGTCTCCTGGAAGCCGCGGATGGCGTTCACTGAGCCGGCCAGAAAGCCATTGATGCCCTCCGCGCTCAAAAGGATTGTGCCTTTGAGCCCGAATTCGCCGCAAATCGCTTTGAGCCGCACCCGAAGGGGCTCCAGATGCTCCCGCTCGGGGAGGGGAGTGAAGCGGTAAAACGACAGATTCAGGATGTTTCCCGTGCTGCTCGGCGCCATGTCGGCCATAGGCCGGGAATTACCACTGAGTTTTAAAAAAAAATACATGCACGTTGGCAATTTTTTTTGTAAGGTGCCCGTCTATCGCTTGAGATGGGGGTGTAGCTCACCTGGTAGAGCGCCAGCTTTGCAAGCTGGATGTAGCAGGTTCAAGTCCTGTCACCTCCACCAAATTTTAAAGGCCGAATTCCTTGCGGGATTCGGCCTTTTTTTTGACCTCTAACGCCTCAGGCTCTTCGGCTCTTCCCCATTGCGTGGGGCATGTCGATTTTGCATCGAATCAATTTCTGGTCGCGAATACTCCATTCCACCCGCACAGTGCAATCAACCTGAGTCGGTAGTTTTTGAAATTCCGGAATCCAAAGGCTCGTCTTGAGATCATCTCCATCTTGGTATGCAATCCTTCCGTAATGCCGTTGTTCTTTGTAAATCGCCACATACGGACAATGGGCTCGATCCAGGACTGAAGGGTCTGACCGAACGCCCTGAGGGGCAACTTTAACTGCCTTGGGTTCGCAAATCAGGTTTGACATGGCCACTTCCAACGTGTCGGCCACGGTCTTCACTGGAAATCTTCCACTCCAGACAAGGGCACGCGCGAGATCAGTTTTTTTCACGCGCCAGAGTCACAGCCTCTTTCAGAATTTCGATCTGGAGTGTTTTCTGGCCGAGCACGCGTTCGAGCTGCCAGATCTGCGCCTAGTGGGCTTTCATCTCGCTGGCCGGAACCACTTCTTCATTCGCGCCCACTGCCGTCAATGCACCGCTTTCCATGATCCGCCTCCAGTAGAAAAGAAGGCTTGGAGCACTACTATGCTTGCGCGCCCCCCCAGAAACACTTTGTCCGGGTTCAGAACTCTCCAGAATAATGGATCTTTTCTCTGCTGGAGAGAACCGACGGCGGGTTTGGGACGAGGTGATTACCTGAATCGGATCGGGCTTACGTAGAGTCTCAGTCATAGTCGTACTCCTAGTCGTTAGGAGTCGGTCAGACTGTCCGGACTAAATGGGGGCTACTACAAGTGCGTTATTGGTTCTTGGCCCAATCAATGATTGCATCCGTATTTGCTGGTTTTAACGCGCAAAGATAGCTGTAAAGAGTTTCACATACGTAATCATAGCTGAGGGATCCATTGGCCGCTTTCTCTAGGTCAGTTTCCACATCATTTAATCTGCCTCTATATTTGTAGATCGTAGCCTTCTCAAGAACATCTTTGAACGTTGCGCTGAAGCTTTCGTGTCCCCACATTCCCATTACAATGCAATCAATGATCAAGCAGACGAGAAGTTGTTCTTTGCGTCTCGCCTCATTACAAAAGCTTAGTGGGTCATCCACTTTGATCTCGGTGATTCGATTGAATTGGTCGGCGAGATAGCGCCACTTCTCGTGCATATCCTTTTGCTCTCGCCAAAAGGCGGCCCCGAACATTGCAGCAATTGCGAGGATTAGGGCACTAAACGATTGTTGATCTATGCCTACTTCAGTGGATGAAAGTTTGAGGTTAACGGGCCATGCAGTGTGTGAGAGGAGCCAAAATGACACGACGATTAAACTGATGAGCAAAAAGCTTCCCCATAAAGTTTGAATAAGTGCAGCGATAATACGTCTTTTACCAGAAATTTTGTGCTCATAACCAAAGCACGCAACGTGGCCCAAGAAAACCTTTTCGATCCATTTGGTTTTATAGTCTTTGAGTGCGATTGATTCCTGATTTTCAAAAGCTTTGGGACTTCTATATGGGCACATGTATATTGCTTCGGCCTTGGGGCCGAAAAGTTGAGATATGTCGAATGTTTTGGATCCAACCCCGCATGCCCCTATGTCGTGCAACCACTTGCAACCAATCTGACGGAATCTGAATGAGTGTCAGTAAACGTTGGTGTAAGTCACGGCGCGGCAAGTGCTCGATGACGTTAAATTGTCAAACAAACCTAATTACTTAGCCGGGGCATTGCGAATTATAGTTCCCCAACCAATCCTCAATGACCTTCACATTGACCATCAGTGTGAAGGGCTTTTTTTAATTTACGACTCGCCGTGAAAAAATGACGGGAAACTAAACGACCAGATTTTATCCGTGTCTTTTTGGATCCATGCCCACCCTTTGGAAGCATTTTGATCAAAAACAATCACGGTTTTAGGCACATTGCATCGGGTTGAGATACAATTAATCGTAAATAATTTTAACAGAATACTTATCCTTGCGGCGCACGATATTCTTTTTAAACTTAATTATTAGTTTCTCCGATTGGAGCAACGCCCATAATGGATCGATGGGGTTTGTGAGACCAGCTTGAGTCACGGAATGAGTCAGTTGCGCTCAGAAGCAAGGTAGTGCGTATGACTAGTAGGCGGTTTCTCATCCCTAGGTTGAATAACTTTGCAGTCGATGCTCTTTTAGCTAGCTTGTTATATTCACACGCAACCGTTGCAGCTGAACCATCAACGTCCTCAATCTTTATAGATTTTGAGGATCTTCCCCCATCCTACTCTGTACCGATTACAAACAGTCAGGGCACGGTAGTGGGTTATGAACTCCACTACTGCCAAAATAGCGATCCCTACGCCTCTGGGCTCGGGATCGGATTTTTCTCATCTTCGATTTGTGATGTTAATTTCCTGATGCCCGGCGGATATCCAGTTTTTGAACCTATGAGTGTGACGGGCGCGAGCGGTTACGGCATCTACGGCCAAGGGATGTCGATGTCGTTTAATACGACGAGCAATCCGGACCTTCAGTTCATTACTAAAGTGGCTTTTACGGCGACTTCCTATTTTAGAAATTGGGCGCGGGTAATTACGAATCCTGATGGGAGTCAGGACTATAGCAATACTCACGATTACAGCTTCCTAACAGCCAGCGCCGCCGGTGGCAATACGATCACTATCCCGACCGCGAATCACGCTTCTGTAGCTCTCGATGCAAATCCTGGAAGCTACATCCGAGGCGTCAATGTCAGTATCAGCCCGGCAAACCCCGACCAAGACAGCGCTGTCGGAGTCCTCACCTTGGACAACATCACGATATACCTCGGCCCGGCGGCAGTCGACCTTGCTGTCAGTAACCTTACTCTGGTTCAAAACGGTCAAACTAACCCAGACCCCGACGGAGACGGCATCGTTGATCTCGCATCCGGCCAAGCGGTCAATGCTACGATCACGTTTAGCGCAAGTAATCTTGGATTGCTTAATCCAAACACTCCTGTCCGGCTTTGTTACGAAGGTAGCTGTCTCGACAGGATCGTCAATCTGTCATCTGGCAGTGCTTCTACACAGGTAACCTTCACTCCGGTTGGAAGTGGATTTCAAACCCTAACAGCCACCATCCAAGCGGCACCGGGAGAGACGAATCTTGCGAATAACGTACGTACCGGACAAATCCGAGTTCGGCCCCAGGTTAAGATCGTAGCAGAGCCCCTTGATGGAAAACTGATTGAAAACGGACCGCCCAGAGTCGTCCAAGTCCTTCCTTCGCTATACGCGTGCGGTAGGATAGGGGAGATTCTTCGCCGGCCACGCCTCCAAATCAAGTGCGTAGATGAGGTTTCTCAACAACCCGTTGATGGCTGCTCCTTTCGTGCCTACCTTGAAGCAGGGCCATATGATGGAGGCCATGACAACACCCACACCGAAGAAAGGCCCCTGGGTTATATAGTTCCTGAGTCTGCAGAGAATTGGACTGCACTTCCGCAGGCGGGTCGCGCCGTTCGATTCGAAACACCGGACATAGCAGGGCTAGTTGATTTTGTGATCGAGGGAGAATCCCCGTCTGGAGAGGCACTTGCCACAGTTCGCGTGCGGTATCAGGTCAAGACGCCCGGTTTCGAACCCATTAGTGTCGCTGATCTCGTCATCGACGTTGAAAGTCATCCGAGCGGCAATCATGGAACAAACGTCATGAACAAACGGGTAGCCAAACTTGTTGAGAACTATATCAAAAAGGCTCAGACTGCCGGCATCAATAACCCGCCCGGCTTACGTTCGGAAGGCGCATCACTTCCTTGGGGTGGGCTCTTCGACATCAAAAAGAATTGGAAGCATTTTCCAAAAGGGCATTGCGGTCACCGCGACGGAAGAACTCTTGATCTCTCTCTCTCCATCTTCAATGGGCATTTTGCCGCTTCAGCACTAACGACTCTGTTGGCTGAAGCTATAAAGGATGCTGGATTCGCATTCACGTTTGCTCCTGAATCACCAGATCAGCAGACTGATCATTGGCATATCCAACTGAAATGAGGAACCTATGACAAATAACAATCTGCAGTACGGATATAAAACAATGATCGGAGCCTTGCTCACTGTTCCGTTTCTATCGACCTCGGTACTTGCAGGCTGTCCCATTGCGCCCGTAAAGACCTCCCCTCAAGTTTCGGTGAGAGTCGATCACGAGAAGAAAACTGGATTATACTCATACGCCTATACAGTTGCAAACCAGCGCGGAGCACCTTTAGCTATTCGAAGTTTTATTCTTCAGCAGTCTGACGAACCGATTGAGATCCAGAAACCGGTAAAGTGGACAGGAGACTTTGAAGAAGCCGACGACACCTTGCCTGGTCACATTCTCTGGGCAGCCACGCTGAACACAATAATGCCAGGCACATCTCAGAATGGATTCATCATAAAAAGCAAACGCTCACCTGGTTTCGTAAAATATTTTGTGGAAGGTCGTACTGGAGTTCCAGAAAGCGAACCTATCAACGGAGATTCCGAAGCCTTTCCAGACTGCCCAGATTTCTTTTTCGATAAGCCGCGTTTTGAGTCCATGACCATGGGAATGGTCGAAGGACCTGTCCCAGCCGATCAGATCTCCGTGAAGATCAAAGTTAAGAAAGGTAAGGACAAGGAAGATCGCAAGCACGATCGAAAGGAGTTCCGCCCCTATCAGGAGACTGGCCTCATCACCGTCGTCTTAAAAGGATCGAGAGAGTTTGATGTCGGCCAAGTCAATGTCTCTACTCTTCGGTTCGGGATGGGAAAAGCCCCTATTGTCTGGAGTGAATTCCGCCCCGGTGAAGACGATGATGACAAGGATGATGACCACGAGAGTCGCCGAGCCAAGAAGCTCTGGCTTCAATTCAACTTAGATCAGGTAGATATTGAATGTGACCGCGACCGTGTCCTCTTTTTGGAAGGGAAGACCAAGGACGGAAAATCCATTCTAGGCGGAGCCGAGATTAAGGCTAAGGATTGCGAGAAGCCTCCGACAAACCCTCGACGAAAAAGGGAGCACGAGGCGAGAAAGAAACATGCTGGCAAGCGTGACGAGGAATAGTGGGGCTCTCGCTTGCACCATCGGTCTTACATTGGCTTGCTCGCTCTTGCCCTTTTATGCCCCTGATATAGCCATCTCAGCCAGGCTATCCGTTCGATGGACAACCGAAAGCCTCGCGATGCTGTCGCCTGAAACCCGGTGCGTTTTCCACCAGGCAATCAATTGTGGCTCTTCGCGGAAACGAGTGGGTAACTTTCTACGGATTTCATAAATCCAGAGC
>CAYXVB010000065.1:0-8272 GCA_964467785.1 uncultured Bacteriovoracaceae bacterium
ACCGCCCCGGCGCCGCAGGCGCTGGAGTTGATCGGAGATCGCAGCTCCGCACTGTCGCACGCGCTGAGCGGAGTGAGATACGAACCGTGCTGGATGCTGCTATTGAGTGTGCGCTCGGGCGCTCCGGACCAAGCGGCACTCGATGGATCGCGATCGGAATGGGGCGGCGTGTTCAGTCGGATCACCGAGGAATCTTCCAAACCAGGTCGCCAGGTTGTCTCGGGAGTGCGCAGCTACGCTTTCCAGGCGCTTCCCTCTTGGAGCGCCGAGCACCTCGAAGCCGCTGCCGAGCGTGTCCTTGATCTGCTTCTGCCCGCGGCGCTTCGTGCGCTGGGCGCCGCGCCCTCCGAGGTCGTCGACCGACACGCGCATCGCTGGCGTTATGCGCGCGTGGTGGCCGGAGCCGGCAAGGCATTTGTCTCGGACACAGAGGCCGGATTGCACGCTTGCGGGGATGCCTTCACCGGTGACGGCGTGGAGAACGCCTGGATGAGCGCGCTCTCGCTTTCGCGCATCCAGTGGAAGGCGCGAGCGTGAACCGGAGCTCGAGCGTGGAAGGCTGGATCATGGGCTGACCAGATCTCAGACCCGCGCCAGCTCCAGGAGCTCGGCGGCGTTTTCGAGGCTCTTCTTGGTGAGCTGAGGGCCAGCGAGCATTCGGGCTAGCTCTTCCTTGCGTTCAGGCTCGCGCAGCTCGATGACTTCCGTCAAGGTGCGTTTGCCTTGCGTGGATTTGCGAACGACGAGATGGTGGTCGGCGAATGACGCGACCTGCGGCAGATGCGTGATGCAAAGGACCTGGTTGAACGCGGCCACTGATTTAAGCTTTTTGCCGACCTGGAAAGCGGTCTGGCCGCCAATGCCGGCGTCGACTTCGTCAAAAAGATAGACGCCGATCCCGCCCTTGTCCGCGATCACGCGGCGGATGGCGAGCATCAGGCGCGAAAGCTCGCCGCCCGAGGCGATCTTGCCGATGGGGCGCGCGGCCTCGCCAGCGTTGGTGCGGACGACGAACTGGATCTGATCCGCGCCATGTGCGTTCCATTCGGAAACGTCCTCGCGCGCCTGTAGCTCGATGCTGAACTCGGCCTCGCCCATCCTCAGATCCTTGATCTCGCCGGTCACGGCAGCGCCTAGGCTCGTGGCGACCTTGCGGCGCGCGGCCGAGAGCTTGCGGCCGGCTTTGGTGAACTCTTCGGTTACTTCGGCAATCTCGGCAGTAAGGGCCGAAAGTCGGTCTTCCGCCTGGCCCAGTCCCGAGAATTCCTCCTCGAGCCGGGCAAGGGTCCGGATCATGTCCTCGACTGTGGCGCCGTACTTGCGGCGCAGGTCCACCAGTCGTGAGAGCCGGTCCTGGACCGTTTCCAGGCGTTCGGGATTGAGGTCCACGGATCCAAGGTAACGGTGCAGGGAGAGGGAGACCTCCTCGCACTCGGCCAGCGCGCGCTCGAGCGCTTCGACCATGGGGGTGGAGCGATCATCGAGTTGCTCCAGCGCGCGAAGTTTTTGAAGTGCGCCGCGAAGGGTGTTGAGCGTGCCGCTCTCGTCGCTTTCGAGGATCTCTCGAGAGCTTTCGGCGGTTTGGACGCGGGTCTCCGCGGATTGGAGGAGCTGTTTCTCTGATTGGAGCTCGGCTTCCTCGCCGGGCTGGAGCTCGGCGCCTCGGAGCTCCTCGATCTGGAACTTGAGGAAATCGGCCTTGCGGGAGCGCTCGCCCTCGGCTTCGCGCAGGCGCGTTTCCTCGTCTCTGAGCTCGCTGAGGCGCGTGTAAAACACGCTCACTTTGTCGGCCTGCGTCTCGAGCGAACCGTATCGATCCAGGAGACTCAGTTGGGTCAGGGATTTAGTCAGGGACTGATGCTCGTTCTGGCCGCAGAGGTCGATGAGGTCCTCGCCGAGTTCCTGGAGGATCGAAAGGGTGGCGAGCTCGCCGTTGACATAAATGCGATGGCGCCCGTTGCGGTGGACGACCCGCTTGATGAGCAGTTCGGAGTTCTCACTGGAGAAGCCGAGGCGCTCAAGGCGCGCTGGCATCCACTCGATGTCGGAGATATCAAAGAGGCCTTCCACGACCGCTTCGTCACAGCCGGTGCGGATCAACTCCGCGTGGGCGCGCGAGCCAAGCAGCAGCGAGATCGCCTCAAGCACGATGGATTTACCCGCCCCCGTCTCACCGGAGAGGACGTTGAGTCCCTTTTTGAAAGGGATCTCCGCCGAGTCGATGATGGCGATGTTCTTGATCCGCAGGGTCTGCAACATGGCTCGTAAAACTCCCTTAAACTCAATCTCTCATGCCGAACTTCAGCTTTTCGCGCAAAAGGGCAAAATAATCGCGGGTCGGCGAGGAAATCAATTGCAGCGAATGCTTTCGGAAGCGGCGTACGATGACGACGTCGTCTTCGTCCAGGTCAACCGCATCCTGCCCGTCCAGGGTCAATAAAACATGTCCTGGGCGATGGGCGAGCTTGATTTGGATCTCCTCATTGTCCGGGATGACTATGGGGCGTTGCGTCAAGCTATGTGGGCAAATCGGTGAAAGGACCAGCGCCTCGAGCGTGGGTTCGATGATCGGGCCGCCTGCGGCGAGCGAATAAGCCGTTGACCCGGTGGGCGTGCTGACGATGATGCCGTCGGCGCGCACATTATGAGCCCACTGTCCGTCGATGGAAACCTCGAGGCCAATGATACGAGCGATTGCGCCTTTGGAGATGACCGCGTCGTTCACCACTGGACCTTGGAAGATGACCTTGTTCCGGCGCTTGAGAGTGACTTCGAGCAGGGCGCGCTTATTGATGACCGGGCAAACTCCGTCCATGATCTGGCCCAGATGCAGGATGGCCTCCGAGCGCTTGATCTCGGTCAAAAAGCCGAGCTGCCCCATGTTGATGCCCATCACGGGGACGCTCCGGGAACGCATAAGTCGGGCGATGGAGAGAAAAGTTCCGTCGCCGCCGAGGACGACGATCAGATCGGCCGAATCCGGGAGGCGGGGTTTGTCGACGATCTCTACTTTGGCCCGGTCCGACTTGGGTAGCTGCTTGAGCAGCGATTTGGCCACTCGTTCGCTTTCACTGGGAAAACTGACTCTGGCGCCGCGTGACAAGACAAACTGCGCGAGCTCCACGGCAAAGGCCGCCGCCTCGGGCTGGCTCCGTTTGATGACGAAGCCGACCCGTTTCGGGGCTTTCCAGTTTTTCAGGCCTTTTGAGCGCGTCTTTGAAGGTGTTTTGGTTGAGTTGGGCATGCCGAATTTCTCTCCCCGTACGCTAACCTCACGGGACAAATAGATCAAGCTGCGCTAACACTCGGGCGGAGCTCATGTCTTCTGGCGACCTTTTTGATTATTCCCGAAACGACGACGAAGCGCCGAGCGGCCCGCTGGCCAACCGGATGCGTCCTCGTACGCTCGATGAGTTCATCGGTCAGGAGAGGGTACTGGCGCCGGGCAAGCCACTTCGCCATTGGATCGAGGCGGACCGCCTTCCGTCACTCATCTTCTGGGGCCCGCCCGGAGTGGGCAAGACGACACTCGCGCGGCTGATCGCCCGACAGACGCAGTCGCATTTCGAGGCTTTGAGCGCGGTCCTTTCTGGCGTCAAGGACATCAAGGAAGCGGTGGCCCGAGCGCAGGAAACTCGGCGGATGCACCGCCGGCGAACGATCCTTTTCGTCGACGAGATCCACCGCTTCAACAAGTCCCAGCAGGACGCCCTCCTGCCTCATGTCGAGGATGGCACGATCACGCTGATCGGCGCGACCACGGAGAACCCTTCGTTCGAGCTCAACTCCGCCTTGCTCTCTCGCGCCCGCGTGATCCGCTTGGAGCGCCTGTCCGAAGATGCGCTGGTCCGCGTGATCGATCTGGCTTTGACGGATGTGCAGCGCGGGCTGGGAGGCTTTCTCAAGTTATCGCCCGAAGCTGTCCGTTGGCTCTCCTCGATCTCTGAAGGCGACGCCCGTCGCGCGCTCACCGCCGTGGAGAACGTCTCTTTTTCGGCTGGCTCTGGAGAAAACGGTGCGCCCCTCACCCTCGAGGAGACGCAAAAAGCTCTCGAGTCCGCGATGGACCGCCAGCCGATTCCTTATGATAAAAACGGGGAGGAACACTACAACGTCATTTCCGCATTCATCAAAAGCATCCGCGACAGCGATCCCCATGCCGGGCTTTACTATCTTGCGCGCATGCTGGAGGCAGGGGAGGACCCGCTGTTCATCGCGCGGCGCTTGGTGATCCTCGCTAGCGAGGACGTCGGCAACGCCGATCCGCGCGCTCTCCAGGTCGCGATCAACGTCAAGGACGCGGTGGATTTCATTGGCATGCCCGAAGCGCGGATTTCACTGGCGCAGGCGGTGACCTACATCGCAATGGCGCCCAAAAGCAACGCGAGCTATATGGGAATTGGCGAGGCCATCGCCGAGGTCCGAGCAACGGGGGCTTTACCCGTGCCGATGCACCTTCGCAACGCAGTGACTGGACTGATGAAGCGCGAAGGCTATGGCGCCGGCTATAAGTACGCGCACGACCAAAAAGACGCGCGCGCCAGGCAACCGCATCTCCCCGCCGAGTTGCGCGGCCGTCGTTTTTACCAGCCCAAAGAAGTCGGCCTGGAAATCCAGATCAAAGAAAAGCTAGACCGGCTGAATCTCGACTTTGAGTGAACCGTTCCATTGAAACTCCGCAAAAAGTGGCGTGGATCCGGGCCGAGACGTAGATCGTGGTCTCATTGGCGAGCGCCCGAGCATCTTTCCATTGCTGCAGTGAGTGTCTTTTGCACTTTAGAGCGCGTATTATTCCGCTCGGCTGCCGCGATCAGGGTGATCACTTTCTTTTGTTCATCGGGTCCGACGTCTTTGAGGTACTGGGAGTAAGCGCGTCGGATTTCGGCTGCCATTTCTGGCGAGACGGGTGGCAAATCTTTGACGTTGACGGACAGATCCGCAAAGCGATCTGAACAGCCCGGCGTGGCTGCCATGGTGGTTTCGATTTGAACGGTGAGCAAAATCAGGAAAGCGGTGAGTTTCCTCGTCATGCCTGATTTATCAACAATTTAAATAAAAAAGCTTAGTCAGAATGGAATGGAAGCTCAGTTCGACTCAGAGCGATAGGGGCGGGTTAGCGGATCTTGGCGATCAGGACGCCGAGTCCATGCTCGCCCCAGCGATCGAGATTGGCCGCGAGGTGGTCATGAAGCAGCTCGGAGACGTAGTCGTAATTTTCCTTCTCGTGAAAGACCGCGAGATCTTCGAGAATCGACTTGAAGTCCACCTCGAGGGCGAGCAACTCGCCCTCCAACGGAAGCTCCAATACGGCGCGCGCCGTGGTGAGCGACTCGTGAAAGGTGCCCAGGCCATCGGCCAATTGAACCATTTCGGTGTGCGCGTCCGCCGTGGGGTTGCGGAAAAGCTCGCCGGCGTAGCGGCAGCGGTCCGCGAGGATCCGGGTGAACTCGCCCAGGGTTTGAAGCGTGTCGACCGCGACGGCGTGGGCGTCGATGGGGGCTTCTGCCTTCGTGGCGGGCGTGGCGGGAGTGGAGGGCGTGCTCATTCTCACCTCGTGAATCAGTTCCATCATGAAGTCGGGACCTCCGTTTGGGGCCGGACTTCTCGCGCGATTGCCACCGGGCGGGCGAGCTTGAGCGTGTGGTCCAGCCAGTCGTTCATCAGGGATACGCCTTCACCCAGCTGCTTATAAGCGTCGGCGCTCTCGCGGCCCAGCTCCGCCAGGGCATCGCCTGAGAGATTGTGCATCAGCACTTTGGACATCTGCGAAAAGGTCGTGAGCGCCGGGTGTACCTTGCCCACCCGGTCGACCAGGCTGTCGATCTCGATCAGTTTCTTGCCAAGCGCGCGCAGCTCGTCGCGGTCGGTGAGATTCATGAGCTTGTCCGATTTGAGGCGCATGCTGTGACGATTGAGGGAGAGGGCGGTACGGACCGCTTCCTCGCAAAGCTTGCCGAGCACTCCAGTGGACTCCCTCAGTTCGCGCAGCTTGCGGATCAGAGTCGGTGAGATCCGGTCGCGGTTCAGCTCGTTTCCGACCGGCGGAGTCCAGCCGCAGTACCAGGCGCGCGCGATGTGGCCCACGACCATGGAGCTCCATTCGGCCATGTCCATCGGCTGGTGGAACATCGGATCGTAACAGACGCCGCCGCCGTCTTGGGTGTCGCGGATACGCGAGCGATAGACTCGGACCTCGCTCGCGAGCTCCGAGTATCCTAGGTGGGCGAAGTGGGACTTGAGCGTCATCTGCCTGCGATGGGACCATTCGCTCGAGCCGTAGGCCCAGGTAGCGTAGACCGCCTCGGGCTTGAGCTCCTCGGCGCTGGACTGGGCGCTAGCCACCACATAATGGCCATTGCCGTAGGGGCCGGTCTCGGCCCAGCGAACTGGACCGATCGAGAGATTGAGCACGCGCGTGCCGAGCACGCTCGCCAAATGGATCGCCGCCGTGTCGCCCGCGAAAAGCCACTGACAACGGCCCACGACGGATGCCCAGAGGTCAAAGTCGGTCTGGCCCACGAGCGAGATCACGCGGCGCTCGAGTTCGAGGGTATTGGCGCTGGCGCACTCCGCCTGGAGCGCGGCCAGGAAGCGGCGGGCTCGGACCTGGTCCTCGTTACCGCCGAGCAGGATCACGCCGCACTCGGGATGGCGGCGGAGAATCTTGGCCGCGACAATGGCCCAGTTTTCGGGCTTCCAAGTCTTGTCTTCTCGGCCGGCGCCGAGCTGCATGGCGATCCATTTGCGGGAGAGGTCGTTCCAGCCCGCGCCGATTTCATGCTCGCCCAGCTCGAGCGAGAAGAACGACTTGGAGGTGACCGGAGAATTGCCCTCATTGGCCGGGTCGCCAAAATGGATCTGCAGGGCGGTAAGTACCTGCGTGGTCAGAATGTCCGTGAGGTGGATGTTCTGCTCGATGCGGCCCTGGACGACGCCCTGGATGTAGTTGCTCCAGCCGTCGATCGAGCTGAAGGACGTGTCCTTGCGGCGCGAGTAGCCGAGCTTGATCCGCGCCGGCAGAAGTCCCGTGAGGTAGGAGCTCGCTTCGGAGTAGCTCCAGTTGATGACCATGTCCCAGGGTTCCTGCACCAGGGGCTGGACCCAGCGGGCGATCTCCTTGAGACCTTCGCTCTCGCGCTTGTCGCCTGAGAGGATCGGGCCGAGGAGAGACTCGGTCGGAAGGGGGATGACGTTGTGGAGCCAGGGAACCCGGCGTGCCGCGGAGGCGAACTTCTCGCGCGCGACAAAGTGGATCTCCAGTTCCGGGTACAGCTGTTTTGCCGCGCGCAGGGCCATGAGGCTCTGGATCGTGTCGCCCAGGCGGGCGAGCTGGACCACCAGACAGCGGATCGGCTCGCGGGTGCCTTCGGGCTTCGGCGATGCGTTCACACCGCCTCCTTCTCGTTTTTGGAGCGTGAGCCTTCGGAGCGCTGCTCGTCCAGCAGTGCTCGGAGAAAGCCCGCGAGCATCGCTTCGACGTTCAGTTCCTGCACTTCGGGGTTCTCGATGATCTCGCCTTGCAGCTTCTTGCAGTCAGTCGCCATCTGTCCTCCATGACAGAAAGGTTTTTCGAACATCAGGCCATGAACTTGTTCATCATCAAAAGCAGTTCCTTTGCGCCATGGTGATCAGCTTCCAGCTCGATGACCTTGAGCGCGGTGGCCCGGCTTTCCGGGATCCTGCCTAGATGATACTGTAAACCGGCCAGAGAGTAGAGCAAGTTGGCGTTGATGGGGGCGACCTGGACGTAGGACTCCAGTAGACGCGCCGCGGTGGAATAGGTCTTCAGCTCATAGGCCAGCTTGACGAGATAATAGATCGCGGTTGGATTATTGAGCTCGAGATCCAAGGACTTAGCGAAGAATTCGTGCGCCATCCGCTTCTCGCCCGCGCTCAAAAAGCACGAGGCCATCCCCGCCAAGGCTTTGGCGTTCCTGGCATTGATGGCAAGCGCGTCTTGGAAGCTGCGCTTGGCTTCATCCACCTTGCCGGCTAGGAGGTGCAAGGCTCCCACGTTGGTGCGGACCTCATCGGAGGAACCCTCGATCTCCAGGGCCTTGAGATAGTGCTTCATCGCCTCCGTGGCGTTTTGCGCGCGATTCCAGCAATTGCCGCAGGTCTTGTGGAGCTCGAAACGGGCCTGGCCCGCGATCTCCTTGAGCATCAGCGCGCGCTCCAGGGTCTCCGCGGCTTGCTTGTCCTTGCCCTGGCGGATCAGGATCGAGGTCAGGCATTTATAGGCTTTGAAGGTCGGCTCGTAGGCGATGGCCTC
>CAYXVB010000065.1:8282-18904 GCA_964467785.1 uncultured Bacteriovoracaceae bacterium
TCTTCTCGGCATCCTCGAATTTGCCTTCGATCTCAAAGGTCCGGGCGAGGCCCATCAGGGCCGGGCTAGTCTTTTCGCCCGATCGCATCACTGCCTTGTAGATGTTGCGCGCCAGCTCATGGTCCCCGGCCGAGCTCAGGAGCTCGGCGCTGCGAAAGAGGTAAGGGAGGTTGAGCTTGCCGTCCGGGAGGTAGACGCCCTCGGGTGTATGCGGCTCCGCCATCGAATGGGCCGCGACCAAGGACTCGTCTCCGGGCATGACCGGGATGGCGGGGCCGGCGGATTCCGCGCCGACCGGACCTTGATCTCCCTGGATCGGGATTCGGGACAGCACTTTGAACTGGACCAGGTAACAGGCACTGTCCTGGGCGCCGGAGCTCTCGAATTCCATGAGAGCTTCCTCGATGGCGCGCAATCGGACTAGACGATCGCCCTGCATCGGGATGGGCACGACGTCGGCCAGATCGAAATCCGTCTGGTTGAAGCGTCGGCCGAGCGTCTCCAATAGCGCTTCCGTGAGCTGATTCATAGTTTCTGGTCCAGTCCTTCGCCCGAGTCGGCGACCCAGCCGCTCTTGAATTTACTGAGCGTGCTTTGCGCCTTGCGTGCGCTGTTCATCTCGTGAGTCACGCGCTCGCGCTCGCGCTCGATGCAGACGATGATCTTTTCGTCGCAGCGGGCGATGCGCGCCAGGATCTTGTCCCGCTCTTCGAGAATCGGGAGGATCGCCGCCACCGCCGCGCGGCGCTGATCGGTGGTCGCGGCGGCCGCGCTGGCGAGCTGGCCAATGCGTCGGTCATATAACTCCAGACCCTGCAGGATGCGATCGCGTCCTGCATGAAAGTCCTCTAGGCCGTCGAGGTCGCCCTTTTCCGCGGTCGCGAGAAACTCCTCCGAAAGGACGAGAAAGCGCTCCAGCGCGCGATTCTTACTTTGCAAAAGTCTTGCGAGATCCATGGCCATCCTTGACACCTCCGGGCGACCCTTGCGGGCCGCCTCACTTCGCCTGCGGTCCGGACTGTCCTTGTCCGGGTGCCGCTGACTGTCCTTGCTGGCGGTTCACTTGTTCCACGGCCACGCGCCATCCGTCGAGGAGCGTGGTGAGCAATTTTTCGACTTCGAGGAGCGGCGCCTTGTTTTTCTCGATGTTGGCCTTGACCAGCTTCTCGATCATGAAATTGTACAGGCGTTCCAAGTTGCGGGCAATGTCGCCACCGGCATTGTGGTCGAGCGTCGCCAGGAGCTCGTTGATGATGTCGTGGGACTTGCCGATGTGCAGGCCCTTGGCGGCGATGTCTCCGCGATCGATCGCCGCCGCCGCTTTTTTGACGTTCTGGATCGCGGCTTCGTAGAGCATGATGAGGATCTGCCCGCGATTGGCCGTCTTGACTTGCATCTGTTTGTATTGATTCGCTCCGTAACCGCCTGCCATGGCTCATCTCCTTTTCAACGATCATCCACCGAGTAGTTGCGAGACCATATTGCCGCCGCCGCCACCGGCGCCCATGGCGCCGAGGTACTGCTGTTGCCGCTGGAGGTTGGCGAGCGACGCCCCCAGGCGCGAAAACTGGTCGACCAGAGATTGCTGCTTGCGGTCGAGCATCTTCTGCCGCATATCGATCTGGCCGTCGATGTCCTTGATGCGGTCGCGAAAGCCCTTTTCCTTGAGCGAGAGCGCGCCCGTCCCGAAGTTGGTGTAGCCGTCGATCACCTGCTTGAGCGAGCCCGCGACGCCGTATGGCCCGCTGATTACCTGAGAGAGGGTCTCGAAGTCCTTTTCCATGTACTTCGTGAACTTGTCTTCCTTGAAGGTCAGGTTGCCTTGGCGGTCGAACTCGATGCCGATTTCGCCCATGCGGACAAAGCGGATGTCTCCGTTGTCGAAGTCGCCGACCGGAAAACCGTCGTGGAAAAGGTTGCGCAAGCGGTATTCGATCGTCTGAAGGCTCGTGTCACCGGCAAAGGTGGTCCGGGTGTCGCTCTTTTCGTCCACCTGGTTTTGCTTGTTGATCCAGCCCAGGATGCCGTTGAGCTGGTCGACGAGCCCCTTGACCTTGCCCGAGATCTTCTGGAAGTCCTCGGTGATCTTGATCTCGAAGGGTTGGTCCGGACGGGCGCCTTTGAGGTGCAGGTTGACCCCCGGCATGAAGTCCTGGATGTCGTTGCTGTCCGTTTCGATCTGGAAGCCATCCACCGTAATGAGCGCGTTCTTGGCCGGCTTGTTATGGTCGATGTAGAAGTCCTGTGCCCCGTCGAGGAAGTAGAACTCCGGGAACTCGATGTCGTTCTCGCTGCCTTCTTTCTTGCCGGAGAAGATGATTTTCCATTTATCCGTGTCCTCGCTCGCGTCCTTGATGACCGCGGCGCGAATGGGGGACTTGGGCTCCGCGTTGATCGCGGCCGCGATCCCGCGGAGGCTCGACTGTTTGTCGTCGATGAAGATCTCGGCGGTGCCGTCCGGGGTATTGAGCGTGATGAAGCCGAGCCCCATGGCCGGCTCGTCGGGGTCCTCGAATCCGTTGGACATTACGGCGGAGCGGGAGGCCAGCTCGTCGATCTGGATGCTGTGGATGCCTGGCGAGGCCTTATCTTTATCGAGGGTCACGCTGACGAAGTTGGCTGCGTCTCCCATGTCGACCTTGAGCTCGCGCAACTTCTTGAACGAGTTGACCTCGGCGATCGAGCGGTCGAGATTGGTGAACTTGCCCTTGAACTCCTGGAAGAGCTTGAGCTTGGCCTCTTCGCGCTGCTTTCGCGCCTCGAGCTGCTTGAGGGGCTGGGATTCAGCCTCCATGATCTGTTTGATGGCGGCTTTGAACTGCCCGCCACCCACCGGGTCAAAACGCAAACCCACGGTTCAGGTCCTCCTGACCTTTGCCCTGTGAACACCCGCTTCCTGCGGAGGGTTCTTCCCTACATTATGCGGGTTGAGGGGCTGGCCTGCCAATCGGCAGGATTTGCCTCTGGGAGGACTCTTCAATTGTGGAATAGCTGCGGGGTCTAAGCCCCCGGTGGAGGCTCTTACTTTCCGGTCGCGCCGGCAGCGATGTCAGTGAACTTGCCTTCGCAGGCTTGGTTTGGGACCGCTTTCTTTAAAGCGGCCGTCGTTCCGGCGTTACCGTGGGCGTCCTCTGGATTGATCTCGGGGTCGAAGCTGCCGAGTCGATTGCGACGGGCGGCCTCGGCGCTCACGGAGCCGCGCGAATTGGAGTGGAGAAAATTCAGTGCGGCGCGCATCTCGTCGGCCACGCCGCGATCCACGACCACCACGAACTGCTCCTGGTTGCTCTGGGCCGCCGCGCTGAAATTGAATGACGTCCCGGCGTTGACCGCGTCTTGCGAGATGATGACCTTGTGGTGGATCTTGGCGCTGACATCCACGCTCTGTCCGTCGACCTTGACTTTGTGATTGCCGTACTCGGGGGGCGGCATCCGGATCGAATCCCGGAACGCCTTGAAACCATCCTCGCCGAGCGCTTTGCGCCACTCGCTATCTGGGATCTCGACGTACTGCTTCTTGTCCCCATCCGTTTTGAGCTCGTAGCCCGACATGTTCAGAAACCGGCTCCAGTACTGCATCGCAAAGGGGCCGTCCCCAACGGAGCGGAATTCGAATTTCCCCGTCTTTTCAATCTCTCGCCGGGCGCGCGCCAACAGCGCCTGCTCGACCGGCTGCGAGGAGTTGGCGAACTGGATCATGTCCACCGGGCCCTCCGATTCGACCAGGATGCGCGAGATCACGTTCTGGCCAACGTCTCTCAAGCCGCCGCCGGGGGTGAAAGTCACCACGATATAGGGTTCCTTCGTGGTGCTGCCGGGATAGGGCGTGCCCTTGATCTTGAACGCGCTCGAAAGCGGATAATCGCTTCCACGCAGCTGATAGGGCGGGCGCAGAGTCTTGGTCAGCTCGTGATTGATTAGGTTAGCCGTGAGGTCGCTATCCATCGTGATCAGGTGATTGGCGTTGGGGATCGAGAACTTCGACTTCGCGCCTGGAAACTTGACCAGATCCCCCTCTGGGCCGAGGCATGACTGAGTCAGGTTGCCCGAGGAGAAGAGCGCGCCGCCCTGGCCGGGAAGGTCCCAATCGCGTGCCGCATTCTTCTGATGATTAAGGCCTACGGAGTTCACGAGGTGGACATTGACTCCGCCTTCGCGGAGGAACTTCACGATCTCCGCGACTTCGGGTCGGGCTTCCGCGACGTTCTTGTCGATGCCCTGGGTGACCTCGACGCCGCGTTTTGCCGCGTCTACCAGGGCTTGAGCCACGTCCTTGAGGTCGAAGTCGAAGACATTGCTGACATACTGTTTTTTCGCGCCCTGGATGAACTTGATCCACTCGGCCTTGGGGTTGTCCGCCGGCAACGTTTGACCGTCCTTGATCCGCGGGTGCGTGAAGTAGATCTTCAAGTTGGAGTAGCCGGCGGATGCATCGGGATTGGCGAGCAGGAAGGGTTCGAGCGGATTGTTCAGCCGGCGGAACTCCTCGCGCACTCCCGGCTTGTTCAGAAGCTCTTTGAACTGGGCGCGCCACTTCTTGCGCGCGGCTTTTTCCTCGGGAGTTTCGCTGAGAGAGGGGGGGATCTCCGCAAGGTACTTATCGACATTTTCAAACACCGTCGGATTCTGCTGGAGCAGCAGGATCAGCTGGCCTTCTGAGATGTCCCGGGCGTTGGCTACATCAGCTCCGTACTTTGCCGCTAGAGCGGGGTCCACGGCCAGATCCTCGGCGAGCGTCTCGCGAAGGAATTTCCGCACGGGATCGCGGGTCAGAAGTTTTCGTGAGTAATCAAAGAATTTGGCGTATTCGAGTGTCGAAGCCTCGACGGCATGCGCTGTCCCGGAACCCGTGGTCGTCGCGACCACCAGGGTAGTCGCGATCAGAATCGAAGCTGCTAGTCTCGTGAGACAATTCGCCATCCACAACAGATCGTCGGTCGGACCTACGATCTTTAAGTTCGGATCAGGAATTCTTCAGAGAATTATCTCGCTTCGGCGACCTGTCCTTTGGTGACCGTCAATATTTTGAGCTCGTGATAAAGCTCGCCATCCTTATAAGAGATGATTCCGCTCGCCCCAGGGAAGCCTTTGACCTTTTTGAGCTGGGCCAACAGGTCGGACCTGCGGTCGGAGCGGCTTTCAGCCAGAGCGCGGGAGAGCACCAGGGCCGCGTCGTAGGCGATCGCGTCCATCGCGTTTGGTTCCGCGCCGAAGTTCGCCTTGTATTGATCGAAGAACTTGCGAGCAGGCGCCGCCGGCGAAGTCTTTTCATGGAGATAAAAAGCGTCCGGGAAAATCGCGCCTTCGGCGTGGTGTTGGGCGCGTGCGATCAGTTCGGGTGAGTTCCAGGCCGAGGGGCCGAGAAAACGCACCCCTTCCACGTCGCGATAGAGGAAAGTAGGGAGCACCTGACCCGCGACTTTGGGCTCGTCTGGCACAAAGACCGCGTCGTAATCCGCGATCGGCTTGAGCGAGTAGAACTGCTCAGTCTTGCGCGTGCGCTTCTTGATCTGGTTGGCTTCGCGGAGGCGTGCCAGCTCCTCGATTTCACGATGACGGGCTTCGGTGTAGTACAGTCCGGAAAGCTTATCGACCGGCTGGCGGAAATCCGTTTCCCCGGGATTGTAGGTTTCCGCGCCGGTGATTTGTCCGCCATAGCTCTCGACCGCGTCCCAGAAATCGTGGGTGAATTCCTCGCCCACCTTGTCGCGCGGAGCGAGGATCGCAAAGCGCTTGAGCTTGAGCTTTTGGATCGCGTAGCGCGCGATCTCGGATGCCTGCATCTGCAGGGTCATGCCCGCGGGCAGGACGTACTCCCCCGGGGTGCCGGCCTGGCGAGCCAGCGAAAGTAGTGGCACGCCCAGTTCCTGCGCGCGCTTGGTCACCGCATCGATCCCCTTGGTCAGCAGTGGGCCGATGACCGCGATCACGTGGTGTTCCTTGACCAGGCGCTCGAGGGCCTTGATGGTCTGCTCGGCGTCGTCGCCGCTGTCCTCGATGGCCAGCGTGATCTTGGATTCGGGGCCGC
Source organism: uncultured Bacteriovoracaceae bacterium (assembly GCA_964467785.1). Lineage (GTDB taxonomy): Bacteria > Bdellovibrionota > UBA1018 > UBA1018 > UBA1018 > CAYXVB01. The sequence goes on from CAYXVB010000065.1 coordinate 14,311, forward strand.
CTTCGTCAAACATCCGGAAGGCCATCTCGATCGCCTGAAGGTTGCGGTTGCCGAACTTGGCGAACTTGCCCTTGAGCGGCAAAAGGACGCCCACCGCCGCTGGGTCGGCCGGAGCGGAGTTTTCCTTGGCGCGACTCAAGGACTGCGCCTGAGCGAGTAGCTCGCTCTGTGGGAACCGGACCATCAGTGTTTGAAGATGGATCTCCGCCTTGCTGGCCTCGCCCGCGTTCAGCTCCTGCGAGGCCAGCCGCAGCAGCACGTGATCGAGCAGGGGCGAGTCCTCGAAATCCTTGTAGAGGTTTTCGAGCGGAGTGGTGCCTTGGATATCCTTGAGCAGAGATTCCAGTGGGTTGGCCATCACGCTCCGCTGTTCCTGCAGCTTGGTCGGATCGACCAACCGGGAGGCGTTCAGCACTTCGCGTGCGCCTTCGTAAGCAAGGCCACGGCGGGCAAAGATTCCGGCCTTGAGCAGATGAAGCTTGAACTGGTTGTCCTTGTCGAGGGCCTGCAAGTCGATCGCGCCCAGGGTGCGCTCGGCTTCGGCGAGTTGGCCCGCCTCAAGCTGCGCTTTGGCCAAATTGTAACGGACGAAGTGCGGGAAGTTGCGGTTTCCAGGTGAGCCGGTCTCGATCGCCCGCGTGAAATGGATGATGGCCTCGGCCGGTTTACGCGCGGCAAGGTAGTAGAGGCCAAGCAGGTTCTCGGTCTGGCCGATCCAGGCGCTGTTGGGGTAACGGCGCTCAAATTCCTCGATCTTGCGTCGAGTGCCTTCGTACTCCCCTTTGGAGTACAGTTCGCGGATTTCTTGGAAATCCTTGTCATCGCTGTCGGTGATCGCGGCATTGGCCGGAACGGCGAGAAACAGCAGCGAAAGGCAGACAAAAGTCGAAGCGGATTTCATGGGACTATCATGATGCGATGAAAGGGTTTTTTTCGCATCTGGAAATTGAAGAGCCCCGATCTCCGCGGGGGGGGGGGGAGGGAGATCGGGGCTACCAAAACCGCCGATGGGGGGATCGGCGTATGGGGACGTCAGTTGAGCGAGTCTGTCAACGTATGGAGCTCGAGGATTTCCTGAAGCTCGCGCTTGAGGGTCGCGTTATCCTGATAGCGGATTTTGCGGAGGATCACTTGATCGAGCGTGCGATCCATCTGCGGGCAATAATGCGCGGTGTTCAAGCAGGCGCCGTCAGCGTCGATCTGCCACCGGTCGCGAAGGGATTCGCTGGTGTTGTCGCCCCAGTAAGCGACCTTGTCTTCGTCATTTTCTTCCGCGCAGTAGTCGGAGAGATTCTGGATCTTCTCGGCTAGGGCGAGGACCACGTCGACCTTGCGGGCGGAGCGGAGGCTCAGGCTGCTCGGTGCGGACACGGAGATCATGGTGATCCCCTTGTTGGTGACTTCCCGGATGGAGCTCTCGGCCCAGGTGCTCATGGGCGCGATCGAGCGGCAGATCCTGGCTGAGGACATGCCTTGATCGATGCCCTTCACGAGATCAGTGATCCGATCGGGATTGATGACCATTTGGGAGGTCAGAGCACGAGCGTACTCGCCTGCGGCGCCGCCTTGCGGGAAGTTCAACAGGATGATCTGCTGCAGGGTGTAGGCCTCGACTTCGTTCAGGCCGACTAGGTGGGAAACTTCGTGCGCCCACAGGCCGGTGAGCTCGGCTTCGAGGCGGCTTACGCGGAGCTTCTTCGAAAGGCGGTCAGCGCTGAAGCAGATGGTGCCCGGGGTGCTGCCGTGAATGCTCGCATCCATTTTTTGGCCTTTGTCGTCGCGGCAGGCGCCTTTAGTCAGGATTTCGGTCGGGAGCTGCTTGTAAAGGTTGCCATTGGAGTCGCGAAGCATTGCTTCAATGACGGCTTTGCCGTTCGGGAAGAGCTTGCGATACACGCTGCGGACGTTTGCTTGGACCTGGTCGAGGTCGGAGTAGGGAACGCCGTTCGTGGGATTGGTGATGGAAATGGACTGGGCGTCGTAGTCGATGAGGCTTGGATACCGGTTGCGGATTTCCATCCCGAGGATCGCGTTCCAAAGGTTACGCACCTGGATCTGGGGGATCGATTCCTGGATTTCCTGGACCGTGGCCAAACGGTCGAAAAGGCTGTTTCCTCCACCGCTGCTTCCGTGGCCCATATTGGCTGCAAAGGCGCTGGTGGCTGAAACGCTCATCAGGCAGGCGGCGGCGAGTGCGGATTTCGATTTCTTGATCGTTTTCATCGGTTACTCCGTTTATCCTATTGGGTCGCTAATGACAAAGTTTATGTGCGTCGCGCCATTATGCTGAATCCTTGGGCTGGGTTACTCTGTGGCTCGATACGTGAGGGGGATATATCTGGGATTAAGTCGCAGGTCGTTATATGGTTTCTTAAAAATAGACCTATTAGTTTAGTTTTTTAGAAACTTATGAAAACTGTCTTTGATTTCAAGGATTATCGAGCCTTTTTGCAGGAGTCTTTGCCTGTGGAAGGTCCCCTCCGCGGCGCCCGAAACCGTCTGGCTGACGCCCTAAATTGCCAAAAAGGCTTTATCTCCCAGGTTTTGAGCGGTCGAAGTCATTTCAGTCTCGAACATGGAATGAGGATCTGCCGGTTTCTAAATCTGGATCCGCAGGAAGAGGAGTTTTTTCTTCTGCTTCTTCACCTAGGCCGAGCGGGATCAAAGGAACTCGAAGGTTTTTATGAGCGCAGGCTCGGCGAGATCCGCGAAAAGCGCCAGGAGATCAAGGAGCGCATCAGATCCAATTCTGAACTTTCTGAGGCCGAGCAGATGACTTACTACAGCTCATGGCATTATGCGGCGGTCCACATGTGTCTGTATTTGCCGCAGGCCAGGACCCGGGCGGCGATCACCGACCTTCTCGGTGTGTCGCCCCAGCTTTTGGCGCGCGTCCTGGATTTCTTGGTCTCAGTCGGTATCGCACGCCAAGAGGGCGACGAGTTCCTCTCCGGTCCCACGCGTTTCCACGTCTCTAAAGACTCGCCCTTTGTCTCGCGCCATCACACCAACTGGCGAATGCGCGCAATCGACTCGCTCGACGCCCCTAGCAAGCAGGATCTCCACTATTCGCTGGTGATGAGTTTGTCGCACGAGGCCGCCGAACAAATCCGGGAAATCCTATTGAAGGGAATTCAGGACATCGAACCCGTGCTCAAAGCCGCGGAAGACAAAACTATCTACGCGCTCAACATCGACCTGTTCGGGCTAGAGCGAAGCTGATTTCCGTGTCGCTCGTCCGAACAGCTCAGCCGAAGATGTTCTTCACCTTCTCAAAGAAGTTGTGATGCATCGGATGGGCGGACTCAGCGCCGCTCTCCTCGAACTTGCGCAGCAGGTCCTTCTGTTCGCCGTTGAGCTTGCTCGGCACTTCGACGATCACGCGGACAAGTTGGTCGCCGCGGCCGTAGGAACCGAGCCGCACCAGACCCTTGGCCTTGAGGCGGAAGATCTTGTGGGACTGCGTGCCCGCGGGGATCTTGAGCTTCACCTTGCCTTCGATCGTCGGCACCTCGATTTCGGCTCCGAGCGCGGCCTGGATGAAGGTGATCGGCACTTCGCAGATCACGTCGGCTTCCTCGCGGGTGAAGAAGTCGTGCGCTAGGATGTTGATTTGGACGTAGAGGTCGCCTGGCATTCCGCCGCGCTCGCCCGCTTCGCCCTCGCCCGTGAGCTTGAGACGCTGGCCGGTATCTACGCCGGCGGGGATCTTGACCGCGATCTGCGTGCGTTTCTTAATCGCGCCCGAACCGTGGCAGCTGGCGCAGGGATTCGGAATGGTCTGACCTGAGCCGTTACAGCGTGGACAGGGGCGGGTGATCGCGAAGAAACCTTGTTGGAAGCTCACCTCGCCCTGGCCGCCGCATTGCTGGCAGGTCTCCGGCTGGGTCCCCGGCTTGGCGCCGGTGCCGGTGCAGGTCTCGCACTTGACGGTCTTGGGAACCGTGATGACCTTCTCGGCGCCGAACGCGGCTTCCTCAAAAGTGATATCGACGGTTGTCTTGAGGTCCGCGCCATCGCGTCCCCGACGCCGTGCTCGTCCGCGGGCGCCACCCGCGCCACCCGCGCCGAACAGATCTCCGAAGATGTCCCCGAAGATGTCGTTCATCGTCGCGCCGCCGGCAAAACCGCCCTGGCCGAAGTCAAAGCCGCCCATGTTCGGCCCGCCCGCGGCACCCGCGTTGGCGGCATGCCCGAACTGGTCGTACATCTGCTTCTTCTTCGGATCCGAAAGCACCTCGTACGCCTCGGAGATCTCTTTGAAGCGTTCCTCCGCTTTCTTGTCGCCCGGGTTCTTGTCCGGGTGATACTGAATGGCGAGCTTTCGGTAGGCTTTCTTGAGCTCCTCGGGCTGAGCGGTTTTGCTCACCCCGAGGAGTTCATAATAGTCGCGTTTAGACATAGGAGTCGGTCACCTTCATAGCCTGGCTTTTGGCGCGGCATTCGATGCCGACGCGCGGGTCATCTCGGAATTCTCAGGTTAGACTTCTTTGAAGTCCGCGTCGATGACGTCGTCGTCCTTATTGCCTTGGCCGCCTTTGCCTTCCTTCTTCTCGGAGGAGGCTTGGTCGGAGTGACCATTGCCACCCGCTTG
>CAYXVB010000066.1:0-18892 GCA_964467785.1 uncultured Bacteriovoracaceae bacterium
CCTGCACCTTGGATCCGCAGAGTGACGCGATATGCGCAAGTCCGGAGTCGTTGCTGACCGTAAATCGGGCGCCGCGGAAAATCTTCCAAAGCGAAGCCGGAGATCCGATCGCGGTCATATCGACGAGCTTGAGTGTATCGTCGCTACAGAGCCTTTCAGCGAGCGGAATCTCGGCCACTCCGCCCACCACGAGCCCGATCAAACCAGTTTCTTTCGCGATTATCCGAGCCAGTTCGCAAAAACGGTCCACGGGCCAGCGCCGGGTTTCCGCAGCGCTACCGGGAGCAAGAACCCAGTAATGAGGAACAGGAGGATCCACAGCCTCCGCATCAGGCCAGGCGCGGGCGGCGTCAAACTTCTCGACCACGCCCGGCACCCCGGTATCCCCTGGATCGGCGAGAATGCCCACGTTTTCGACCGCGATCTTTGCCTCGGGCGGGAGACCCCAAAACTCCGACGCCTCGCGATCGGCCACTCCAGGCTCCGGCAGCAGTCCGGCGTAGATATCGGAACGGTGGCTCTTAACGTCGCTGCGCAACGGAGGAAGCTTGTCCGTAAGCAGGAATCCTCGCCCGTCCATCACATAGCCGCGCCGGACCCTGGCACCGCTGCGCCAGAGTTCCCAAGCGGCTGAAAACGAATTTGGAAGAGTGATCCCGATATCCCACGGGCCGGCGGACCTCAACTCCTCAGCCCCTTCCTGAAGCGCGCTGACTCGCGAGAGGAAGCCTTTTCCTTTCGCCCGGGGCAGGACGAGCACCTCGTCGACACAGTCCATGAACTGCACCGACTTGACCCAGGACACGCACGCCGCGGTAATCCGCGCGTGAGGATAGGTTCTCCGCAGCCAGTAAAAGAACGGGTACGCCAATACCTGGTCGCCGATCCAATTCGGGGATCGGACCAGGATTCTTTTCGGTCCCGCCAGGCTCGCCGAAGTCATGGGGACTGCTCACCTGCCGCCGCTTCGGGCTGCGCGTCCGGCGACGTCCCGGCGCGGATGCTGCGCACGCGCGCGTAAACCGTACCGACCTTGATGCGGAATTCCGCTTTGACGAAGAAATGCCGATCGTCGTCCGTAAACCACATATAGCTTTCGCCGGCCTTTTTGACCACGCCGTGGGTGGCCACTTCCTCGGGACGCACCACCACGGTGTTGAACTCGCCGACCAGCGTGTCCAGCGACTCTTTGCGAATCACCGAAAGCGTGGTCGTCGTCATCTTGCCCTCGGAAATCACTGGAATTCGAAGCACGTCGCCCACTTTAAGAGGTTGCGCTCGGATGTAATAAATCATCGAAAGCCAATCCTGCGAGAATGGCTCGATCTCTCCGTACTCCTTTTCCTCGTGCGGATTGCCTGACTGCCCCTCGGCCGGACGCCAGCGGTTCCAGTAGAAGGTCTGGCGCTTGTCGTGGTCATTGAGCTCCACGGCGTCGCGATACTGCTTGCTCTCGTCCTGCAGCAGCCGGAAACGATGCGAATACAGCCCATCGTAATCGACATAAGTTTCTACCATGTCGGACACTTTGTAGATGAGGCTGTAGAGCGCGGAGGTCTTGGCCACACCCTGAAAATGATAAACCTTGCGGTCAGCGACATACTTGTATGGAAGCACCTCGAGCGAGAACTCGCCCGCGGGCGTACCAAAATAAGTCACGTCATAGACGACACGCTCGCCCAGCCAAAAAGGAACTTTCGCGGGCCGCCGCGTCGGAATAGGCAAAGGAGCGAGACTCGGCGCGGCGACGGTTACGGCCGCGGTCTTGACCGAAGCGCCCTTTTTTTTCTTTTTCGTAGGCGCGTGCGCGACAGACGGGAGAACGGGCGAAGTCACCTCTCCCGCGACGACTCGGGGAAACGGCGATGGCGAAGTTCGCACTTCGAACTTTTCCGCCATTTCCTCGGAAAGCTCTTTAGGACGGTTCTTCTCAAGCGGATCTTCACTCTCGACACGCTTCAAACCGCCAGCACAGGCAGAGACTACCAGCGCGACGACGGCCGCTCCGGCGAAGAGAGAGTAAACGCGAGCCAATTCCCTTTGCATTTCTGATAGTTTAGGAGATTCAGACCCGATTGTCGACCAGTATCCCGTTTGTCGAGGCCCTGATTTCAGCGGCGGGCGCGCCCCTCAGCCCATTCGTCAGGACGCAACGGTCCCAGATCCCCCTTGAATCTTCGATGGATCCACAACCACTGTCCGGGGTGAGCGTAAATATCCCGCTCGGTCTCCGCTGCATACTTGGCCGTGTTGATTCCGAGTTCACGCGAGGCATCCTCATTCCGGATCCAATCGAGCGGTGGACGGATATCGGTCACGTGAGCCCCGTCCGGACTGCGGTAGTTCACGACTGGCAACACCGTCGCGCCAGTCCTTCGAGCCAGCGTGGCAATTGCGCTCGAAGTTCCCACGGGCACACCGAATACCGGAACCCGCATGCCCACCGGCGGCCCGGTGTATTGGTCGAGCACAAAGCCCACAGTCCCCCCCCGCTTGAGGTGCCCAAGTACGTCCTTGAGGGTACGCGGCTCATAGGTTCCCGACACACCGCACTCCCGCCGCCCGCGCTCGATCAGTCGATGCAGCCATTCGGGTTTGAGATGTTTCGTGACGATCATCAGATCCATCCCGCCGTGCAGGGCACCAGTGGCGGCCATGATCTCCCAGTTTCCGACGTGGCTCGAGAGAAAAAGCACGCCCTTCCCCTTCTCGTGGGCCGCCCGCCAATGCTCAACCCCAAGCAGCCGCCCATTCCGGAGCACAAAACGCTTCATCCACCCTCGAGGGCCGAAGAATAGAAGGATCTCGAGCGAAAGTGTCGCCAGATGAGTATAGGCCTCGTCAAAGAGCGAACGTTGCCGTTCGAGGTCTGCCGGGAAAGCAAGCGACAGATTCTCCTTCACTACGCCGGAACGGAGGCGAAGCCGGCGCAGCAATCCAGCAAGCGCGCCCACCATTCCGCGCTTCAAATGCGCAGGACCAAGTCCATACAGAAATCCTGCGATCCAAAGCAATGGACGGGCAAAAATCCAGCTCAGCCGTTCGCCCATAGGACCCTCTCCCAGTTCTCCTGCCCTTCTTCGAACACCAGCTCCGGCTCCACGACAAAAATTTCACCGGGCCCCGCACCTCGACGCACGCCCAGTTCCCGCCATTTCACCCAGTCTTTGCCCGTGACCACCAAGCGCAGCCCCTCGGATGTCGCACTCTTGAGCAGGCCATCGATCTGTCGAGCATCGTAACGCGCGTGGTCCGGAAACTCGATATGACGCCGAATCTCGTATCCTGACTTTTCCAAATCCTCGCGGGCGGCCCGCCCGTCACCTAATCCGGTCACAAGGCAGACGGCCTCCTTGAACGGTCGTTCCGGCAATCGATATCGCGCGCGCACAAAGGGGATTCCGGATACGCGCAGCCCTGCCGGCTCACGCTCGCCCTTGGTCCAGACCAATAGATGCGCGCGCGCCAACGCCCGCGCGCTTTCGCGAAAAAACGCCTCACCGCTCGCACGCGACGTCAGCGCCACGACCTCGACATCTTTTTGGATCTTGCGATGCTGGAAGCCGTCGTCCAGGATCACGAGGTCGATCCGACGCTCATGCACTCCCTGGGCCGCCACATCCCGTGCGCAGGATTCGAAACTCCTCCACCGATCCGCTCCGATCCCGATCCACGCTTCCGGCACAAGCTCGTGCAGCAATGCTGCTTCGTCGCCGCACAGGTTCGCCGGCGGAGTCGCCACACCCGGCGCCAGCACTCCGCCCTTCACCTCCCAAGCGCCGCCGTAACCCCGACAGAGAATGACCACCACCAGTCCACGACTGGAGGCCTCCCGAGCGATCCGCGCCACGAGCGGTGTCTTGCCCGCGCCACCAGCCTGGATATTCCCCACGCTCACGACCCGAGCGGGTAGCTTCCGGGGACGGATCCAGCCTCGCCTCAGCCCATCCTCGGCCAGTCGATTGAGCCCGCTCCAAAGCAGGGACCCCGACTTGAACACAATGGATTTCATTCGCGATGGCCTTTCCGGATCTCCCGCTCCAGCGCGATGATTTCGTCCGCGATCCGCTCGGAGGGGGATGGGCCGCCCACCCCGAGCTTCTCACGAAGTCGGGCACAATCCCTCCTGGCCCGCTCCCCCCGTACCGGATCCCGAAGCAACGCAATCGCTTCGCGCGCCAGATTCGCCGGTGTCGCGTCTTCGCAAAGCAGCTCGGTCATCGCAGGGCGCTCCTTTGGCTCGATGCCATCGGCCACAAGATTAACAAGCCCCACCGGCCCGCGATAAGTCAGTACATGCTTGAACAAAAAACCGGTGAGCCAGCTCGGCTTGTAAACCACGGCATGCGGACAACCCAAAAGCCCCGCCTCAAGAGTCGAGGTACCTGACTTGATGAGCCCCGCATCCGAAGCGATTTGCGCCAAATGGGATTTACCGGCCAAAATACGGATATCGAGCAGCGACGCCGCCTCGGACCATCCCGCGACCCAGGCCTCCACGCGCATCGCAACCGCCTTCTCGTCCGCCGTTCCTGGCACCGGCATGAGAACTACGAGTCGCTCACGCAGTTCCTCGGCAGTCATTGCCGCGGCCTCAAGCATCATCTCCAGATGCGCCGCGATCTCAGCGGGCCTGCTCCCTGGCATAAGGAGGAGCACGCGATCTCCGACGGAAATGCCCAAACACTCTCTTGCCGCTTCGCGTGACATTTCCCAAGGCAGCTCATCGAGGAGCGGATTGCCAATGTAGCGATAATCCACTCCGTGCGAACGGTAAAACTCGCCCTCGAAAGGAAGAATGCCCAGCACGCGCACGTAGTCCTCGCGCAAGCGCCTCACCCGCTTCTTGCGCCAAACCCAAACCTTGGGAGGAATGAAATTCATCGCGGGGATCCGGAACGCCCGCAACCGGGCCGCCAACTTGAAATGAAAGTCCGGATAATCGATCAAAAGCGCGATATCCGGTCGCTCCTCCCGGGCCGCGCTCGTGATCCGCCCCAGAGCACGCAGGATTCGCGGAAGCTTTGCGAGTACTTCGGTCGTGCCCATCGAAAGGAGCTCGCTCGAAGGTACGACCACCCGCAGCCCCTGCGCGGAAAGCGCAGGCCCCCCGACTCCGAACGCGTCCAACGTCTCGCCTTTTTCCGCGAGCTTTGCCCTCAACGCCTTAAGCACCGCGGCGCCGTGCGCGTCGGAAGAGGCTTCAGCAGCGGAGACGAGTAGCTTCACTCAGCGGACAACCCCGCACTCGCTGCCACGAATGAACGCGACGAACTTCCGAATCTCAGGGATCTCGCCAAACTGCGACTCGATCTCGAGCAGGCACTGCTCTTTTTGGACGTCATGACGGGTCCAAAGCTTGATGACCTCGTTGATTCGCGAGATCGTTTCCGCAGTGAATCCCCGACGACGCAGACCGACGATGTTGGCACCTTTGATCAGGCAGGGACGTGCGCCTACCGCGATCGCGAAAGGCGGAACATCCTTTTCAACGGCCGATTGTCCCCCGATGTAAGCATGGGCCCCGATCCGGCAAAACTGCGCGACCGCGGAGACCCCACCAAGCGTGACATAGTCCTCGATGGTCACGTGTCCCGCCAACGTTCCGACGTTGGCGATGATGCAGTGATCCCCCATTCGGACGTCATGGCCAAGATGGGTATAAGCCATAAGGAGATTGTGACTGCCCATCTGGGTGATTCCGCCGCCGCCCACAGTACCGAGATTCAACGTGCAGCTCTCGCGGATGGTATTCTTGTCGCCGATGATCAGACGGGTGTCCTCACCCTTGTACTTGAGATCCTGCGGAGCAGCGCCCACAACCGAGAACGGGAAAAAGATGTTCTCCTCACCGATCTCCGTCGAGCCGTCGATCACGACGTGGCTCATGAGCCGAGTGCCACGGCCAATCTTGACCTTAGGCCCCACGGTACACCAAGGTCCGATTTCCACGCTCGGATCGATCGCCGCTTCAGGATGAACAATCGCGCTCGGATGAATCATAGGTTTAATCCTTCTTTCAGGCGCCTGCGCCATTGGCGATCAGGTTGGCCAAGATGTCGGCTTCGGCGACCACCCGCCCATCTACGGTGGCCTTGCACTGGAAGCCCCAGAGCTTGCCGCGCATCTTAGTGATCACCGATTCGATCCGGAGCAGATCTCCGGGCACGACTGGCCTGCGGAAGCGCGCGCCGTCCACGCCCACCAGGACGCATTGGAAGTCCCGAGCCAGGCGATCGATATCCTTGGCCAAATACGGGTACAACGCCAGGCTGGAGACCTGCGCCATCGCCTCGATGATCAGCACGCCCGGCATGATCGAAAACTGAGGAAAATGACCTTGAAAAAAAGGCTCGTTGTAAGTGACAGCCTTGATGCCCACGCATCGAGAACCGACCTTGCCATCCGGAGAGGAAACGTCGTTCACGTCGCCCGCCGGCTGAATTTCAAGCACGCGATCCACCAAGAGGAACGGCGCCCGATGGGGCAGAAACTTGCGAATCTCGTCAATGCTCAGTTGGTATTTTTTCTCACTCATGTCGCTTGTTCTTTTCGGTGTTTTTCTCGGCGATCAGCCGGTTCAATTGCGCGTGGGCCTTAAAATGCTCGCGATACTCGCGCTGGGGATTACCCACCGCGATCGTCCCGGGCGGCACATCTTTCGTGATCAGAGCCAAAGCGCCAATGCTCGCGCCGTCACCAACCTGCACATCATTGGTTATTCCGGTCAAACCGCCGACCTGTACGAAGCGGCCGATCGCCGCACGGCCCGCCAGACAGGTTCCGCCCGCGATTACCGTGCCTTCGCCCACCCGCGCGTTGTGGCCAACATGCACGAGATTATCCAATTTAGCCTGCGAGTCGATACGGGTCTCTCCAAAGGTGCCGCGGTCCAAGGTACAGTTCGCGCCGATTTCCACATCGTCACCGATCACGACTCGACCCAGATGATAGATCTTCTGGTGCCCAATGACGGACTTGCCTTCCCGCCGAGGGGCGTAGCCAAACCCATCGGAACCGATCACGCTTCCCGCATGGATCCGCACGCGGTCTCCGATCCAGGTCCACTCGTAGATCGTAACCCCAGGAAAAAGCACTCCATCCGCGCCGATCATCGCGTCTGGACCCACATTGCACCCCGGATACAACTGAGTCCGCGCCCCGATCCGGACTCTCGGGCCGATCACGCAGTTCGGGCCAATGATCGCATCGGACGCGACCTCCGCAGTCGAATCCACCAGTGCCGTAGGATGCACCTCACCAAACTTTACGGTCCCAGGCAGATGCGCGACACTGGACATCCTCTCAGCAAACCTCTCGGAGAGAACACCCAAAGCGAGATAGGGATCTGCGCAAGCGATCACTGCGGCATTCTTCCAAACCATGAGGCCCGAGGCCTCCAGATGCTTGACGAAGGGCTCGCCCGTGATCAGAACTCCGCAGTTCGCCTGAGGCAACTCCTTTTCATAGGCACGCGCGAAAAAGAAGGCGAGCTCTGAGGGCTCAGAGCCGCCCAGGGGCACGGGCCGGACGACACAGATCGAGTCCCGGCTAGCGCCAATCGCCGCCTCGTTGGCAAGTCGTCCTCCGGTAAACCGGAGAATGTCGGATACCGTGAGTCCCTTCATCAGCCCGAAGACTTGCCGGCCGTGCTATTATAGCGATTCACCACTTCGGCAGTGATGTCGTCCTTCTCCTGGGAGAAGATCACGGTGTTCTCGTTCTTTTCCAGGACGGCGTTGTAGTTCTTCTGCTTGGCGAGCTCGGAAACGATCGAGCGCAGCTTGGTGATGATCGGCTGGGTCAGATCGTGTTCCTTTTGCTGCAGCTCCATTTGCGAACGGGCCTGCTGCTCCTGGAGCTTCATCACGCGTTCCTGGATCTCACCCTGCTTCTTGGCACGGGCTTCTTCATTCATGACCAGTGCCTGCTTCTTGAATTCCTCGCCCATCTTGCGGATCGCGCCTTCTTCAGACTGCAGATCCTTCTTCTTGGCATTGAATTCTTTCTCAAGCTGCGCCTTAGCCTTTTTGCCCGCCTCAACCGTCTGCAGCGCTTTCTGCATATCCACAAAACCGATCTTCAACTCCTCGGCCTTGGCCGCTCGAGCTCCTGCGTTCATCAGACCTACAGACACCACGACAGCCGCAATCCACATTTTCATCCGAGATTCTCCTTGCATAAGGGGCTTCCCCCGAGAAAACCACAATCAGACTTCAAATTCCACAACGCGACGCATTGCCGTCATTCACCCCAAGAATGAGCTGACGAGATCAGAACGGCGGTCCAATAAAGAACTGGAACACCGACGAGCTCTCAAAGGCCTGAGGATTGATCGGATAACCGAACTCAAAGCGCAGCGGACCGATCGGCGAGAACCAGCGAATGCCCCAGCCATAGTCCGCGCGCACCGCGAGCTTGGCACTGTCGTTGGCGCCCGATCCACCCCAGGAGTTACCCACATCAAAGAACGCAACAAACTTTAAGCCGGCTTCTTTAATGATTGGATGCTCCAGCTCAAAAAGCGAGAACGCCTGGAACTCTCCGCCCAGCGGAACCTTGCGACGCCCGTCCGCACTCACAACATAAGGTCCCAAAGTGAAGAACTCGAAACCCTTCATGTTGTTCGGGCCACCCAGGTAGAACTTCTCGGCCGGCGGGAGTCCGTAACCGCTCCAGGCCAAGATCTGTCCGACCTCAGTGCTGTTGCGGAACACCAGGTCGCCGATCACTTTCTTATAGAACCGGTTATTCACGTCCCATTTGAAGAAATGCTTGTCGCCCCCCAGGCCGGCGGTTTCAAAAGTCACGCTCTGGTAATTGCCGTCCGTGGTTTCGAAACGATTGTTTCGTTTGTCCCGAACCACACTGAGGATGACGCTCGAAAGCAGCCCGTTATCGGGTGCAATGATATCCGCGGTCAACGACGGATCCTGAACGTCCGTGATGCGCAGGCTTTCGAACTTATAAGTCATGAAGCCGCGTGTGTATTCGCTCAGTGGGACGCCAAATCGGATATCAGCCCCCAGCTTTCGCGAATTGTACTTACCGGTGATCGGGAACAGAATGTAGTACAGGTCGCCGCCCAGCGAATAAGGCGAGTCAAAGGCATAGGGATCAGTGAATCCGAGATTCAGGCTCTGATTGCTCGAATCCGCCGAATAGGTGCCAGCCAGGCTAACAGTCTGACCGCGACCAAACAGATTGATCTCCGACACCGTGCTCGTGAAGAAGAATCCTTGCGCGCTGCCGTAACCCGCACCCAGCGTGATCGTTCCGGTCGAGCGCTCCTTGACGGATATCTCCACATTGAGAACGTCGCTCTTTCCCTTGGGGCTGATCGTATTGAAAGTGACTTCACCCGGGCTGAAAAAACCTAGCCGCTCGACGTTCTCGCGAGAAACCCGAAGTGCGGAACCGCTGTAAAGCTGTCCCTCCCGGATCTTCAGCTCTCGGCGGATCACCTTGTCATGGGTCTTGGTATTTCCCACGATATTGATCTCGCCGAAATAGACCAGGCTCCCTTTCTCGAAATCATACTCGATGTCCACCGAACGGGTGTCATCGTGGATATTCATCTTGGGAACAACGTTCACGAAGGCGTAACCGAGATCCTGGTATTTCTCCGTGAGCTTCTGGATGTCCGCGTTGCGCTTGGAAATGCTGAAGGGCTCTTCCGACAAAAGGGAAAGCTCAGTATGCAGTTCATCCTTCGGGAAGAGCAGTTCCCCACCGAAGTCCATGGTTCCCATCTTGAACTGCTCACCTTCATCTACGTAGATGGAGATGTAGAGCCATTTCTTGTCGTCACTCACTGTCACGACCGGGTTCTCGTATCTGAACTTCACGCAACCGTGTTCGAGATACCAGTAAGTGAGTCGCTGCAGGTCCTGCTTGAAGGCGGATTCCTTGAAACTGCCCGAACCGCTCACAAACGAAAAAAAGCCACCTTCGCGCGTCTCTGCCAGCAGCCCCTTAAGAGTCTCATCAGAGTAGCGCTTGTTGTTCAGAAAGGTGATCTTCTTGATCTGAACCTTCTCATAGTCATTGATCTTATAAACAACTTCGACTTCTTCGGGCGAGATCGTTTTGAGTTCAAAGCTCACCTTGGCTAGATAGAAACCCTTGTCTTCGTAATGCTTCTGAATGAGCGAGACGTCCTCACGGACTTTCGCCACATCCAAGATGCCCCATTCTTTGACTTTGATGACATCTTTGAGATCCGAGGTACTGATTCGTTCATTGCCGTCGAAATCGATGCGGGAAATCACCGGACGCTCTCGCATCCGATACTTGAGATTCACCGTTCCCTGTCCGGTCAATTCGCCAGTCACTTCCACTTCGTCGAAGTAGCCCATCCCATAGAGGGACTGGATATCTGACTTCACGGTTTCCCGAAGCAAGACCTGGCCCGGCTTCGTACCCACTTTGGCAAGCACTGCGTCCTTTTCGAGGCGCTTCAGACCATCAAGCGTGATTTGTCCGACCGGCTTTCCAAACAAAGGTGCGGCGGCGTCGAGCTGCGCCTCTGCGCGGGGCATGGCCGCGGAGCTCACTGCTGCCTTTGGCCGGCCTCTCACTGCGGGCTTCGCCGCGAATGCTTCCGTCCCAATCAAGATGAGCGAAACCAGCAGCGCACCACCGATAGCACACGCGCTCCTGGACCGGCGCGCGAAGGCAAGTCTGTTCACCACTGAATCCCCACATTGACGATTTCGCATGACGCCGATCACAAGCCATAATGTCTAGGTGGATGGCCGTTTGCTGTCAATGATTTAGAAGACTTCAGACCTCAATCAGTCCATCCCGCATCGACAGAACGCGGTGCATCTTACCGGCAAGTCCCATATCATGGGTGACCAATAGGATAGAAACACCCGTCGCCTGATTCAGACGAGTGAGAAGCTCCATAATGTGATTGCGATTGGTGGAGTCGAGATTGCCCGTCAATTCGTCCGCAAGTAGAACCTTAGGACGAAGAATGACTGCACGCGCAATCGCGACACGCTGCTGCTCACCGCCCGATAGCTCGCTTGGACGATGGGTCAGTCGATGCGAGAGGCCGACAAAATTCAAAAGCTCCCGCGCCTGGTTTTCCGCGGTCTTTCGAGGATAGCCCGCAATCAAAGCGGGCATCATGACATTCTCAAGAGCCGAAAACTCGGGAAGCAGGTAATGGAATTGGAAAACAAAGCCAAGCGAGCGATTCCGAAACGACGCCAACGCCTTCTCAGAGTATTTCGAGAGATCCTCTGCAGGCTCTCCAAAAAGCACTCGCCCCGAGGTGGGCGGCTCCAGCGTGCCCAGAATATGAAGTAGCGTGCTCTTTCCCGCGCCGGACGAACCGGTGATCGCCACCATCTCACCCTGGTGAATCGTCAGATCCACGCCCCTCAGAACGGGGATCTCCTGTTTCGCCTTTGTGAAAGACTTGCGGATCTGCTGAGCTCTGAGAATCGGTGTCTTAGTCATAGCGCAATCCTTCGATCGGGGAACGGCGCGCCGCCTTCCATCCCGGGTACAGCGTAGCCAGGAGCGAGATCACGAGCGCCATCAAGGCGATCATCCCCACTTCACCCCAGCGGATAACCACCGGCAAAAAGCTGATGTAGTAAATATCGGCCGGCAGGTCGATGATCCGGGTACGCTCGATGACCCAGTTCACCGCCAGACCCATCGCGATTCCGAACAATGCACCGACCGTCCCCATCCCGAGTCCGATCACGGCAAATAACCTGAAGCCCTGGCCAGGTCGCAGCCCCATCGCCTTCAGGATCGCGATTTCGCGCGATTTGTCGTGAATCATCATCATCAACGTGCTCATCACGTTAAACGCGGCGACAATCACGATGACCGTCAACAGGATACCGATGACTACCTTCTCAAGCTTGATGGCATAGAGAAGATTCTTGTTCAGTTGAGCCCAATTTTTCGCCCGAAATGGATAGCCAAAGCTCTTGGCCAGACGATCCGAGACCTCCGACGAGTCAGTTCGCGGAACCAGGCGAATCTTCAGAGAAGTGATCTTACCTGGCTGGGACATCAACTTCTGTACACTCTCCAGAGTGGCAAACATGAACTTCGAATCGTACTCATAAAGACCCATCCGAGCGAGGCCGACCACCTTTACCGTCACAGACTTCGGCGTGAACGCATCGGAGTCACGTGCGTCACGCCCCCGCCTTTTTCCGTCCTCCTCGTCAGGCCTCGCCAACTGCCCTGCATAGGGAATAATGAGCCGGACCTCGTCCCCCACTTTGGCGCCGATTCGTTCGGCCAACACGGACGTGAGCGCTACCTCTCCGTCCGCCGCGGGCATGCGCCCTTCCACGAATCTCTTGGGGATCACCGTCACCTGACCGATCATCGACCGGTCCACGCCTTCGAGCACGGCCCCCGCCACTCCGATCGATCCTGAGACCATGAGCTCACTCACAAAAGACTGACTGATCGCGCGAGTCTCTGGGACGATCCTCCTGATCTTGTGCTCAATAACGTCTGCGTCATTGAACGGATCGCCGCGACTGTAAAGGACGATATCCCCGTTCATGCCGGAGATGATGTTTTCAAGCTCGCCTTCAAAACCGTTGATCACAGAGGTGACCACGGTCAGCGCGAGCACCCCCAGCATAACTCCCAGGACCGAAACCCAGGAAATCAGCGAGATGAAGCCGTCCGATGACTTCGAAAGAAGAAACCGTCTGGCCAGGAGTGCAACCGCAGATACCCTCTGGCCCATCCCCCCGCGTCTCCCTCTTTAACCTTGGTTGGGCCGCATCAGCGGGAATAGGATCACGTCCCGGATACTCGGCGAATCCGTGAAAAGCATAACCAGCCGGTCGATTCCGATCCCTTGGCCCGCGGTTGGCGGCATCCCGTACTCGAGCGCCGTGACGTAGTCTTCGTCCATATCGCAGGCTTCGTCATTGCCGGCATTCTTCGCATCCACCTGGGCTTCGAAACGTTTCTTCTGATCCACCGGATCGTTAAGCTCTGAGAACGCGTTAGCCATCTCACGACCGTAAACATAGAACTCGAAACGGTCGACCAGGAATGGATCCTTCTCGTTCTGACGTGAAAGCGGCGAGACATCGAGCGGATAAAGAGTGACAAAGGTCGGCTGTATGAGCTTCGACTCGACCTGCTCATCAAAGATGACCATCATCAGGCCACCGGTCGTGTCCTTCGGGTTCATCGACAGACCCGACTTCTTGCCGTACTCGAGCAATACCGCCCGATCGCGAAGCTTCGCGCGCTCAAAGTGCTTTCCAAAATCCGTGTACTTCATGATCGCGTCTTCGACGCTGATCCGCTCAAACTTACCCTCAAAGCTGATTTCCGTGCCTTGATAAGTGATCTTGCGCGAGCCGATCACGTTGTCGCAGACGCGGGCAAAAAGCTTCTCCGTAAGATCCATCAAGTCCTCGTAGGTCGCGTAGCTCATGTAAAACTCGAGCATCGTGAACTCGGGATTGTGCTTGATGGAGATGCCTTCATTGCGGAAGTTGCGGTTGATCTCGAATACCCGCTCGAAGCCGCCGACCACCAGCCGCTTGAGGTAAAGCTCTGGGGCGATTCGCATGAACAGCTGCATATCGAGAGCGTTGTGATGAGTCTTGAACGGACGCGCCGTCGCGCCGCCGGCGATCGGATGCATCATTGGAGTCTCGACTTCCATGAAGTCATGATCCACGAAGAATCGGCGCACCTCTTCGACAATTCGGGAGCGCTTACGGAAGGTTTCCTTCGATGCGTCGCTCATAATGAGATCGAGGTACCGCTGACGGTAGCGAATCTCGACATCCTGCAGCCCATGGAATTTCTCTGGCATCGGACGCAGCGACTTGGTCACCAGCCGGAGGGAATCGGAATTGACCGAAAGCTCCCCAGTCTTTGTCTTGAACATCGATCCTTCACTGAAGACGATGTCACCGAGGTCCATCTCTTTAAATCGAGTGTAGCTGTCCGGACCGATCTTGTCCTTCTGCACGAATAGCTGAATGACGCCAGAGCGGTCCTTGATTCTGACAAACGACGCCTTCCCAAAGTCGCGGATCGCCATGATGCGTCCGGCGACAGCACAGCTGTGGCCAAGCGCCTCCAACTCTTCTTTGGTCTTCTCGTCGAATTGACGGTGCAAGTTCGCAGCGAGCGCGGTCGGAACCATGCCGTTGCCATAGGGGTTCTCGTTACGGGCGCGGATGCGACCGAGCTTCTCGTATCGAACGCGGACCTGTTCGACCTCATCCATAACTGGATTTGGCACCGACACCTGCTGCGCGGTCGACTTCTGCCCTTTCGCCTTCGTCTCTTGTGGATTCTTATCCATAAGTCAACAAGCTCCCATTCGGCCGGCTCTGAACATTCAGCCTTCGTTCGCTTCTAGGAAGCGCTCGGCGTCAATTGCCGCCATGCAGCCCGTTCCCGCGGCCGTCACGGCCTGGCGATAATGATGATCCGCCACGTCACCCGCGGCGAACACGCCGGGAACATTGGTCTTCGTCGTGCCCGGATCAACGAGGATATAGCCAGTCTCGTCGCAGTGGATCTGGTCGCGGAACACCTTTGTGTTCGGCTCATGTCCGATCGCAATAAACAATCCCTGCACTGCAAGCTCGGACTCAGCGCCGGTCTTGAGATTCTTCAGCTTCAGACCGATGACTTCCTTTTCACCCAGAATGTCCTCGATCGCCGTGTCCCAGATAAACTTGATCTTCGGGTTCTTAAACGCCTTGTCCTGCATCACCTTGCTAGCGCGCAGCTTGTCACGACGATGAACCACCGTAACAGACTTGGCAAAACGGGTCAGAAACGTCGCTTCTTCCATCGCCGTGTCGCCGCCGCCAGCGACTGCGATATCCATATTGCGGAAGAAAAAGCCGTCACACGTTGCACAGGCTGAAACACCTTTGCCCTGCAAACGCTTTTCCGCCGGCAAGCCCAGCCACTTGGCCGATGCGCCCGTCGAGATGATCAGGGTCTTGGTCTGCACAATCGAGCCGTCCGCCAAATGAAGCGTAAATGGGCGCTTGGAAAGATCAGCCTTCACAACCATGCCGGTCTTAAAGCGCGTCCCAAAACGCTCCGACTGCTTGCGGAAATTATTCATGAGTTCTGGACCCATGACCGGTTCGGCAAACCCCGGATAATTTTCGACATCGCTGGTGATGGTGAGCTGGCCACCCGGCTGATCGCCTTCGATCACCAAAGGGTTCAAATTGGCGCGCGCCGTATAGATGGCCGACGTCAGGCCCGCAGGGCCCGTTCCAATGATCGTCACCGACTCAATGCCGGACGATGAATGCATGGACATAGCTGGATCTCCCACTCGGGAAGGAATGTACGTTCAGACAATACTGCGGACAGGTCAGCTCAAGGAGCCCGACGCTTAGTGCGCGGACTTCTGGCCGGATTCGTCGCCAGCGAGCGAGTCGATGCTGATGTAGTCAGCATTCTCGGCGTCATCAGGCAGCGCCTTGGAGACCTTATCGGCGTCCTCAGCGGAGATCACGCTCCGAGCGACATTGCGCTCGATCATACGGGTATCAAACTTCTTCTGTTCGATCGCTTCATGAAGCAAAGTCATAGTCCTGAGTGCTTAACGTCCCGGGCCTAGGCGTGTCAAGGTCCGGACGTCCTCAATGCCAGGTCGTAGGATTACCGCCACCCGGACCTTTTTTCTGGTCATCATCATCACCCAAACCAGGCCGTGAACCAGGACGATTGACTACCAGGCGAAGGTGATCCGAAGCTCCTCGCCTCCGTTTTGGCCGTTTAGCCTCTTCCTCGCCTTTTCGGCGCTTATATACCGCCCAAGCCGCTCGCCCCCAGAGAAACGCGCCGCCAGCCGCCATCCCCCCTAAATGCGCCGCCCCTGAGAGCCCCCCGCGTCCCGAAAATACAGTCGACATGAATTCGACTGCAGCCAAAATCCAGACAAAATGCTTGGCCTTCATCGGGAAAAGCATCATGAAAAGAAGTACGCGTTCCCCGAAGATCAGGCCGTATGCCATCAGAAGCCCGTAAATTCCGCCCGAAGCGCCCATCATCGGCATCTGCAGGCCCGCACCACCCCATACGAATAGCTGAAGGAGGAGATACAGCGCGCCAGCCGAAGTCGTGCACAGAAAGAAGAAACGGACGAAACGGGCCGTGCCCCATACCGCTTCCAGCTCACCGCCGATAAATGCGAGCATCATGAGATTGAGAAACAGATGCATCACGTCCGCATGGAGAAACGGATAAGTCAGAATCTGCCAAAATCGATGACCCACCACAAAGCCCGACGGCACCAGCGCGAGCCAACCCTGCAGGTCACCTCCAATGAACTGGTCCACGGTGTGCTGGACAATGAAAGCGGCAAAACAAGCAATCAACAGCGCTTTTACGGCCGGAGTCAGGCGAATGGACATATGTTAATCCAATATACCTCGAAAAGGGTTCAGGCAGGCTCCATGATTTCGATGAGAATCCCGCCGCCGGAAGCCGGATGAATGAAGTTGATGCGCATATGATGCGCGCCAGCTTTCGGCGCATCATAGATGAGGCGATAGCCCTCCGCTCTCAGTCTTTGACACAGCGGGTCAAGCTCGCCTTTTTTTACCGTAAAAGACAAGTGATGGATGCCGGGACCCTTCTTAGCGATAAATCCTGCCACGGTCCCCTTCGGGTCAGTGGCCTCCAGTAATTCCACGGCGGCCCCACCTGCCTCAAAGTGCATCGGAAGAAAATGCGTGACCACACCCTGTTCCGGCACTGGCTCAGTATGGGTCACTTCCATACCCAACAGAGCAAAAAGTTTCTTCATTTCAGGGAGATGGGAGACCGCGACACCAATGTGATTGAGACTGACCATGTCGCGAAAGGTAGCACTAAAAAAGGACGAGGACCACTACCCCTTGTGCTGTACCCCATGCGCCTCCTCAGACGCGATGAGCAATGGATAGCGGTCCTCAGTCAAGTTGTCTATCCCTCGAGTACCCACCAAAGTGCTCTCAGTTTAGACAATAACTGTATCGGCGTTGGTCACCGGAACTTTACGAAAAAGAAATACCGATTCCAAACGGCGATTCATCCGGGCAGCCGTCCCCTCTTTAAAGAATAGAACATAGGTAAACACCATTAAGGCCGCGAAGATAGGAATATTGAGCGCCAGAGCGATTCCTAAATGAAACAGTGCGCCAAAAAATAACATCCAGGGGCGGATCGGCTTGATCCAGATCAATACAGGAAAATAAACCTCCCAGAGCAAAGTCGCAAAGGTCGCAATGATCAGGAGTATCGGCACATGGGCCGCCCACGAAAAGTCCCATCTGGCCAGCTGCCAGTTAGCCAATGCCGTCCAAAGGGCCTCGCCTTTCCACCACAAAGTCCCCTTGAGCTTATGGACTCCGGCATACGCGTAAATGATGCAAACCTGGACCTGACATAAACGATACGCCATGGAAGTCCAAAGCGTGCCAGGCTTCCAATCGGCAAGCGCAAAGTAAAGGAAGTAAAACGAAACAATCGTATCAACTCCATATCCCGCCGACGGATTCCGGTGCAAAAACGAAATATGAATCACCGCGGCGACCACCGACGCCCATCTAGGCCAAATTCCGATGACCAACAAAAAGAGCGCTACGAGAAAGATTCCGTTGATTACCCACATCGCCGTGTCGCCGGGAAAGAGGGTCAACAGCGAAAGCTTGTATTTGGAATCCATGATCTCAGGTAAAACCGCCATCCGGGCCACACCGCTCTCGCCAAAGTAGAGCTCCAGATCGATGGATCGCACGACATAGCTGCTCAGCATCAGCATCGCGGCCAGGCGGCGAAAAAGCGTCATCCGCTCCACTCCCTCCGCCTGGAACCAGAACGCATCCCACGCTTCCCACATCTCCGTGAATTTCCGGGAAATCATTTAACCTTGTCCTCACAGAAATTATGGGAAACGAGATGACGTTCAATCCTCGATTCATCCCGGAGCGGCTTACCACCATTCGCGACTTCGTTAAAACCTGGCAGACCATACGCCACCCGCCACAGACGCACCGAACCGGCATCTGGATTCCTCAAACACAAGTAGGGCGCCATCATTTTTTCCGCCCTTTGCTCGCTCGAAATCATGTACTCCGCTACCGCGATCCGTCGGTTCAATCGATCTCGGAATATCAGCTTTTCGTTCAAGTCTGGCCATAACCCGTTGCGTAGCGAGTCCCCCGCTCGGCTCAACAGCTCATACTCGATGAACACGGGAGGTGGCCCCGGCTCCGGCGCAAAGAAACTCCAGGCGTTCGTCAGCTCGAAAAAGTTGGCATACGGTCCAATAACCGGGGCCAGCTTCATCCCCAGGTAGTTCTGGGCGTTCGGCACAAAAGCGATGACGAAGAGATGAAAGACGAGCCAGAGGCTCATTCCGACTTTCACAATAAAATTCGCGCGGGTCGTAGCCATAACTCCATTGTGCCACGAGCCCGCGCGAACGCTAATTGCTCTTAATCAGGTTATTCGCAGATCAGAATCTGCCGCCACCGGCGGAAGTAGCTCCCATCCCGGGACCATAGCCACTCGATGAAGGGGGCTGGCCATTGATGGTCTGATAATAGCGCTGCTGAGCTCTCCAGATTTCCTGCTGCGCGATCATGACGTCTTCCTGTTGGGTCATCGCACGCTGAACATTATACATGTACGCATTGCCGGCAGCGTTGTATCCGTTATAACCGCCGCCACCCCAACCGCCATAACCGTTGCCACCGCCCCAACCTCCTGGGAACGATCCCGCACTCGGATAACCAGTCCAACCGCCGTAGCCACCACCCGGAACACCGCCGTAGCCACCGTAGCCACCACCCAGAACACCGCCGTAGCCACCGTAGCCACCACCCGGAACACCGCCGTAGCCACCGTA
>CAYXVB010000067.1:0-18731 GCA_964467785.1 uncultured Bacteriovoracaceae bacterium
GGATTTCCCATTTCCCCAAAAATCATATATTCACCCCTCGGGATGGTTAGATCAGTCATCTCATAACCGCTAGGTCGGGGGTTCGAGTCCCTCCGGGCGCACCATCTCTCTTTTTCGTTCATTTCCAATGATTCAGCGTTGGCTATTACGAGCAGGCACCTAAATTCGTTTGAACTTGGAGCTCACTAGGGGATGATTTCCGGTGCGTTCTGATTGAATTCAACCAGTGCGAGAATCGCTCCGATACTCACTTGAGGTTGCGTGCAGGTCCTACGTCGCTTACTTCAATACCTGTCTTTTCCGGCCATCATGACGATTGCGATGGCGGTGTTTTATCGAGCCTTCGAGCGCAATGAGGGTTCGGGTTACGCGATTTTGCTCGTTGTCATGATTGCGGTCGTCTTGGTGGTGCATGTACTTGAAAGGATCATTCCGTACCGGATGGACTGGGCGGGGGGCGACGGTCAGTGGTTGAACGATCTTGGCCATGGCCTGATCGGGTCACTCGTGGGCGCGCCCTTTAGGTGGATGACCTCGGCTTGGGCGGTGCCCGCGCTCATCGCGGTCTCGCAAAACCAGCTGGGTTCCGCGCTGTGGCCGTCTTCGCTTCCGTGGTGGGTTCAACTAGCCTGGCTTTGCCTGGTTGCTGAGTTCGCCAAGTACTGGCAGCATCGGTGGATGCATACGGTGCCGTTGTTTTGGAGGATGCACGCTCTTCATCACAGCCCTGAAAAACTCAACGGAATGAAGGCCATCCGTGACCATTTCACCGAAAGGGTATTTAAGGCGACGGGTACTTTTGGCGTGTTGGCCTTGCTTGGTGCTCCCGGCAAGCTGGTATTGCTCTACATGGTGTCGGATTTTCTGCGCGCCTTTTTCGCCCACTCCAATGCGGATTGTCGCTTGGGCGTATTGGAGTATGTGATCAGCGGGCCGGCGGCGCATCGCTTGCATCATTCGATCGACCTGAAGGTGAGCGGGTCCAACTACGGCAGTTCGATCCTACTCTGGGATATCATGTTTGGAACCTACCACTGTCCGGTCGGAAAACCCGGACCCGATCGGATTGGGATCGCGGATAATCCGATCCCTGCGAACTGGTTGAGGCAGCTTCTGTCCCCTTTTATCTGGAACCGCCTCACGTTAGACGTCGCTGCAAGAGTGCGCTCCCAGTCTGGGGGTTGATCTAAATCGACCCGCGGACGGAGTTACCTAAGATATGCGGTTTTGTCTAAGAAAAACTTTGACAAAATGGTGTCAGATTAGCGATTCTAAATTCAGCAACGCAATCCATGATTGAATCAAAAAAATCCAACAGCACAAACGCGAAAGTGACGGGCTGGCTCATTGCCGGGGGAGGACTTGCCGGATCCCTGCTGGCCGCCCGGCTCCGTATGCTGGCTCCGGAACTTCGCGTCACTGTCGTCGAGCAGGGGCATCGAATTGGCGGCGCCTCTGAGCGGACCTGGTCTTTTTTCGGATCCGATCTGACTTTGGATCTCAAGCCCTGGGCACGCTCATTGGCAGAGCGCACTTGGGACGGATACGAAGTCCGGTTTCCCCGATATGGCCGGCACCTGGGTACTCCTTACCACTCGGTGCGCTCGGAAACTTTCCACGACAACCTGGAGCCGATGCTTGGCAGGCTGTTCCGTTTGGGCGTGAAAATCCGCGAAGTGGAGGCGGACCAGGTGATTCTCGATGACGGAAGCTCCCTGCGGGCCGATGTCGTCATCGATGCCAGGGGCTGGGCGCCGTTCCCGAGCGAACATTGCGGATTTCAGAAGTTCACCGGAATCGATTTCCGTCTGTCGCGACCCCATGGATTGACGCAACCGCTGGTGATGGACGCCACGGTCGAGCAGAACGATGGCTACCGCTTCGTCTATCTGATTCCCTGGTCTCCGACCGAGCTTCTGGTCGAGGATACACGTTATAGCGACAGCGCCGAGCTGGACTCGGGCCGGGACGAGCGCGCGATCCACGATTATGTCCGTGCCCGGGGCTGGGAAATCCACTCGGAGCTTCGTCGCGAGCGAGGAGTGCTGCCGGTGCCGACCCGAGTTGAGCCCAGGCCCGAGACTCGAGCGCCCGCGATCGGACTACGCGGAGGATTCCATCATCCGGCGACGAGTTACTCGTTTCCGATCGCGGCGAGGCTCGCGGATGAGCTTGCCCGTTTGGCCGCCTCCGGTCGCCATAATTCGGATTCGGTACGCGCCCTAGTGAACGAACTCGCGCATCGCCATCAGTCGGAAGGCACCTATGCCCGATTCCTCAATCGCATGCTTTTCGAGGCAGCGATTCCATCGAGGCGCTACGAGGTGTTTCAGCGCTTTTACCGTCTATCGGAACCGCTCATCGAGCGTTTCTATGCGGGCACGTCCACCTGGTCGGATCGTGTCCGAATTCTCACCGGCAAGCCGCCGGTTCCCGTCTTTCGCGCCCTGCGCTGTCTTCTGCCCGTCGCCGGACCCACCCGGTCCGCCGCGAAGTCAGGCGATAGGTCAGGTGATTTGGAGGCCATTTGACGATGTTGCCCAAGGACTCTGAAGTCGCCGAATTGCTCGCGCTGCAAGGCGGAGTCGGTGCCGAAATCCAGGCTTTGCTGCCATTGCTGGACGAGACGCTCCTCCGGCCCGCAGCCGACATCCTGGGTCGGCCCGCCAAGCGGATCCGCGCAAGGCTGGTGGAGATTGGATTTGCCGCCGGTAGCGGGGGGGTGATCACTGACGAAGATCGCCGCGCCTGCGGACGCTGCGCCGACGCGCTCGAGGTGCTGCACGCTGGATCGCTCGTCGTCGACGACATCCAGGACGGCAGCCTGGAGCGCCGTGGGGATTCGTCCCTTCATGTGCGCTACGGAATCCCGGTCGCGTTGAATGCCGGCAATT
Source organism: uncultured Bacteriovoracaceae bacterium (assembly GCA_964467785.1). GTDB lineage: Bacteria > Bdellovibrionota > UBA1018 > UBA1018 > UBA1018 > CAYXVB01. The sequence goes on from CAYXVB010000067.1 coordinate 2,895, forward strand.
GGCTCTATTTTTGGCCGCTCGAGCTGGTGCGAGGCATGAATCTCGATCCGAACCGCGAGCTCCGAATGTACCGTGAGCTTCACTCCACGCTCCTTCGCGCGCATTTCGGACAGGCCCTCGACGTCGGCTGCGCTATCGACAAGCTGTCTCCCGAGCAGGTCGAGCCGACTTGCCTGGCCGCAATGGAGCTCAAGACCGGCGCGCTCATGGCCCTGGCGCTCACGCTCGGCGCGATCCTCGCGCGCGCCTCCGAGGAGGTCGTCGAAGCGCTCCGCGAGTACGGCCACGGGCTCGGGCTCGGACTCCAAATGCTTGATGATCTCGGTTACAAGCGCCTCGAGGACCTGCGCTTGCGCCGACCCTCCTGGATCTGGGCCTTTGCGGCCGCGCACCTGGATACCGAGGAGTACGGTCGCTTTGTGGCAGCCGTCCGCGAGCTGCCCGAGGCGGGAGCCCTCGCGGCCTGGATGGACTCGCGCGCTTTTCTCGCGCTGGCGAGGATGGAAGCCTGCGACCGCATCGAACGTTCATTCGGCGCGCTGGAGCGCCGACTCGGTCCGGAGTTTCCGGTGCTCGAGGAGATCCGCGAAATTCAAGCCAAGGTGAAACATGCATTCCACTGAAGTCGAGATGAAGAAGGGTGACTACAAGGGTACAGCGGCCGTGATCGGTAGCGGATTCGGCGGGCTTTCTCTCGCCATCCGTCTGCAGGCGCAGGGTTTCCGTACCGTAATCTTCGAAAAGCGGGATCTGCCCGGCGGCCGCGCTTATGTCTACAAGGACAAGGGATTCACGTTCGACGCGGGCCCCACCGTGATCACGGCGCCCGATTGCCTCGAGGAATTGTTCACGCTCGCCAGTCCTCAAACCGGCAAAAAGATGTCCGATTACGTCGAGCTCATGCCCGTGCTCCCGTTTTACCGGCTCATGTGGGAAGACGGCACGCATTTCGATTACTCGGGCGATCTGGACGAGACGCTGCGCCAGATTCGCGAGCGCAATCCGCGCGACGCCGAGGGATATCAGCGCTTCCTCAAGTACTCGCAGGCCGTCTTCGACGAGGGCTACACCAAGCTCGCGCACGTGCCGTTTCTCGACTGGTGGAGCATGATTCGGGTCTCGCCCGAGCTGATCCGGCTCGAGGCTTTCCGCTCGGTCTACTCCGTGGTCTCCAAGTACATCGAGGACCCCAAACTGCGCGAAGCCTTCAGCTTTCACTCGCTGCTCGTCGGCGGCAATCCGTTCAAGACCTCTTCGATCTACACGCTTATCCATTATCTCGAGCGCAATTGGGGCGTGCACTTCCCGCGCGGTGGGACGGGCGCGCTGGTTCAAGGCCTGGTCCGGCTCTTTACGGACCTCGGCGGCGTGATCCGGCTCAACTCCGAAGTGGACGAAATCATCGTCGAAGGCGGCCGGGCTACCGGCGTCCGCACGCGCTCGGGCGAGATTTGCCGCTTTGACGTCGTCGCGAGCAACGGCGATGTGATGCATACATACCGGCACTTGCTTCGCAATGCGCCCCTGGCGCGCCCGATGGAGCGCCGGCTGGACAAAATGTCGTACAGCATGTCGCTCTTCCTCATTTACTTCGGCACGAAGAGAAAATACGAGCACATCGCCCACCACAGCGTTCTCTTTGGTCCGCGTTACAAGGGTCTGCTCGACGATATCTTCAAGCACGGCAACCTGGCCGATGATTTCTCGCTCTACCTGCATGCGCCGACCCGTTCGGATCCGGCACTGGCGCCCGAGGGCTGCGACGCGTTTTATGTGCTCTCGCCAGTTCCGCATCTGGGCAACTCGGAAATCAATTGGAAGACCGAGGCGCCGCGCTACGCGGACCGGATCCTGAGCTATCTCGAGGAGCGGCATATGCCCGGCCTGCGCGAGAATATCGTCACCCAGCGCCTGTTCACCCCCGAGGACTTCCGCACCGAGCTCAACGCCCATCAGGGTTCGGCGTTCTCGATCGAGCCGTTGCTGACCCAGAGCGCTTTTTTCCGCGCCCATAACCGGGACGATCGGATCGCGGGGCTATATCTCGCCGGAGCCGGTACCCACCCGGGCGCTGGACTTCCCGGCGTGATCAATTCCGCAAAGGCCACGGCCGGCGTGATCCTAGGGGATTGCGAGGCGGGGACGATCACCGCTTCGGCCTCCGCTTCTGACGGCGCTCCCGCCTATGCCTGACGTACTGAAAGGTTCGGATTCCTCGCTGGTCGCTCTTTCCGCGCAGGTGATCCGCGAAGGGTCCAAGAGCTTCGCCCTGGCTTCGTTGCTGTTCTCTCCGGGAAGGCGCGAGGCGGCGGCGCTGCTCTACCATTGGTGCCGAACCTGTGACGACGCGGTTGACCGCGCCGCCACTTCCGCCGAGCGCCATGCGCGGGTGGACGAGCTGATCCGTCTCACGGAGCGGGCTTATCGCGCCGAGTCCGCGGCGGCGGAGCCGCTTCCACCGGCATTCGAGGCGTTGCGCGCCGTCGTGCTCCGTTACGGGGTGCCGATCCGATACGCGCTCGACTTGCTCGAAGCCATGCGGGCCGATGCCGAAGGTCGCCGCTACCGTACTTTTTCCGAACTGGTCTACTACTGCTATGGCGCCGCCGGAACGGTAGGGCTGATGATGGCGCATGTGATGGGCGTGAGCGACGAGCGCGCTCTGCGCCACGCCATGGACCTGGGGATCTCGATGCAGCTGGTGAACATCTCGCGGGATGTCGCCGAGGACGTGACTCTCGGTCGAGTCTACTTGCCGCTGCAATGGTTGGAAGAGTCGGGCGTTCCCGTCGAGCGCCTGCTCGAGCCCGCTCATCGAGAAGCCGTATTCGGAGTCGTGCGGCGTCTGATCCGGGAGGCGGATGCCTACCGGGCGAGCGGGGAGTCGGGAATCCGATTTCTTTCGTTCAGGTCGGCCCTCGCGGTCCGGGCCGCGAGCCGCGTGTACTGGGAGATCGCCCGCCGGGTGGAGCGCGGAGGCGCTGCCGGGCTCGAACGTCGGGCCGTTGTGCCGCTGGCGACCAAGTTGCGACTTTCCGCCGGCGCTATCGCGGCGGAGTTGCTGCGCCTTCCCACCCGGCTCATCTCCCCCTGGAAAGCGGCGCCCATCCGGGGTATTTTCCAGTTCGGAGATCCCTCATGAACCATGGCATGACTCAAGCGCAAACCGCATCCCTTGTACCGGCCGCACAGACGTCGTTTCTTAGGGAGATCGTGATCTACGCCTCCCGTGTCCGCGAGTTCAATGCGATGGATTGGGCGAGCTACATCGCGTGGGTGGGACTGATCTTCGGGCTGTTCTTCGCGATCATGGGTTTCCTGCTCGTCGGACATTACAACGGCGTGACGTATCCTGCCTGGGTCTGGAACGTGCCGATCGGAACTTTCATTTTCTGCGGTGCGATCGCCTTCGACACGATCGGGCATCGCACCGTCTACAAGGCCGAGATTTCCAAGGGCGAGAATCTCGTCCATCACATCACGATCTTTGCGGGCATCACCAGCTGTCTGGCGCTTTGCCTGGCCTATGCACAGCGCGACTTTTGGCGTATCCCCTCGCTTTCGCTCATCGCACTGACTATCTTTTACAGCGTGATCGATGAGGCGCTGCACTGGCGCCGTTATCTCAATCTCTATTCGGACCGCGTGGAGATGTGGAGCCACTTCTTCATCTTCCTCGGTCACACGATTATGATCCTGAGCTGGTACCAGTGGTTCGATCGTGGCTATCCGGGGGTCGCGGAAACGCTCCAATTCATCCCGGGCATGTAAGGGATCCGCTCGAATCCGCGCAGCGGAGCAAAAGCGGAAAGGGCGCCCCGCCGCATGGCGAAGCGCCCTTCCTCGGGACGAACAATTAGTCGCCGGTGATTACAGGCGGCCGTTGAAGATCGAGCGGACATCTTGCTGGTCGTGGATTGTGCGGATGGCGTTGCCGGTCAGCTTGTCGATGCTGAGCAGCACGAGCACGCCAGCGTTCTGTTTGAGCGAATCCGGGCCCACGGCCGAGACCGTGCCCATATACTTGCCGTTCTGGTCGTTGAGGCGCAGGGTGATGATCGCGTCCTGCATCTTGAGGAAGTCGGTGCGGACAAAGAACCCGACGAACTGCTTGCTCACGTAGAATACGGAGTTTTGCAACTGCGGGACTTCAAAGGAGATCGCCGGGAGCGAGCCGCCGGCCACGCCCGGAAGGGGACGGCCGCCCGGCAAGGTGGTCGGCGCCATGTTGAGGCTGGTGCCGAGATCCGGAACCGCGATCGTGTACGTCAGAAGCGTGCCGCCGGTCTTGAGATCGGGACCGAGCGAAATGGTGGAGTTCGGGTGATCGGGAACCGGCATGCTGAGACCACCCTCGATCTGCAGCGTGTTGAAGACCATGCTCACGGTCAGGAACTTGCTGTCATAGCTGACGTTCGGGCCTTGCACGCCGTCGATGGAACCGGTGGCCGTGCCGTTGCGGCAGCCGCTGAAAGCGATCGCGGTGGTCAGGCAGAGTGCCGCGCTCATAAGAGTCTTGATGGACTTCATGGGAATCTCCTCTGATTCGATTTGTTTGAACTGAAGTCCGTATCGACAGAAGAGCGGACGGCTTGATGTTAAAATACCGTCACCGGTGGGAAAAGAATGCCGCGTGGCCGTTCCTTGTCATTCCTTGAAATCATCCTAAAATGAGAAGGTAACACCTCACTCTTCAATTTCCGGGAGGAAGTCATGAAGGCTTCCGCGACAGCGCTTAGGATTTGCTTGGTTCTCTGCCTCTGCACCATCGCGGGACATGTCGCGGAGGCCGAGCCGGGCCCCCGCATTTCAGGAATCACGCTGGACGATGCTTTCCGTTCAGCACTCGCCCGGAGCGAAAGCGTGGCGATCCAGGAGGAGGCGATCGTCCAGGCTGAGGAACGCTACGCGCAGGCCAGGGGCGCGCTCTTTCCTTCGATCACCGCGAGCTATCTTTTTGTCCAGCAGACGGATCCGGGGACGGCGCTCGCGTCCCAGTTTTCACCTGCCACGCAAAACACCGTCAAACTCAACGCCACTCAGCCGCTGTTCCGAGGGCTGCGCGACTTCGCCGCGCTCCGGCTGCGCCGGACCCAGGCGGACGCGCAGGTAAACGCCCGCGACCAGGCTCGCCGGCAGCTTTACCTCGACGTCGCGGGCGCGTTTTACAACGTCTTTCTCCTCGAAGGTGATTTGAGGCTCCTCTCCAACCAGGAGGAGCTCAACCGCCGCCGCCTGGCGGACATCAAGGCAGGCAACGCCTCTGGCCGTTTCCGCGAAGCCGAGGTCCTGGCCGTCTCCAGCTCTTTGGCCAACATCGAGGCGCAATTCGAGTCCACCCAAGGGCAGCTCGCCACTGCGCGGGAACTTTTCGCTTTCCAGACGGGCCTGGAGCGTGACGTCGCTCTCAAGGACGACCTCGATGTGCCGGAAAATCCGCGACCCGTGGAATCGCTGCTCGGCCGGATCAGTTCCCGCCCGGATATCCTCTCCGCCCGCCGCGAACTCGAGGCTGCCGAGGATCAGGTCTCGATCGCCCGGGGCGCCCATCTGCCCTCGCTCGACCTTTCCGCCAACTACTATCCGGTGCGCCCAGGCTTGCTCAGCAACATCAGCTGGGACGTGAGCCTGCAGGCCGTGCTGCCCATCTTCTCGGGCGGTGCCACTCAGTCCGCAGTCCGGGAATCTGCGTCCGCTCGCAAGAGCCGAGAGCTCTCTTTGGCGCGTGCGCTCCGGCAGGCGGAGCAGGAGCTGCGCTCCTTGCACGCCACCGTGGTCGCGGCCCGCGCTCAGGTGCGCAAGCTCGAGGCCGCCGTGCAGTTCACCGAGCGCAATTCGCTGCTCGAGGAGCGAGATTTCCGCTCCGGTCGCGCCAACAGCGTTGAGGTGCTCCAGGCGATGGACACCGCGCTTCAGACCTATCGCTCTTACGATCGCGCCCGTTATGTCGAAAAGCTCGACCTGATCCGCCTCGAGGTGGCGGCCGCGATTCGTCCTGCTCCCGCCGCCGTCGGCGGCTCCGAGGTGAAAAAATGAAAAGCTTCCTCACCAAGTACAAAAAGTTGGTCCTCCCGTTCGCCGCGCTTTTGATTTTGCTCGCAGTCGGGGGAGTGGTCCGCCGAAATCGTGCCGCCAATCTTGCGCTGCTCGAGGTCCGGCAGGGACCGATCGTCGAAGCCGTTTACGGGATCGGCACCGTTACCGCGCGCCAGGTCTACAACCTCAAGCTCGCCGTCAACAGCACGGTGCGCGGCCTCTTCGTCAAGGAAGGGGATTTTGTCAAAGCTGGCGCACCACTGATCTATCTCGAGGGCGCGGTGACCTTCAAGGCGCCCTTCGCGGGCACGGTCACCTACCTGCCCTATAATCTGGGCGAAACGGTGTTTCCGCAGACTCCGCTGCTTACTCTCATGGATCTCAAGGACCGTTATCTCGTGGTCTCTCTCGATCAATTGGCCGCTTTCCGAGTCCGTCGGGGCCTGGCTGCGCGGATCAGCTTTGAAAGTATTCGCGGCAAAGCTTTTGCGGGGCAGATTCGCTCCATTTATTCGAGCAACGACAAACAGTTCTTGGTCAACATCGATGCCGGGCAGCTTCCGGACGAGGCGCTTCCGGGCATGACCGGAGACGTGGCCATCGAGCTTTCCCGGAAGGAAAACGCAGTGCTTATTCCGATTGCGGGCTTGAGGGACGGCACAGTGACTCGGGTGCGGGACGGCGCGCGCGCCGAGGTCTCCGTCAAGCTCGGCATCGTGGATGGCGAGATCGGCGAGCTGCTCGAAGGCGACGTGCGCCCCGGCGATCGGGTCGTCGTCAAGAAGTGAAGGGACTTCGCTCATGTTCTTCCTGGCACTCAGACATCTGACCTCCCGCAAGAGACAGACTTTCCTGACTCTCATGGGAATCGTGCTGGGCTCGTGCGGCTACGTGGTGGTCTCGGGGTTCATGCTCGGCTTCCAGGAATACCTGATCGATCAGTTGGTCAATAACGATGCGCACGTGCGGGTGTACGCGCGGGAGGATTTCCTGACCGAGCACGGCCTGGATGGGAGCTTTTTCGGCCAGTCCGGGCCTTCCCACGTTTTTTGGGCCGTGCCGCCCGCTGGGCGCAAGAACAGCGCGCAGATCCAGAACCCCGAAGGTTGGTACAAGCGCCTCAGCGCCGATCCACGGGTCGTCGCATATTCGCCCCAGCTCACCACACAGGTGATCGTGACCCGGGCCGGCGCCTCGCTGAGCGGCCGTCTGGTGGGGGTCGAGGCTGTCCGGCAGGTCCGGGTCACCAACGTCGCCGAATACATGACCGCCGGCAAGTTCACTGACATCGCGGGCGGGGGAAATCGAATCATGGTTGGCGAGGAGTTCCTCGCCAAGCTCGGCGGGCGCGTCGGCGACAGCGTGCTGGTCGCCAACGGCCTTGTCGCCCCGATCCCGTTCAAGATCATGGGCTCCTTCCGCACGGGCGTCAAATCGCTGGACGAAGGGACCTTCTACAGTGCGCTAGCGGATGTCCAGCGCATCAACATGACCCCGAGCCAGGTCAACGAGATCGCCATCCGTCTCGTCGACGCGACCCAGGCGCGTGAAATCGCCCGTTCGCTCGGATTCAAGGTCGACGAGAGGGTGAAGAGCTGGGACGAGATCAACCAGAGTTTTCTGAACGTCTTCCGCATCCAGGACATGGTTCGGTACATGATGGTGGTTTCAATCCTGATCGTCGCGGGCTTCGGCATCTACAACATCCTCAACATGGTGGTCAGTCAGAAGCGCAAGGAGATCGCCATCCTCCGCTCGATGGGATTCGATTCACGCGACATCCTATCGCTCTTCTTCATCCAGGGCGTGATTCTCGGAATCGTCGGCGGGCTGCTGGGCTTGCTGATTGGCTACGGAATCTGCGTGTGGCTCGAGACCATGCCGGCATTTTCTGGGCCGATGGGCAGCTCGCAGGGGCACCTTCAAGTATCCTTCTCGTCCCGAATCTATTGGTATGGACTTTCGCTCGCGTTCTTCTCGTCCGCTTTTGCCAGCCTCCTGCCGGCCCGCGCGGCGGGTAAGATGACGCCGATCGACATCATCCGGGCGGGAGCGGAGTGAACACGACATGAGCATTATCAAATGAGCATTGTTGCCACCCACATCAAAAAGACATTCGGGACGCCACCCACGGAAGTGCTCAGGGGGCTGAGCCTGGAGATCCGCGACGGCGAATTCGTCGCGCTCACTGGCCGCTCCGGTTCCGGCAAGAGCACGTTGCTGTATATTCTCAGCTCGCTCGATGACGCGAGCTCGGGGTCGATCCGGATCTCCGATCGTGAAGTCACCCGCATGACTTCCGAGGAGCTGCATCGCTTCCGCAATGAGCAGATGGGTTACGTCTTTCAGTTCCACTACCTACTGCCGGAGCTTTCCGCGCTCGAAAATGTCCTGATGCCAGCCGTCAAATTCAAACGCACCGAAGAACGCCGCGATCGGGCATTGGCGCTGCTCCGCGAGTTTGGATTGGAGGACAAGCTTCATCGGTTGCCGCGTCAGCTCTCAGGCGGCGAGCAGCAGCGCGTGGCCATCGCCAGGGCCTTGGTCATGGAGCCTCGTTATCTCTTCGCAGACGAACCGACGGGGAGCCTTGACTCGGTCAATGGGGAAGTCGTGATGAAGATCCTCCATAAGATCAACAAGGAAAGCGGGACCACCATTGTCATGGTCACGCATGACCCCGACTTCGCCGGTCAGGCAGATCGCGCCATTCATTTGGTAGATGGCAGGATTCAGGAAAAGTCCGAAAGGTAAAACTAAGCGGGAGTGTCAGGAATTGCCCTCTTGAGCCGCGCCCCCGATCCAAGGTAATTCATAGAACTATGTCGAACCGACTGGGACTCAAACAATTTCGCACGGAAGGTTGCCTGTCTTACCTTCTTTGGGATCCGACGTCCCGCGATGCGCTTGTGATCGACCCGCGGCTGGAGATCATGGAGGACGTCCGCGCGCTCATCGCCGAGAACGGGCTCAAACCCGTGATCGGCATCGACACGCACATTCACGCCGATCACGATTCGGCCACGCACCTCTTTCGTCAGGAGTACGGCGCCGAAATCGCGATGTCCCATCTGACTGCAAGCCGTCGCGTGACCCGCAAGCTTCGGCACGGCGACCGCATCCGCGCGGGCGCGCTCTCCTTCGAGGTACTTGAGACTCCCGGACACACCGCGGACTCGATCTCCATTCATGGCGAAGGAATGGTCTTCACTGGCGACACCCTCTTTATCGGCTCTTCCGGCCGCACGGATTTTCCGACCGCCGATCCCGCCGCGCAATGGAACAGTATCCACAAGGTGCTGGGCCAATTGCCGGACGATACCCAGGTGATGCCGGGCCATGATTACAGTGACATGCTTTTTTCGACGATCCGGGTCGAAAGGCGGTTGAATCCTCATTGGCTATTGCCTTCACTTGAGGCCTTCGTCGAGATGAAGCGCAATGAGCCAGTTCCTACCGCTTACGATGAGATCCGGAGCCATGTGGCTTACAACTGCGAGCAGGCGCCCCCGGTTGCGGGCCGCGTGGGGGGACCTACCGGAACAGCCTGTGGTACCGCATGTGCCGCGGCTGCTCCCGTTACTTCGATTTCCATCAAGAAATACGCATCCAAACTCGACGAGCGTGCCGATGGCACACTGTTCATCGACGTGCGCGAACGCGAGGAGTACGTCGAAGCGCATATCCCGGGCACCGAAAATATCCCGCTCTCCGAAATCGGTCTCCATTTAGACCCATTGCGCATCGCTCGCCGTGTTTACATCTCCTGTCTTTCCGGCCGACGCAGTCAGATGGCGGTCAAGACGTTGAGTTACCTCGGCCTGAAGGATGTCGTGAACGTCACTGGCGGATTCAAAGGCTGGGTCACCGCGGGGTTGAAGGTTTCGAAACGCTGAGTCCCCTTGGAACTTTAGCCGCCCCTTTTTCAGATCTGACGCGAACTCTTCCTGGAGTAGGGTGGGTATGCGCTGGGGAGCTGTTCGGCAAGAGTTCGGCTCTGTTCGCCTTTGCCAAAATTAAGGTTGTTATTACAGTGACTTATCGTGCCGAAAAACAAGTAACTCGGGCAGCGATTCGATAAGTGCTTGAAATCATGGTGTTGTATCGCGTGCTCCGAACAAAGCCGAACATTTGCCGAGTTACCCCTAACTAGGATGTTCATTCCTCCCTTCCTAACTCCTTGAAAACACACAAACCAGCTTTGGAAAGAGGGATTGTATTAATTATTGACAGTATTGATCAGGAATTATATGTTGCCGACGTCCCCAAAAGGAGACAGTCATTATGTTGAAGCGAAGCCAGTTCCTGCAGCAAAGCCTTTCAGTACTCGTCCATGGGCTCTGCCTCATTGGCGGAGTGATCATGGCGGTTCTCGTGCAGGCTGTGATCGGACAATAAGAGGTATCCCCAAGGGGGCGTCCTCGCGGCGCCCCCGGGTCCTTAAACTCGTTTGTCATTTCGGTCCGGGGCTGAGATATCGAATCTATGCCCAAGGCCATTTCTGTTTCCGATGTGCTGCGCCTTCTAGAAAACAAGGCACCCTCCGGCACCGCTCTCGCTTATGACAATGTTGGGTTGCTGGCCGGAGATCTCGCTTGGCAGACCCGCGGGGCAGTCCTTTGCATCGATCTCAATAGGCAGGCGATCGAGCTGGCCCGAAAAAAAGGATTTCGGCTCATCATCAACCATCACCCGTGCATCTTTCCTCGTTCGCGCGGTATGAGCCGGATCGCACCGGATGCCGGCATCGGAGGACTGGTTTTCGAGGCCGTTCGGCAGGGAATTGCCGTGATTGCGTGTCATACGAATTTCGACACCTGTGCCCTGGAGGTGCCCCAGGCCGTGGCCGAGGGACTCGGTTTCGAGATCAAGGGCCGCCTTCACGAGTCCTCGCGCGAACATCTTCTTAAGCTCGTCACCTTCGTGCCTGAGACGCATCTCGACGCGGTCCGATTGTCGCTTTTTGACGCAGGTGCCGGTCAAATTGGCAATTATGATAGCTGCGGGTTCAGCTCTGAAGGCGAGGGGAGTTTTCGCGGTGGGGCAAGCACGCGGCCCTTTATTGGAAGACCAGGCGAGCTTGAGCGGACAAAAGAGGTCCGGTTCGAAACGATTCTGCCGAGAGGCATGGAGCGGAGCGTGCTGCAGGCGCTGCGTGAGGCCCACCCCTACGAGGAAGTCGCGTACGATCTCTATCCGGTCGAGCAGTCGCCTGGCGGCCAAGGGCTGGCGCGCGGCCTGGGTTTCGGGGTCTGGGGCGAATTCAGCAAGCCCAGATCCTTTTCAGAACTGATCAAAAGTGTTAGAGGTCTTTTCAAAGTCGACGGTTTTATGATGTCGGAACCTGCTCCCAAGTGGGTCCGGCGCGTGGCGTTCGCGGCCGGTAAGGGCGCGGATTTCGCGGATTCGGCCAGAGCGGCCGGTTGCGATCTTTTCATCACGGGCGAAGCTGGTTACCACGTCGTGCTCGAGAGCGCACGAAAGGGGCTGGCCATCATGGAACTGGGACATCGCGAGAGCGAGATCTTCTTCACTCCCACGGTGAAGGGCTGGCTCTCAGAAATCGGGTTGCCAGCGGCGGAGCTCAGCCGGGCCACCCAGAAAGTTTGGACAGCCTCATGACGAACTCATTTCCGATCCCACAGCAGATGAAATCCCTCGAAGGTCTCCAGGAGCTCGATCTCAAGATTGATCAGCTCAAGAAGGCCAAGGCCGCCCTTCCGGTGGCCCTCCAGGCAGCGGACACAGAGCTTTCAAAGGCCAATGCTGCCGTCGATGCCAAGAAGAAACTGATCGAAGAAGCCGAGAAGGCGCTGCGCCAGTCGCGCGCCGCCATGGATCTGAACCGGGATCGCGAAGGCCGCTCCGCCAGCCGTCTCGAAGCTGTTCGCAATTCCCAGGAATTTCAGGCGGTGAACAAAGAAGTCGATCAGCTTAAGAAGCTCAATACTACCTTGGGCGAGCAGATCAAGAAATCCGAGCAGGAGATCGAGGCCGCCACTACGCAGCTGAAAGCTCTCGAAGGCAAAGTGACCGAATCGCAGACCGCCCGCGAGTCGCAGGCAACCCAGCTCAGCGGCGAAAGTCAAAGCCTGGACGCTCAAATCAACGAACTTGTGGCTCAGCGCAAACAGTTCACGCCGAATGTCGACCCCCGCGTGCTCGCGCAATACGACCGTGTGCGCGTGGCCCGCAATGGTCTGGGCATCAGTCCTGCCGCGGGTGGCCGATGCAAAGCGTGCAACATGATGGTGCCCCCGCAGATGTTCAACGAAATCCTGCAAAACAAAGGCATGCACCAATGCCCGAGTTGCTACCGCCTGCTTTACGTCAGCGGTCAGTAAGCTTTTCGGCTCGAGTCAGATGAGAGTGACGCAGCGGACGAAGTGATTTTCGTCACAATTGACGTGCATCGCCTTGACGGCCGTCCGGTTAGCAATGTTAAAATGCCGCCTGAATCAAATGAAATTCGGGGGACGTTTTGGCAAATTCGATACGTGACTGGGTGATGTTGGCTGTTCCGCTCGGAATGCTGGCGGGCCTGGGTACGTACACCTTTTTTTACGCTGAGGGAGCCTCGTACTTTTCCGAAAATCCAAAAGCGTGCGTGAACTGTCACGTGATGAACCACCAGTACAACTCGTGGGCGAATTCCGGCCATCATCACGTCGCGACCTGTAACGACTGCCACTTGCCCAAGCACGGGATCCAAAAGTACATCGCCAAGGCACGCAATGGCTACAATCACTCGTTGGCCTTTACGCTCGAGAATTTCCCCGAACCCATCCGGGTCGGGCGCGTGAACGGCGAGATCCTCCAGCAAAACTGTGTGCGCTGTCATGAGGGCCTGGTCCATGACGCGATTCTTGTGCCGGAAGCTCAGGCGCCCGGAAATCCCCAGTCCTGCATTCACTGCCATCGCAACATCGGCCACGTGCCCGTGCATTGACCGCTACACTTCAAAGTTGATCTCGAGGAGAACAGTCCATGGATAACCGCAAAAAACTCGCAGCGCTCGTTGTCGGCACGGCCGTGGCCACCTTTGTCGTGGCATCGGTTCTCGTTTCGGTGTTCCGGCACAAGTCAGAAGGCCAGAGGACCTATTTGCGATTCGTCGAGGTCAAACAGGCTACGACCGACCCGGCGCCCTGGGGCGTGAACTGGCCCGCTGAGTACGATCAATACAAAAAGACCGTCGAAGCCGGTAAAACCAACTTCGGCGGCGGTGACGCCCACCCCGCGCAGAAGTCGGTGGACTTTCCGTTCCTGCCTCGGATGTTCGGGGGCTATGCTTTTGGGCTCGACTATCGCGACCGCCGCGGCCATGCCTATATGCTGTTCGATCAGGAGCACACTCGCCGCGTGACCGAGCGCCCGCAGCCGGGCGCCTGTCTTCATTGCCATGCATCGGTGATCCCCACTTATGTCCGCATGGGCGGAGGTGATATCGCTGCGGCGACTTATCAGGAGGGCGATATCCGCAAGGGCTTTGAGGCTTTGGGCAAGCTGCCCTATCAAGCCGCGCTCGCCGAGGTTAAAAAGACGGGGTCGCTGACCCCAGTCAACGGCAAGCCTGACCAGTTCCACCAAGCGGAAGGCGCCCATCCCGTGTCTTGCACCGATTGCCACAATGCGCAGAACATGCGCCTGCAGGTCAATCGCCCGGGCTTTGTTGCGGGCATCCGGGCTTATAAGGCATCGCAAGGGGTCAAGGACTTCGACGTCAATCGAGACGCGACCCGAGCCGAGATGCGGACCTTTGTCTGTGCCCAGTGCCACGTCGAATACTACTGCGGCCCCAAGACCACGTTATTTTTTCCCTGGAATAACGGCGTCAAGGTCGAGGAGATCGAGACTTTCTATAACAACTTCAAGTTCGCCGACGGCAAGCGCTTCTTCGACTGGCAGCATAGCGAAACCGGTGCTGAAGTCCTCAAGGCGCAGCATCCTGAGTATGAATTGTGGAGCCAGGGCGTGCACGCCAAGTCCGGCGTGAGCTGCGTGGACTGCCATATGCCGTACCAGCGCCAGGGCGCAATCAAGGTCGCGGACCATCATGTCCGTTCGCCGTTGCTCATGGTCAACCGCGCCTGCCAACAGTGCCATCTCTGGGACGAGTCCGAGCTCAAGCAGCGCGTGACGACCATCCAGAACCGCACCTATTCGCAGATGCTCCGGGCGGGGCAGTCGCTGACCGATTTCCTCGATACCTTTAAGCAGATCCGGGCGCCACATAACGCCAAGATCATGGCCGAGGCCGAGAAGATCGCCACCGAGAAGCTGGCCAAGGACGAAGCCTTTGCCAAGCTGCCCGCTGACGAACAGGCCAAAAAACGCGAGCTCGCGGTCAAGAGCGCCGCGACTGAGCTCTGGGCCAAGCACGTCCAGGCTGACCCGGCACTCCGCGAGATTGCCGAACTGCACCGCAAGGCGCAGTGGCGCCTCGACTTCGTCGCGGCGGAAAACTCGATGGGCTTCCATGCTCCGCAGGAAGCAACTCGCATCCTCGGTGAGTCCATCGACTACTTCCGCCAGGCTCAGTTGAAGAGCGTGAATTTCCTGGCCCCGGCCACCAAGATCCCGGTGACCGAGAGTCCCACGATCCCGCACCGGATCAAAGCGGACGAGCCGGCAGCCAAGCAGCACTGAGTTATCGTTCCCGGCCTTTTTTGGTTTAGGCAGAGGGTTGCGGAGAGCGCTATTGCAGTGGTACGTGTTTTTCGCGCAGGACGGGCGATCGCTGGCAGATGACCTTTCGGGGAAGTCTGCGGGAGGAAAGTCCGGGCTCCATTAAGCAAGGTACTGGTTAACGGCCAGGCACCCCGCTGGCGACGGCGGGCGTGACGGACAGTGCAACAGAAAACAAACCGCCAGGCAGCTCGAAAGGGCTGCCCGGTAAGGGCGAAACGGTGGGGTAAGAGCCCACCGCCTTCCTGGTGACAGGAAGGGCACGGCAAACCCCACCTGGAGCAAGGCCAAATAGGGGAACAGTCAAGGTCTGCTCGACCGTTGTTCCCGGGTAAGGCCGCTGTTGAGGTTGTCAGTAATGGCAACCCTAGAGGAATGGTCGCCTCCTTCACTCCGCAAGGGGTGGGGAAGACAGAACCCGGCTTACAGTCCTGCGCAAATTTCAAAAGGCCGTCTTTCGCCGCGGAGTTCGCGATCGGAGGGCGGCTTTTTCGTTGCTCCGGCCCCTTGGTCTTTGGATCCTGGGATCCGAGAATGGGCCGCTTCGTGCAATAAGCCAGGCGCCGTACCCTCAAAGAAAAGTTGACGGCGGCCCGGTCGTCCGCTTTGCTTATGGGAATATGAAGTCCGGCCAATCGGAGGGCCATCGACACATGAGCAGATTCCCAAGGATCGGGAGAGGCGGCGCCGTATTGAGCGCTATGGTGTTTGTCTCGGGGATGCAAGCGCAGGCGCAGCCTCCGCTCGCCTCGCCTAGCGGGTTCAGTAAATACTCCGAAGTCAAGAAGATGCTCCAGGATCTCGTCCAGTCCCATCGCGGCAACGCCCGTCTGGTCGAAGTCGGTCCTTCGGACTCCGGCGACCGGATCTATGGCATCGAGATCGGCTCCGGCAAAGTCCGCAACCTGGTAGTAGGCACCCACCACGGCAACGAATATGGCTCCACTGAAGTGGCCTTGGGGACAGCCCGCAGCCTGGCCGAGCGGCCGATCGAAGGCCAGACCGTTACCGTGATCCCCGTGCTCAACATCGGCGGCTATGACGCCAACAACCGGTACGAGAAGGCGGGTTCCGATTCGTTCGATCCCAATCGGGACTATCCGGGTCCCTGCG
>CAYXVB010000068.1:0-15075 GCA_964467785.1 uncultured Bacteriovoracaceae bacterium
CGCCAAGCGCCTCGATGCGGGACTTTACCGTTCAAATCAGATTGAGCGGATGAAGACTTCCGACAAACAGAAACACAAAAAAAGAGATCAACGAGATTCCCAACCAGAAGAGCGCTCGAAAGGTCGGGCGGAGAGCCTGGCTTCGCACGCTGTGGCCCGCGCTCTTGACGGCGCTCCGCAAGCGGAGCTCCCGATACTGAGCGGAATCGACTGCCACAAGGGTTTCTTGAAAGATCTCGCCCGTGAACACCGCCGTGAGCGAACCATCGCTCTTGCGACGGGCGCGGTAAGGGAGGCCATTGCGACGCGTGAGATCCTCGGTGAACGCGGGAGGCCGCCGATTCTGCTGCGTGAGGATGAAACGCTGGCCGCCCACTTCGATCACGTCGTGCAGGAGCACCTTGCGTCGCGCTCCCGGCTGCATCGGCACGGAGTTGACCCGGGTGGCGTTGACTGTGCCGAGATCCTCCACGTAAAGCGCACTGCCCTGGATCCAGAGCCGGCAATGCTCCTTGCTCACGAGGGAATCGTCGACCCGGATCACCTGGCCCGCGTCCGTGGCGGAGTGGGGTCTGTTATCGCTGGTTTCGTTCCGGCCGATCCGCATGCCGCTGAGGATCTCGTGAAACGCCTTTGAGTTGTTATGATAAAGGTAATAACGATGCGCGCTCTTGAGGACGGCCATCGGAACGGCCTCGGGCTTCGAGACCGAGCCCTTCTTCGCAAGTCCTCTTGCCTCGGCTCCCCGTCGATCGGCGCGCTGGTTTCGACGCTCAGTACGGATCAAGACTGACATGGAAATTCCCCCAAAAACGACCCCTGAGGTTAGTTTAAGTGGAAAAATCCAGTCCTTGTAGTGAGCCAGCGCGGACACGGGGGCGAATCGTTTCGCTCAATTCTTAAGCCCCCTGAACTTTGCGCCTCCACTCTGACTTATGGGCTCTTTTTTGAGCTATTTCCCGTGGGCTTCAGACTGTTCGGGTGATTGATCTGGTTCACGGCGGCAAAGGCGGCGGTCTTGTAAGCCTCCGCCAGCGTCGGGTAATTGAATACGTTCTGGATGAAGTAGTTCACGTCCCCGCCAAAGTGCATCACCGCCTGGCCGATATGGATGAGATCGGCGGCATTATCGCCTACGATGTGGACGCCCAGGATCCCAAGCGTCTTGCGATCGACCAGAAGCTTGAGCAGGCCCCAACGGTCGCCCACGATTTGTCCACGGGCGAGCTCCTTGTAATGGGCGCGACCGATGACAAAATCGACCTTGCGAGCCGTGAGCTCCTCCTCGGTCGGGCCGAGCATGGAGATCTCCGGGATCGTGTAGATGCCGTAAGGGAAATGCGTGGGCATCGGTTCGGCCTTGATGCCAAACGCGTGGCAGCACGCGATGCGCCCTTCCTCCATGCTGGTGGAGGCGAGCGCCGGCGGTCCGATCACGTCGCCCACGGCGTAGATATTGGGAATGTTGGTGCGGTAATACTTGTCGACGGTGATCAGGCCGCGGTCATTGACCTGCACGCCCACGGCCTCAAGGCCCAGGCCGGCGGTATTGCCCTTGCGGCCCTGCGCGATGAGCACGGCGTCGGCGGCGACCTTGCGGCCGTTGGACAGCACGACGCCCAATCCGGCGGCTTTGCCCTTCTTTTTGTCGATTCGGGTGGCCTCGGCCTCGAGCACGACCTCCACGCCCTGCGCGTTGAAGCGCTCAACCAGGCGGTTGACGATCTCACGGTCGACGCTGGCCAGGATCTCGTGGCGACGATCGACGAGCGTGACCTTCGAGCCCGCCATGGCGAACATGCTCGCGTATTCGCAACCAATGATACCGCCGCCGAGCACGACCAGGCGCCGGGGGATCTTCTTGAGCGAGAGGACCGTATCACTGTCGAGCACCGTTTTGCCGTCAACCGGCAGGTGGGCCGGCGCGACGGGGTGGGCGCCCACGGCGATCACGATGAAGGAGGCGGTGAGCTTCTCGATGCCTCTTTTCGTTCTGACTTCGACATCATTAGGCGACACCAGGGTGCCGCGACCCAGGATCACGGTCACGCCATTGCGCTTGAGCTGATCTTCGACCACGACGCCTTCGCCCTCGACGACGCGGTTCACCCGCTTCATCAAGCGAAGCATGTCGGGGCGGGGCGCGTTGCCACCTCGGCCCGAGCGCGCCGGACGGAGCGAACTCCCTGCGGCGTCATACTCGCGCCCCAGCACTCCCTTACCGCTGAGCGACCAACGGTACACCGACTCGCGGAAGGACTTCGAGGGGAGCGTCCCGAAATGGACGCACCCTCCCCCGACTGCGGAGTGGGCTTCGACGAGCGCGACTTTTTTTCCTGCTTTCGCCCCTTGCAACGCTGCCCGCGTGCCCGCGGGACCTGAGCCAATCACGATGAGATCAAAGAGCATGGCCGTTGTATACCCTCAGTTGCCTCAGTTGCCAAAACCGTTTGACGAAGAAAGTTCCTTCACTACCATCATGCCTTCCATTCCGTTCACAGGGCAATAAAAGCGATACTTGCCGGGCGTATTCGGCGTGAAAGTGATCTCTTCGATCTTCTGGCTGCGTAACTGCCTTCGCACCTGAAAGGAATCCATCATGATGCACAATGTGTTCTTGGAGGCGCCGGTGACGAACATCCGCACCGGGACGTCACGGTTGACAAAGACGGTCTTTGGGAAAAAGCCCAGATCGTTGGCGATGAGAGCGACCTCCTGCACTCCCTTGAGACGCACTGCGGAGGGCGCGAGGTTATCAGTAGATCCGATGGGAGCCGGCGAGCCCACACGCGGCGGGAGCTGTTCTCCGCTCCCTTTTGGGGCGCTGTCCTCCACGCTGGCGATCCCGCGGGAGCCGCCTCGCAGTGGAGCGTCACGACCGGTGCCAATCGCCTCGTCGGCGGTTTCCATCTCCTCGACGGCGCGGCTGGCGTATCCCGCGCGAACTCCGGGGATCACCCTGACTGGCGGCGCACCAAAGCGCGATTCCGGAAAATCCTCTCCTCCGGCGCCATTGCCCGCGGCCCAAGCCGGGGCGCCCAGGCAGAGCGCGAGCGCGGCCCATGAGCTGAAAAATAACTCTCTCGAACTCCGTTCCATAGAATTCGCTCCTTCTACTTAGATTAGATCGGTTTTCCGGATCCAAGCCTTAAAAATGAAAGCCTGTGAAGGTCCGAATCCAAAAGCGTCAAAAAACCATCACTGCAAACTCTTGTTTTTTTGCAAGTGCGCAACAAGCGCCCTAGCCCTGCCTCGGAGATTCATCTAATTTAGTTCTAAATGAACCGATTCCTTGGCGCAGTCACCTTGGCGACGTCCCTGCTCTGCACTTCGACCATCCCCTTTGCAAAGGTCTCCCCAGGCCTGATAGCGGGGATAGGCCTTGCGGCCTTTTTCGCCCCAGTGAACATCCAAAAAGCACGGGCCGAATTCCCCGAAGGAATCACCGAGAGGTTCCAAGGCTACGTGACTCTGCCCAATGGCCAGGAGGTGTGGGTCGACTACATTCCCCCAAAACCCGGCAAAGAAACGATCATCATGCTCAATGGGTTGACTTACGACACCACCAACTGGGACAAGCTCGTCAACCGAATGGGCCGCACCCTGGACGAGGGCACGGGCATCCTGCGCTACGACATGCGCGGCATGGGAAAGACGTTCCAAAAGAACGGGCCGGTCACCGCCCCCATCCCCTATGAGGCGCAAGTCGAGGACCTCAAACTTCTCATTGAGAAAATGAAGTTCGAGCGCAAGCCCGTACTGCTCGGCCTTTCCTACGGCGGCGGCATCTCTCTTGCCTACACCAAGAAGTACGCCGACACGATCGAGCAAACGATCGCGGTCGCGCCTTACGTGCGCCCCCTGACCTCGCAGGACGAGCAGTTCAAAGCGCTCATCCACCTCGAGGAGTTCCTGAACGGGAACCATCTCTCCCCAAAGGAGTTCCAAGCGCGCTATTCGGCGCTCCTCAAGCTCAACGTCGAAACCGTTTACCCCCTCGCCGAGCCGGGCCCCTGGAACCCGGCCGCCGTCTTCAATCTCACCGAAGGAATCCGTGTCTGGAACGCGACTCTCGACGCCGAGATCGCCAAGATCCCCAAGGACAAGGTCACTCTGATCGCAGCGGCGTTTGACGAGTACGTCGAGTACGCCTCGCTCACGGAGCTTGCCGAGAAGCTCGGCCCCGCGCTCCGGCACTTCGAGATCGCCTTTTCGCGCCACAAGGTGCCGGAGGAAAACCCCGCGCTCATGAACCTGATCGTCCGGGAAACTCTCGCGCATCTCTACCAGGAGTCCTGCGTGCGGCGCTTTCGGCTCCTCGGAGCCGCAAGCTAGGGATCTGCGCTCGGGCTGTCTAAGGCTTAGACAGGACTGACTGGCCACTGACAGAGCCAAAACGCCACTGCGTGAACGCATCGCCCGCCGGGCGCATGACAATTCGAGCACTTACGAATTGCGCGACCACTGGCACCGCACTTGCTCAAGGGCGTCCCGCGTATGAGCAACAACGTCATCGATTTTGAAGCAGTGAAGAAGTTGAAAGCAGCGAAGAGCGAAGCAAGGGCCAGCGGGACCACCGAAAGCCCGACGAGCGACGAGAACGAACAGGAGCTCGCCTACCACGCGAAGATCCTCGGAATGAACAAGCTCGAGCTGCTCGAGGAAATGGTGCGGTTTCAGGAGCTACGCTCTGCCACGGGCGAGCTCTCGCCCGAATCGATGAGGCGCGGGCGCCTGCTTTTCAAGGCGCTGGAAGACCACGCGGAGACCGAAGAGCTCCGGGTCCTTGCCCGCTCTTACCGCCGGCATCTCGATCTCGAGCTGGCCGAGCATCGCAAGAATTCTCAATGAACTCCGCTCCGGCGGAGTCGGTCAGGAAGTTTTTATTATGAAGAAGCACGCCATTCGACATCCATTGCTGCTGCAAGCGATCCGGCAGGACCGATGGTCTTGGTTGCCGACCGCGAAAGCGTTCGTCGTGGGCGCGGCCCTTGTCGCGCTCGCGGGGCGGGACGCGCTGGCCGGCAGCCTGGTGCTTCCGTTCTCGGGCGTGCATGAGCCCGCCGCCGACCTCCTCTACAAGGGAAGAGCCGTCGACTCCGACGACGCGGCGACGCTAGCCCGCCAAGGCGTCGATCTCGGCGTCCTCGATCCCACCTCAAGTGATCTGTGGAATACCAAAGGCGCTCTCCCCGTGACCCGTCCCCTCTCCTACCCCGAGGATGGCGGTCAGGTCTTTTTCCAGAGCGCGATGCGCTCAGCCTCGGGCATCGCGCGCGCGCGCGTCTACACGCCGGGCTCGCCTCCCCAGTCGTTCATTGTCAGCGCGAGCTTGAGCTCGCATGCCGCCATCGCGCGCGCTGCCCTGCTCAAGAGCCTGGGCTATGGCGTGGTCGCGCCCCGCTGGTATCGCAAGCTCACGATCCGCTTCGACTCGCTCGCGTACCGCGACCAGTTCGTCGATCTCATCATTAAGCAGACCCAGACCGCGCAGAGTCGCTGGGTCCCCGACGCCGAAAAAGATCTCCCCAAGGACCAACCGGTGGTCACGCTCCAGGACATCGTGCTGGAGCCGGGCCAAATCGAGACCCCGAACTTTCACTGGGGCGCGATCCCGGATTATCGCACCCAGGGCAACTCCACGCTGCCCGCCCAGCGCGCCTTCCGGGCGCTCGTCGTGCCGCTCACGCTGCTCGACATCCCTGAGAATCCCAATGTCTTCCCTTATACGACCGCGCAGATCTTCAGCGAATCGGCGATGTTCACCCATCCTTACGCCGAAAACTTTGCGTCCACGACCATCGACGACGCGCGCTGGATCAGCCGTAGGATCGGCGCCCTGAAGCGCGAGACCCTGGAAGCGGCCGTTCGTTCGGCCGGATATCCCGACGACGTCACGGCCCTTTTGATCGAGAAGACCGTGGCCCGGCGCAATCAACTGCTTGAAGTCATGGGACTCAAAAAAGAGTTTCCCGTGCTGCCCTACGACGCGCATCTCAACGTGGGCGCGGTGGTGGACGGCAAGCTCACCCGCGAGAGCTACCCGGGCTACGCGTTGCGCTTCAATTACGGCGACCCCTCCTCTCCGGTCCGCCGCGAGGAAATCCTCCGCTACCTCCGCATCGAGACGATCGCGTCGGTGATCGCCAAAGCCACCGAAAAGCTCAATGAGGCGATCACCGTCGCCTCGGCCTCGGACGTCGCCCAAAGGCATCAAAAGGCCGTCTTTGAAAAGCTGGTCCGCGAATTCAACGAGTCCATCAAATCGGGCAAGGCGCCGAGCAGTTCGCAGCCCGTGGCCACCTGGGGCGGCTGGATCAGCGGTTTCTCCGTCGCGGCCAACCGCAACGTGGTCACCGGCAACTATTACGGCGACGAGTCCAAGGCGCAGCTGGTGGACAACCTCTCCGTGCAGGCCCAGCTCGGTTACTTCGCCGGCGTGGACAACATCCCCAACGTCCTGCCGGGAGTGACGGGCAACGTCGTCCTCCAGCGCAACTACATCCATGTTCGACCCGTGGCCGACATGAAGGCCGCCATCGCGACGGACTGGAAATCGCTCTGGCAACCCAGATACATGAAGGACCTCGCGGCCAACCTTACCCAAGGCACGTCCACCGAGGCTTTCAAGAAGCTGCTCGACCAGCTCAAGCAAAACGAGATGCTCGTGATCACGGATACGATCGCCGCGGGCGTTCAGGGCCGGGTCACCGTGCCCTTGGTCAATCTGCTGGGCCTCGCTCCGCTCACGGAGAACCCCATTCTCAATCTCAACTCCGCGGCCCGGGCTACGGCCTACCGTCGGACGACCATCCTCCGCACTGCCAGCGGATTGCAGGTCTACCTCCAAGGCGTACGTTCGTCGGCCTTTGACACGGGCCTGGATTTCTACTGGTGGATCAACGTCGCGCGCTACAATCACAGTGAGCGCGACGGCAACGCCGAGACCCGCGCCTACGTACTCGATCGCGCCGACGAAGATGGCGCTCCCGACCGCGATCGCCGTCTCGTGCGCTCGATCCAGGCGCTTTTGCAATCCAACTCCGCCGAGAGCCTCGAAGAGGACTTCCGGCCCTATCGACTCAACCACTCCCTTGAAGCGTCCGTGAACCGCTATGATCTCCTGCGGTGGCGCTGGTTCTCCCTCGAAGAGGGCCATCTGCTCAAGATCCTGCCGCCGGGGCGAGTCCCCGGAGATCCGGGCACGCCCTACGACCCCAAGGACTTCGAGCGGCTGTTCTACAACGCCCGCATCCAGCGCCTCAATGGCGTAAGCGACGCGGACCTGCTCTCCAACGTCTTCAAGAAGATCACCAAGGGTTATTCCCCGATTCCGGGAGGAATGGGGAGCGACCCGGCCGACTCGCTGCTTGGCCACTCGCAGTGGACCGAGGTGTCGACCGAGGCCGAGATCACTCCCTCGTCCACGCGGGGAACCTCCAAAGCCCTGGACGGATTGAAGCCTCCAGCACCGCCCGTCACACTCGTCGAGCGCCACTGGAAGGGCTGGATCCTCTCGCGCGCGAACCTCTTCGAGATGTTCGACTCGCTTGAAACGTCGATGAAGCCGCTCGACCTCGGCTATCCGCTCATCAACCGCGACGAGTTCGCCACGATGAAGCAGCTGCAGATGTACGAGCTCTCGACGGCGCTCTTGGTCTACAAGGCCGGGCTCGACAAGATCACGACCAAGCTGCTCGCCCCCCGACTGGCGGACGCCGCCGACTGGATCATCGCCACGGAAGACGCGGCGGAGTTCAAGCACTGGTGCGAGTCGCGCCGGGCCTACGGCGCCCAAGAGTACTACGGCTCGGCGGACATGCCCGTGAATTACACGGCCCGCTCGGGCGGCAAACTGGTCACCATCCCCTGCCTCAAGCTCTGGATGTATGACCTGCTCAAGCTGCGCGAGACCTACCCGGGCGATAGCAAGGACCCCGCCACGGAGCAGGCCCGCATCCGCTGGCAGAACCAATTGGTATATATGCTGCACCGCCAGCTCCCGCTAGCGCGCCTGATCCAGACCCTCGGCAAGGAAAATATCTTCTTCCAGGTCAAGGTCCAGGGCTTTAAGACTAACGTCGAGAACGCGGACACGACCGCGCAGTACATTTCCCACAGCGTGGGCTCCTACCAGACCGACCACGGCGCCGGCGCGCTGCGCGATCTCGCGGCCAAGACCGGCATCCAGGTGCACGAGCTTTATGCCCGTTACCTCAACGAAGGCTACTGAGTGAGGATCGCGATCATGAAAAAGCACCCCACGACCCGACTGAACCCCATCGGAGCGACCCTGCTCCTCGCCCTGAGCCTGCAAGCCTCGCCGCTTTACGCGGCGGAGTACCTGCTCACGCCAGTGAGTCCGCGCGCGCTGGGCGCGAAAAAGCTCGAGTCGCTGCTCAAGAGCGGCGGCGCGGCGATCGAAGTCGTACCGCTCTTCGGAGCGGGCGAAGCTAAGGCGCTGGCCGCGCTCGGAGATGGCAAGCTGGCTTCCACGCTCAAGGTCCGCACCCGGAGCTCGGCCCAGGACGCCCGCCTGCGCCGGCGCGCGTTGCGCGCCGGGTGGAGCGCGGACCTCAACTCCCGGGCCGAGCTTCAGGAAAAGTCATCGTTTGAAAGCCTGCAGTGGGGTCTCCGCAACACGGGCGAAGCCCAGAAGCTCACCCTGAGCGAGACGCGGACTCTGATGATCCCCGGCTCGGCCGGCGAGGATTCCGGCTACTCGCGCGCCCCCGCGCCGAGGGCCGACGCCCCCCAGGTGACGGTCGCCGTTCTCGACACGGGCGTGGATAGCACGCACCCGGATCTCGCGGGCAAGGTGATCCGTCCGCCCGCGGACCCCGACGCCCCCATTCCGGCCGACTCGCTCAGCGATGACATCGGCCACGGCACCCATGTGGCCGGCGTGATCGCCGCCCAGGGGCAAGTGACTGGCGTAGCCTCGGGGGTCGCGCAGATCCTGCCCGTCAAGGTGATCAAGCGCGCGCCGAACGCCCCGATTCGCCCGCAAGATGCGTCTCCCCCAGCCCCCGGTACACCGGCGGCGCCCGCCACAAAAGAAGGCGCCTTTGCCGACGACATCGCGCGCGGGCTACTCTATGCCGTGCGCCATGATGCCCGGATCATCAACCTCTCGCTGGCTTGGCCCAAGGCAGCCGACGCCGAGGTGCTGCGCCGGATGGTCCAGCTCGCTCAAGCGCGCGGCGTGCTCGTCGTCAGCGCGGCCGGTAACGACGCCTCCCAGGGGCAGGTCTTTCCCTGCTCGTATAACGGCGTGATCTGTGTCGCGGCCCACGGGCCCGACGGCGCGCTCTCGCACTTCTCCAACTACGGAGCGGCGGCGGACGTCGCGGCGCCGGGACTGGCGATCTTGTCGACCTGGCCGCTCAAACGGCAGCCGTCGACGTTCACCGCGTTCCAAGGCTACGAACTCAAGAACGGCACCTCGATGGCCGCGCCGTTCGTGAGCGGCATCCTCGCGCGCCTGCTCGCCGAGGGAATGAGCCCCGCCGAGGCGCGAGCCCGCCTCCTCGTCGGTGTGCGCCCGGTGCAGGAGCCTGCCTGGGAAAGCGAAGCGCTGCTCGCCCGTCTCCGCAAGTGGATCTCCCGCGGAAACGCCGATCTCTCACGCGCGCTGTCCGTCCCGCCGCAGCCGCTCTTCGAAGCCGCGAGCAAAACACCGCTGTCGCTGCGCTGGCAACCCGCCCTCACGCGCAGCCTGCCGCTGCGTCTGGAGCTGCGCAACGCCTGGGCCGACGCGCAAGGCCCGGTCGGCGCGAGCCTTCGGCTCGTCTCATTCGAGGGCGGAGACTCGCGTGATTCCGCACGCAATCCGATGCCCCTGCCGGCGCGCCTGAGCGTCACGAGCTGGAGCACTCCGAGCTGGAAAGCCGGCGAGTCGCGAAGCATCGAAACGTCGCTCGAAATCACGGACGCCTCACGCCTGGAGTCGCGTTATCTGGTGGAAATCACCGTCGGAGGGAATCGCGTGCGGATCCCCCTCGCGCTCTCGCGTCTGATGGATCCATCGACCCAGGTCGCGGGCTCCGCGACCGCGGGCGCCTTCGTGGGCGCTCCGCTGCAGCTGGACGAGTCCGCCGACATCCGCTCGGTCAACCCGCGCGACGGCCGGACGGATCTCGAGTTCTTTGCCATCCGCGAAAGCATGACCGCGGCGGAATCGAGTGGTGAAAAGGATCGCAAGCTCGTCTGGGGGCTTCAGCGCATGAGCCGAATCTCCTCCGACGGGCGCTTGGTGATCTCAGTGAGCGCCCCGTCGGCTATGGAGCCGGGTTCGTTTAAAGACGGGCTCTCGCTCTACCAGATCGATCGTTTGCGAGCCGCCGATGGCAGCGCCCGTTACGCGTTTGTCGCGTTGCTGGGCACCGCCGTGCAAGGCGCGACTCCCAGAGCGCGCATCACGGTGCTCACCGAAAACCTCGAAAAAGATCAGGTGATCGAGCACGACAACACGGTCTCGGCCCTTCCGGATACTTTCCGCTGGATGGCCATGGCCAGCGGAACCCCGCGCCCGGCCTGGATTGGCGCGGGCACGACGCCCCCGCTCGAGAAAAAGCCGTACAATCCCTGGAACCCCAAGGCCTCCTCCAAAGACCAGCCCGAGCGGCGATTCTACTATCTGGCCGCGGACGGCATCCGTTCGCTCGCTGCGCCCGACAACGCCGCCGGAAAGAAGCAGGACTGGGTCGCGTTGCTGCAGCCTTCGACCGAGGATTTCCGCGACGGGCGCATCCGCGCGCTCCTCGCCTCGGGCGACGACTACAACGTCAGCTACTCCGTGGCGCGCATCCGCAACGCGCTGATCGAGAGCACTGAAACGCTTGAACTCGCGCCTTTCCGCATGCTCGACGGCATCGCTCAAACGGGCCGGATGCAAGCGCTCGCACCGGGGTTCGAAGGCACTTTCTACTCAGGCGCCGGCACCCTGGGCGCGCTCCGCACGACGTTGGTGTACGCCGGCAACCCACGCCCGGAAACGGACCTTCGCCAGGCACCGCTGTCTGGGCTCGACTCGGCGATGAGCACCCTGGGCGTTTTCGCCGGCCCTTCGACGCTCGCATCCTTCGTGGAAACGCATTCGGCGCTCCAGTTCCATGATCATCGGACCGGTGAAATCGCCGTGACTTCGCTCGGGCGCTACAGCTTCCTGCCGACGTTCATCTTCAGCCAAAGCTACTTTCCGCTGCTTTCGGCCGAAGGCCCCGCGCTCCTGGTCCCCTCGGAACTCGGCACGCCCGACGGGGTGGGCATCCTCCGCCCGACCCGCGACGCCTCGGGCGCGCTGACTCTGACTCGGCCCGCCCGGGATCAGTGGGAAAGCGGCGACTCCTGTCTCCGGATCGGCAATCCGATCCGCGACCCGCAGGGCGATCGGATTGCCTGGCTCTGCAGCTCCGGCTGGTGGGAAGTGTCGTTTTAACTCCAAAACCGAGAAGAAACCGGTGCACCCTGATACCAGTGCACCGGTTTTTTCCGTTCGTGGCTCTAAGAGCGTCTCGAGCTGACACAAGTTGTTAGTTCGAATCGCAGCGCGTCTTGCCTTTGTTTTTATTCGATTAAAACCAAAACCCCCTTCGCCCTTTTGCGCCTCTCTCACAGGCGACCCAGCTCGGCACACCCCTTGCTCAACGCGCTCGGCATGAAGAGCGAATAGTTCGATCTCTTCACAAATCTGGAACGAAACCTTTTGGGGGTAAAAGTTATGAAAAAGTTGGTGAATCGGAGGGGGCTTTGGGAACTGGGTGTGGTGAGCGCGATGGCGATCGTTGCCGGCGCCCTGACCGCCTGTGGCGGCGGGGGTGGTGGCGGCGGACGCTACGGCGACCCGTTCTATCATGCCTGGTATGACGTCTACGGCAACAGGTGCAACACGGGCTATCCGAAGCCGGGCTGTAACTTCTACCTGGACGGCGACAAGATCACCTCGAACGAAGACCCCTACTACACGTCGTCGGTTCGCCCCAGCTGGGGATCCTATAGCTACGTCGACTCCTACGGCTTCAACCGGACTTACACTGGCTGGGCATGGTGGAGCCCCGACAACATTCTTTATGATGACTTGGGCCACGCCCTCAACCAGGACGGCGAAGACTCTTCGCTCGACGCTGTCGCGCAAGCCGGCTCACAAGAAGAAGAAGTCCTCACCACCGTGGGCAAGGACTTTGCCTCCAAGTACGCGCTGTCCGAAGACGCAGGCCTGAGCATCGCTCGCACCCTGAAGGATTGGGCCACGCTCTCCAAGAAGCGCGCGCGCACCACGGCTGACATCGCCGACTTCACCAAGCGTCTCTACGGCGTGGACATGACGGCCGCGGTGGCCGCCCTGGCCGAAGCGCAAGCTGCCCAAAGCACGGTCGCCCTCGAAGGTCTCAATACCAAGATCGCGACTTACTGGAACACCTCTCCCGAAACGAGCCGGGTGATCCTCAAGAACTGGTACTCCCGCGAACTTCAGGCCGCCGGCGTGAAGTAAACCGTCGAATACAGGAACAGGAGTCTTTATGAAAAACCTGCTTCAACTGACACTGGCGGCGACTCTAGCACTGAGCGCTTCGGCGGCCTTCGCCGAGGACATGACGGACGCGGCACTGACGGCAACCGACGAAGCGGCCTCCTTTGACCGCGACCGCGCGGACCACGCTGGCCCCGGTTACGGCGGCCCCCCCAATCCGGGCGGCGGCCACGGGGGCGGCTGGGGTCATGGCGGAGGTCACGGTGGCGGACATGGCGGCGGCTGGGGCGGAGGCCCGAGCTATCCTCCCCCACCTCCTCCGTACTATCCACCGGCGCCGCATTACCCGCCGGCACCCTCGTATCCCTCGTTTGATCGCGTGGGCGCCTGCACCGTGGAACGCGACGGAGGCTACTCCACCCATTACGTGATCTACGACTACCGACACTTCCGAATCGACGATGCCTGGAGCTATCGCGAAGCGATGGATCTCGCCCGGCGCGCCGATTACGAAGGACGTTGCGACGGTTACGGCGGCGGAGGCTACGGCAACCGCACCGAATGCCGCATCAACGTCAACGGCAACGTGTTCATTGGTTACGGCAACAGCGAGTGGTCCGCGACTTCGGACGCCCGCAACCAGTGCCTTCGTGTCTACAACAACTCCTATGTGTGCAACGACCCCCGCGCGGTCTGCCGCTATTACTGAGAGGTGATGACGACTCAATCCCGTTCGAAAAACAAACTCAAAAGCTGATCAACCCAGAATCGCGCTGATAGTCCATTTCAGCTCGATTCGTTCCAGACCCCCGGGGGCCATACCGTGCCGGCCTCCGGGGGTTTGTATTTTTCTGCGCTTAAAAACAGCCCTCCCCCATCCACCCACGCTCTCATCCCACGCACGCGCGAATGGATAAAGTCGCGCGAGCATTTCAAGTTCCCCTCACAAAGGCCTACTCGGCGAATGTCGGTTTTTGTCGGTTTGCGGGCTCTAGTCCAAGCCCCATTCATCCCAAAACCGACATGAACCGACATTCGCCGAAGCCGCCCTGAACTGAATCGGCACTCAATCCTCAGATCAAAAGTCCAACGTTGGATAGTCACGAAGAAATCAGTGGCGTTCCGTCACCAGCCAAGTGGTGCAAGCTGATACCATTCACACTTTTACCTGGCACCTCCCCCCGCCCTAACGCCACGCGCAGGCTTTCGAATGTACGCATTATGAAGCCATTTTAGGCTCATTTTCTACACTTTCCGCACTTCACGCGCCGCTCGGCACAACGGTTGCTCAACGGAAAATTCGAAAGAGCGAAGTCCGCTCCCATAAACGTCTGTCTGAAACGGCAAGGGGAAATTATGAATCTGTCTTCCACGAGTTGGCGAAATCTATGGTCCGCGATGGCCATCACCGCAGTCAGTTCACTGGGCTCGCTGTCCGCGTACGGAGACGCACCGAACGGCGTGTCTCTCGGCGCGCCCGTCGTCAATGGCTCGGGGTGCCCGATCGGGACCACCGCGGCGGCGCTGGCGCCGGACGGATCGGCTCTTTCAATCCTCTTCAACAGCTACCAAGTGGAAGCTGGAGGCAACACTGGCAAGCGAGTGGAGCGCAAAAACTGTAACATCGCCATCCCGATTCAAATTCCCCAGGGCTATAGTGTGTCGGTCTACAACATCGACTACCGAGGCTTTAATGGCCTGGACCGTGGCGCGACATCGCGCTTCTCGGTCGACTACTTCTTTGCCGGCAATCACGGTCCCGGCTTCACCAAAACCTTTTACGGGCCTTTGAACCAGGACTTCCTCCTCAGCAACCGCCTCACGGCGGAAGCAACGGTCTGGTCCGCCTGCGGCGCCTCCGTAGACCTTCGCATCAGCACCTCAATGATGCTCCAAGCCGACGGCAGGGCGGCTCAGTCAATGGCTTCGGTGGACAGCGCAGACATCAACTCGGCGCTCGTCTACTCGCTACAGTGGAAGCGCTGTGACGGCGGCATGCCGGGCAACGGTGGCGGCGGAAACGGCGGCGGTGGAAACGGAGGCTGGGACCCGGGCCATCCGGGCAATCCCAACGGAGGCTATACCGGCAACTGCACGATCGACCGGGACCCGCGCAATCCGAGCCGCTTCCTCGTGCGTGACGTTTATCAAGGCCTCATCGGAATCGTTTGGAGCGAGCGCGAAGCGTTAGATCTGGCCCGTCGCTCTGACGCCAACGGGCGCTGCCTGGGCAGCTCCAACGGCGGTGGCTACGGCGGCGGCAATGGTGGCGGGTATGGCGGTGGTTCCCGTCAAACCGTCTGCAGCATCAATGTCAACGGCCGCATCTTTGACGGCTTTGGCTACGACCAGACCAGCGCCACCCAGGACGCCCGCAACAGCTGTGCCCGTTCCACCTACTCGACCTGGGCCTGCCGGGACGCGGGAGCCGTCTGCCGTCTGCAGTAAACCCTCACAGGATAATCCGGCCCAATTCCTCAACACTAAGCCGGGTTTGCCCCGGAGCGAATACCCTCACAGAGGTCGCTCCGGGGTTTTCTTTTTGATAGAGCCGAGCCGAGCCGAGCCGAGCCGAGCCGAGCCGAGCCGAGCCGAGCCGAGCC
>CAYXVB010000068.1:15175-18708 GCA_964467785.1 uncultured Bacteriovoracaceae bacterium
GCCGAGCCGAGCCGAGCCGAGCCGAGCCGAGCCGAGCCGAGCCGAGCCGAGCCGAAGGGCAAAACATTTCCGCGTGCCAGGGGCACCCCAAAATGTAAAAGGGCGGCAACCTTGTCGGCTGCCGCCCCTCACATTGGGCCATCGCAAGGCGCCGCAGCGCCCCGCTTAGACTCTTGTTTTCAACTTACTGCGTATAGGTTCCACCGACGCAGCCGGCGGCCTTGTTGGACCAGTTCATCGTGACCTTGTAGGTCCGATCCCTGGCCTTGAGAATCGCCGGAGAGCTGCACAGATCGGAGATCTCGCTACCGCTCCGATCATTCCAGGCCTGCGGATAGGCCGGCTTGTCGCCGGGGGTCGGGAACGGGTCAGTGATGGCCTCGATCATTTCGTGCGACGAGACGTAGGTCGTCGTGTCGAAGTAGCTCGAGCCCATGCCGCAGCCAAAGGAACAGGCGCCGCCCATGTCCGGCATGACGCCGTAGAAGATGGGAGCATCATACTTCTTGGAGTTGAAGCCCATGTGGTAGGCGCAGAACGAAGAGCACGAGCTCATGCCGTCGATCGTGATCTTGATGCCTGGCGGAAAGTGCATCATGTAAAGCGTATCTGCGTCCGGACGGGGCAGAACACCTTTTTCAATCTGGGCTTCGAGCTCGGCCTGGAGCTGTTCATCGCTCAAGTTCCTCGAGCTATTGGTCGGGGTGATGATCACCGTACTGAGGAAACGACCGCGGTTGATCGTCTGATTCGTACCATCGCGACCGTCCACCGCCTTGAGGCCCACCGTGTTGTACTCAGTCAGCCAGTCCATGTAGGTGCTGTTCAGAGCGGCGTCATAGAAGGCGCCCATGCCGCCCACGACTTCCTGCTTCACGCTCGGGCCCCACATCACGGCCACGACCTTCGTGTTGGAGATCACGGGGCCGCCAAAGTACAGCAGGCCACCGCCGGCCTGTGGGCCGGCATTCCCTTGATCCAGGGACGAAAGCTCGGCCTGGAGCGCCCTCATTTGGTGGGTCCAGAAGATTCCGCCGCGAGGTCCGGCGAAAGCAGGCTTCCCGCCTGAGGCCAAAACCCCGATCACTGCCAGCAAGCCCGCGATTCCGATGCGTGCTTTTTTCATATGAAGTTCCTCTTTTCTCTTTCCTCGTTTTTAAAGCAAATTGCTCGCAAGCTCCGAAAGCTTCGAGCGCTCACCCTTGGTCAGGGTGATGTGTGCCGCGATCGATTCATCCTTGAATCGCTCGACCGTATAGACCAGACCGTTGTTGGCCGAGTCCACGTACGGATTATCGATCTGCATGCTGTCGCCGGTGAGCACGATCTTGGTGTTATCGCCCGCACGCGTGATGATCGTCTTGATCTCGTGCGGTGTCAGGTTCTGCGACTCGTCGACGAACAGGTACTGCTGCGGGATGGAGCGGCCGCGGATGTAGGTCAACGGCTCGATCTGGAGCAGACCCTGATTCATCAGTTCCTGGCATCCCTTGCCCGCTCCCCGGCGTCCCTTGCTCCCGGTGGCGCCGAAAAGAAAATCGATGTTGTCGTAGATCGGCTGCATCCAAGGGTTGAGCTTTTCCTCGATGTCCCCGGGGAGGAAGCCGATATCCTTGCCCAGCGGGAAAACCGGTCTCGACACGAGGAGTCGGGAATAGACGCTCTCATCCACCGTTTTGACAAGGCCTGCTGCGATCGCGAGCAGCGTCTTGCCAGTGCCTGCCTTGCCGACAAGCGACACGAGCTTGATGTCGTCATTGAGGAGCGCGTCGATCGCGAAGGCCTGCTCCGCGTTCTTGGGAAAGATCCCCCAAAGACCCTCGACCGGCTTGAAGACCGGCACGATGCAGTCGAGCTCCTTGGAATAGCGCCCCATCGCGGTGTGGTTGGGGTTGGCCGAATCCTTGATGATGACGTATTGGTTCGGACGGAAGCCCTGGACGCCCTCTTTATGGACCAGGCGCTTTTGCTGGTAGAACTCGTCGACTTTGCTCGCGTCCACCGAGACCGTGGTGACGCCGCTATAGAGCTGTTCGGGCTCGACGGACGATTCTTCGTAATCCTCGGCGGCGATGCCCAGGGCATCGGCCTTGATGCGGAGGTTGACGTCCTTGGTCACGAAGACGACCGGCCGCTTAGGCTGGTCTTTCTTCAGGGAGATGGCCAGGGCGAGAATGCGGTTGTCCGCCTTGTCCATCTGCAGCTCCATCGGGAGCGGCTGATGGCTGCCTAGCTCGACCGCGAGCGTTCCGCCGTTGGGGAGCTTGACGCCCTTGGAGAGCTCGCCGTCGGCGCGAAGCTCATCGACGAAGCGGGAGAACATGCGGGCATGGCGCCCGTTCTCGCTCATCTCGCGCTTGAAGCGATCGATCTCCTCGACCACGACGATCGGGATGATGACGTCATTGTTGCCGAACTTGAAGAGCGCCTGAGGATCGAAAAGCAGGACGTTGGTATCGAGGATGAATGCTTTGCGCAATGGGTAACCCCCCTTTTCGCGTTGAGTTTATGACGGAAGCGGAGGGCGTTGCAATATGCCGGGCGACTGAAAACTAAATATTTATCTAGGAGTGTCAAGGCGGTAAAACCTTGGTAGAGTCTCGTCCCGCCTCGCGCGTCTCAAAAGCGACGCAGATAGGTCGCAAACGCGGTGAAATACGAAAACCCAAAGACCGGCGGCACGCCGGAGGCACCGATCTGCAGGCTCGACGCCCGCATTTTCACAGGAATCGTATAGAGCGCCGTCAGCGCCGGGTAGATGCCCAACTCGGTCGCGTTGGCCCGGCTCGACTCGAGCGTCCGGTCTCCGGTGGCGGGAATCACGTACACATCCGTCTTGGTACTCAGCGAAACTCCGGCACCCAGCTCGGCGCCCAGCCAAAATCCGTTGCTTACCTCGACCTGTTGGCCGAAGGATGCGAATGCGAAGCTCGCGCGGTACTCCTCGAGCTTGTTGACTTGCGCCGCCGTCGTGTAGCGCAGATCATTGCCCGCGCCCATCCAACCGCCCCAGATCGTGGTCTTGAGGCGGCCCAGTCCATTCTCGAAGCGGTCCGACTCGTAGACCAAACCGATCGAAGGATCGAGGCGGGGCGTGACGCTGCTGTTGTTCAAGGTGGTCTGCCCAGGACTCCAAGCGGAGTGCACGCCCGCACGGAATCCCCAGGCGCTCCGATCAGCGGATGGATCTTCCTCGACTTCCGCCTCGCCGCCTTGGAAGCGGATCAGCTCCGGCTCCAGCGTGCCAGCGGTCCAAAACTTCCACTCGCCTTCGCGCGCGTCGGAGCTGTACTCTCCTTCGTCCTTAAGAGTGCCGTCGGGATAATAGTGACGCCACAGCCCCTGCCTTTTGCCCGCAACGTATTCGCCGCGGGCGCCCAACGCACCGGTGGGATACCAGACAAAGCTCGTGCCTTCGGCCCGGCCGTTGAGCAGACAACGAAGGGTCACATCCCCGCCCTCATCGTTTCCAATCTCGGCTTCGGAGCCGGCCTGCGCGCGCTCGCACCAGGCCTGAGCCTGTTCGCGTTCCT
>CAYXVB010000069.1:0-18583 GCA_964467785.1 uncultured Bacteriovoracaceae bacterium
CAAACGTTCGTTATGCTGCCTGATTATCCGGCTTTACCAAGGCTCCCCTTAGTAACGTCAACCCCACGAGCAGCGGCTCCTCGGTTCGTTTCAATATCCTAGACGCCAATTCGGGCAATCGCCTCGGCTTCAAAGGCCCGATCACCTTTGACTCGGCGACACGCCCCGAGTTGACCTGGGTGGACCTGTCGGCCGGCAGCTATTCGGTCAGCAGCACGCCCAACGAGAGCGGATCGGCCGACCTGTCGGCCCCGAACTCCGAGGGCCAGTCCACCGCCTCGTTCAGCCTCCGGAGCATGAGCGGCAACTATGTGCTGCGCAAGAAGTTCGGAAACGCCGCCACCGGCATCTACACGCTCAAGGCGGTGGCCGTGCGCAACACCGGCGCCGAGCTCACCCAGTATCCGCGGAAGATCGGCTTCTTCATCAACCGCCGGGGCCTATTCGGCTCGGTCAAGAAGCTCTTTCTTCTGGTCAATCCCCAGGACGACACCGACGTGATCGCCCTCAAACTCAATCAGTGACCCGCTGTGAATAAATCGACGGACCTCAAGGAGCCAACCATGAATAAGAACATCCTCAGGAAGTACTGGAAAACTTCGATCCCGGTCCTCGGCTGCGTAATCGGCTCGGCACTCGCCGTGCCGGTGTGCCGGGCC
Organism: uncultured Bacteriovoracaceae bacterium; assembly: GCA_964467785.1. Taxonomy (GTDB): domain Bacteria; phylum Bdellovibrionota; class UBA1018; order UBA1018; family UBA1018; genus CAYXVB01. Next base: position 660 of record CAYXVB010000069.1, read on the forward strand.
GCCGACGCCCTACCGGCCGTCCAATCCCCGGCGGGCTTCGACGAAGGAACCGAATCCTCGCTGAACGCGATCCAGATGAGCGAGATCCTCCCCTGGGCGGAGAGCTCCAAGGAAACGCTCAACGACTTACTCGAAACAACAAGCTCCTTCAGCTACCGCGAAGCCAAGGAGACGATGATCCGCGGGATCCAGGACGTCGTCCTGGCCTCCGCCCCTAAGCGCACGGAGCTACTGACCCGCTACGTCCTGAACCGCGCCCTCAAGACGCACGCGCTGATCGAGCGCGAAGTCGACACGACCCAGCCCGGCGTGGTCGATCTCCAGGTCCGCTTCCTCCGGAACTCGATCCAGATGGCGCTCAAATACTTCGTGAGCGACGTGGCCTATCTCAACGGCCGCTTCGTCGAGAAGAAGGCGGACCTCACCTCGATGCCCTATGCCGAATTCGGCCTCGACTATGCTCAGTTCCTCATGCAGCTCGACCAGAGCGTGCTCGATGCCTCGGCCCAATACGCCATCGCCATCCAGGCGCTCGGGCTCCTGGAATGGGACCTCTATCGTGACTCAGACCGCCTGCTCTACGCGCCAGTGATCTCCAAGATCGATCGATTCCTCAAGCTCGCGCCCGCCCTTGCCGGCGCCTCCGACGTGGACTCGATCCGCTGGCTTCGCAAAGTCAAAAAAGTCTATCAGGACTCCCTCAAAACTTTGATCTCGCTCCGCAAGCAGGCCGCAAGATCCGCACAACCGGGACTCGATCCCGCATCGGATTCCGGGACTTTCAACACCCGACGCAAGGACTTCAATTATGGGATGTCCATCCAGGGAGTTTCCCAATTCCCGACGATCCTAAACACTTGCCTGGGCTCGGCCAGCGACGTCGCCCGTCTCCGCTGCTACAACGTGATGCTAGACACCTTACCGCAGGATAAGGAACTTTCAACGTTCCGCGAAGCTTGCGCAAAGATGAGCAGCATCTACCATTCGACCGAGTGCGTGGGCCTGGCGATGGCCGCACTTGCCTCCGGACAGAACTATCTTTTGGCCAGCCTCGACGCTTGCTACGGCAATGGTGCGCCACACGAGGGCGCGGCGGGCTGCCTGACTGTAATCATCAAGGCGACACAGGACTATACGCTCGCCGCCTTCAACGAGGCATGCACGGCGCTGGGGAATGCAACCCTTGCGTATAACTGCCAAAGGATCGTAATCGCAGACGTGCTTATCCAGACCGAAATTCACCAACTCGTGATTCGGGCGTGCGAGCTCATCGGCGTGTCCGCCTTTCCCACAGACGCCGGTCGTGTGTCCTGTTACCGGAGGCTGTTGCCCGAGTTCGGTAATGCTCAGCTCAATGCCATCGCACTCGGCTGTGCCGTCAAGGGAAGCTACAAAGCTGAAGCCGAATGCATTTCAGCCGCGATCGCAAGCCGCGTTCCAAGGCCTTGAGAAGCGGTTCACGTCCTGACGGAAAGAAATGGACTCAGTGCCCAGACTTCGAATCGATTGACTTGATCTGATTTTTGTCGCCGAGCAGCAGGACGCGAGGTTTATACGTGCAGGCTTCGTCGGTATTCATCTGTGCGTAGGCGACAATGATCACCTTGTCACCCGGAGTCACTAGGCGGGCGGCGGCGCCGTTGACACAGATGACGCCGCTACCCTTCGGGCCCTCGAGGGCGTAAGTGACAAAGCGATTGCCGTTATTGATGTCGTACACGTGCACCTGCTCGTGCGGCAGGATACCGGATTCGCGCAAAAGCCCGGCGTCCACAGTGATGCTTCCCTCGTACTCAAGATCTGCCTGCGTCACAGTTGCCCGGTGAATTTTGGCCTTCATCATTGTCAGGATCATAAGCGGTGCTTCATACACCTTTTGCAATCGCAATAAAAGGTATCCGCTTCCTTTTTGATACGCAATGCGTCGACGACGCGCCCATCTCCACTGAGCGACGTCGAGCGACAAACTCGAAACTGACGCGCCGCGCATCAAAAAGGAAGCGGATACCTGTTAATATTTTAAGATCGCCGACACGATCTCAAAGGCGATCAGGACAATCACGATGATTTCAAGGGTGTGGCCACGTCGGACGTTCACTTCGCCCTGAAGCAGCTCGGAGACCCGGGCCAGCAGGTTCAACTTGCGGGTAACGCTGGCCTGCCAGTCACGAATGCGCAAGCGGGTGATCGCCGCTCGAAACACCACGGCAAGATAGAAGTCACCCACCACCTTGAGTGAGTTATCCACTCGCTCGATGAACTCCGAGAATTCGATGAATCGGGAGTTGGCCTCGTGAGCGAGCTGGGCAAAGCGCCAATTGCTCTTGCGCCGCGAGACAATCGCGTCATAGAGCGAGCCGAGGCGAGTATCGAGCAGATCGTCGTAATAGCGGAATTCGAGAAGGTGCGTGAGCGCGAACTCGATGACGTCGGCGATATCGCGCTGCCCGGAGGGCTCCAGCACGACCGCGCTGTTCCAGTCGATCACGACGAGATCGTTTTCCGCGTACTGCACCGTCGTATCCAGAATCGCCGCCCGACTCTTTTCGGCGAGCTCCTCACGGGTCTCTCCCAGGATCAGCGCCGGCACGTCCACCGCGTCCATCAGCTCGTCGCCGCGCTTGATTCCTTCGATTTCCTCGAGGAAATAAATGACATAGTCCTCGAGCAGCTCGCGCTCGGCCGGAGCCTGGAGCGCGTCATGGAGCATTTCGCGGATCTCTTTGGCGCGCTGCCGTGCGAGCGCATCGATGGCCTCGTTCGAGGCCCGATCGTCGGTCAGCAAGTCGGAAAGAACCATGAGCTTGGACCAAGGTGTCCCCTTGTCCAAAGCGAGCGAAAAGAGAATGGAAACCACGCCGTAATCCCAGATCGTGGCAAAGCCTTCGACCGGGTAGAGCATCCCACCGATAGGCACGTCGAGCGTACCCAGATTGAGACGCACCGGGGCATTGCGCATCACGAGCGCATGTCGAGGCGACCGGGCAAGTCCCAGGCGCGAGCCACCGGAGCGGGAGGAGTCGCGAGTACGTTGCTCCAGCAGCTCCGTCACCCGATGGAGATTGATCTCCTCGGCGATATCGAAAACTCGATAAATGAAGATACTACCTTTTTGAATGGCGGGTCCCGGGCTCGTCACTCCTGAAGTGTACCATAATCAGGAGTCGCATACATTTTTGCGAATTGACGCGTCAAAAAGCTACCGCACAATGGCGAACTCGATTAAGTTCGGCCCATGTCCGCTTCTCTCAGCACGTTGTCTTCCGTCTCGTCTTCCGGCTCGTCTTCGGGCCCGTCTTCCGCATCACAAATCCGGAAAGTCGCCGTGCTTGACTTCGAAACCACGTCACTCAACGCCGATGTCGGACAGATCATTGAAGGAGCGGTGGCGCTCGTCGAGATCGGCGCCGACGGCAGCTGGGGCGAGACGACGGAAACCTATTGGAGCTTCAATGATCCAGGCGAACCAATCACGGCCGAGATCACCAAGCTCACCGGCATCACCGACGAGATGGTGCGAGGGCACAAGCTGGACTGGACCCGCTTTACCGATCTCCTCGATCGCGCGCAGCTTCTCATCGCGCACAATGCGGCATTTGACCGCTCCTGGCTCGAGCGCCACGCCGAGTACAAGGTCCCTCATTGGGCGTGTTCGCTTCGACAAGTCGACTGGTCCGAGCTGCACGACATGCCTTGCCGCACGCTCAAGCACTTGGCTTGGGAGTCGGGATTCTTCCCCAATGCCCATCGCGCCATCGATGATGTCGAGACCCTGGTGCGCCTGCTGCGCACCCCCAGCCGAGGCAATCCCGCGCAAACGTATGGAATGGAGCTCCTGGCCAGCGCGGGAATCCGCAAGCATCTCGTCTACGCCACCGGAGCTCCGTTCGAGACCAAGGACACGCTCAAGGCCGCCGGTTTCCGTTGGTCGCCTGAAAAGCGCGTCTGGTGGAAGCTGGCTCCCGCCTCCGAGCTCGAGCTGCTCAACCACTTTCTCTCCACGCAGGTCTACTCGGGACATCCGCGCCACACCGTGACCGAGCCAGTCGACGAGCTCGATCCCGGCTTCCGCGCGCGTTACGGACTCGGAACATGATCGAAACGTTTGCCTCAGTGCTTCCGCGGGACGCCCGAGTGCTCGTCGCGGGCTTTGCCGATCCGGATGGGGCCGATTTGGACCACCTGCTCAGGCTGGGCCTGGACGCGAACGGCTTTGATCCGGACGAAGCCCGGGTCGCCCGCGCCGTCTCGCGCCTCGGCAACGCTCGCGCCTGGCGGGCTGAGCTGTTTTTTGCCCGATTGGAGCGCGAGTCCTGGGACGGGGCCTGGGTCAATAACACGCTCACCGCGCTCCAACCCGACGCCTGTCGACGCGCCATGGCACTCCTCTTCCAATCCTTGAAGCCCGGCGGACACCTCTGCGTCATCTTTGAGGAACCCGAAGGCGATGTCCCCTCCGGGCCTGGCGGCTACCGCTCCGACGACTTCGCTTCCCTCGTGCGCCAACACGGCTTCACGATCCTGGGCACGGGGCGCAATGCGACGGCCCCACGGCAGATGGCCCTGCTCGCGCGCCGGATCGCGACGACCCCGACTTTGAAAGGGAATGCCTGAGCGAACTGGCGGCCCGCCCGTCCGCAATGCTACACTGGGGACGTGAAACTCGAACGCCCGGTACGCCACCTCCTTGTCGATCTCGACGGAACGTTACTCAATAACCGCAATGTAGCGCTTTCCTTTGATTTCGTTAAATATGCCTTCGCCACCTTGCGCGGACGCCTCGGCTTTACCGCGACGGCGCGTGCACTGCTCGCGGTGCAGGACCAGTTCAAGAAGAACTCCAAGGATCTCACTAACGACATCCGGGCGCTTCAAGTGCTCGCGCACAGCATCGGCACGCCCGTCGAGGAGACCCGTCAGTTCGTGCGCGAGGCGCTATTGGGCTTTTTTCCCAAGCTCGAGCGCCACTTTTATCCCGCCGAGGGCGCGCGCGAGTTTCTGGAATGGGCCGCCGGCCGCTTCGGTCCCGCCTCGATGGTGCTGGCCACCAATCCGGTCTGGCCCCCCGAGGTCATTGAAATGCGGGTGCGTTGGGCGGGTCTCGATCCCGCGAGCTTCGGCATGATCACCCACGCAAAGAACATGCACGCGTGCAAGCCCACGACGGAGTATTACGAGGAGATTCTCCAGCTTCGCGGCTGGGCGGCCGAGAATTGCCTGCTCGTGGGCAACGAACACAAGATGGACCTGCCGGCGTCCCGCGCCGGAATCGCCGTTTTCATCGTCGACCACGGCAAGGGCCTGGCCCCGCTCCGCCTCTCCGGCGGGCGGGCTCAAGCGTTCGAAGGGACTTTCCAGGACCTACGCCGCCTGCTCGAAGGGGCTCAATGATTTTTATTCAATAAATTGAGAAGCCGCAGGTTTTCCGGACGAATTCGTCAAACCCTTCGTCCGTCGGGAAACGGAACTGCGGATTGTCGGCATTCGCGGTCCAAAGCCGTGCGCTCGGCACTCGGCAGGGTTTTTCGCCGGGCTTGGCGGCCCTGCTTGGCTTGGCAATCAGCGTCAGCGAGCTGTTGCGCGGGTCATCACCTCGGCGCGCGGCGACCAACATCACGCCGGAGCCACTGTACTTGAAGTCGAACTTGCCTGGCTGAATGGGAGATTCCGACACGACGCCGCCCACGATCTTCTTGGTGCGCGCATCGAAAAGCATCGCCTCGCCGGTGGGCAAAATCACTCGGAGCTGCTCTCCTTCGCGCCGGATCGAGGGGACGACTTTGCGCGGGAACAGTCGGACATAGGTTTCGACCGTGTGGCTGAGATACTCGTCGGTCGTATCGGAAACGCGGAACTCAAGCTCCTGGCGCGCGTCTTCCGAGCGCATGAATTCCCAGGTCCGCGAAACAGTTTCGACGGCGTCATTTGGATAATGAACGAAGCGGAAGGACAGGATCCCGCCGGACGGTGTCTCGCGGCAAAGGTCATAGCCGGCGTCGCGAGTCTCGCAACGGATCGAATCCGGCAAGATGCCGCTGTGGGCATCCCGGATGGGGGCAAACGACTCGCCTTCGGGATAGCTGCTTTGAAGCTGAGTCGCTGGGGGCTGCTGAAAGGCGCAATCACCGCCCCCCGCGCTCTCGGGTTCCAATTCGGCAAGCGAACGATAAAACCCTTCGAGATTCTCCGACTCCAGCTGAGCCAAACTCGCGGTTGCCCGCGCCAGCTCTTGCGGCCTTTGTTGCTTCGGCCGCTGCTGCGTCTCCTGGCTTGGCGCGAATCTCACAGAGGACATGGCCATTTCAGGCTTGCTCTGTGATTTTTTGCGCGAAGCCTTGGGCGAAGCAACGATCGCGCGACGCTCGAGAGTGCCGTGTTGCGCGCGCTTCCAAGCCCGCTTCTTCGGTTTCCGTTTCACAGATGGCGCGGAAGAAGGACTCCGAAGCTTATTCAATTGGGCTGAAGCGACATCCGAACCGAGTTTCGGACTACTCGGACTACTCGGACTACCCTGACCCGGCTCAAGCGAGATCGTCCATCCAGTGCTCAATATAGTGAACGCGAGCGCCAATCCGAGAGTGCGGCGGCCCCAACTGGCTCTTGGAGTAAACGGTTTAAAATAAAGCATGTCGGGTCCCTCTCTCTCTGAAAATCCGTCGAACGAGAGAAGAGCAAGGACGATGCCGCGATAAACAGACAGAAATTCGCGTTATTTCAAGCAGATGAGATTCAACAGGTGTCCACAGTGAAAATTACTGTCCAAAACTTGGGCACCCAGACACGGGGGAATCCACCGCGGTAGCCGGTGACTGAAGATCACCGATCTCAGGCAACGATCAGGGCAATCGAGCTCAGGAGTGCGCCTTCAAAAGCACTTTCCATTCGTCGATTTTAAAACCTACAACCCCGCCTTTCGGGCCCAAGGCGAAGGGCCGTTTGATCAGCTTTCCGTTGGAGGCCAGAAGGGCGAGTGCCTCTTCTTCGCTCATGTTCGGAAGCTGATCGCCGATCTTGAGCTCACGGTACTGCACACCCGAGGTGTTGAAGAGCCTCTTGATGTTACCGCCCTGAAAGGCAAGCATCGTCCGCAACTCCCCCACCGTGGGTGGCCGATCGACGATCGGCAGCTTTTCATAAGCCGCTTTTTCGGCATCGAGAAACTTCAGCGCGTTTTTGCAGGTCGAACAGTTGGAGTATTCGTAAACTCGTAGCAAAGGTATCCGCTTCCTTTTTGATGTGCGCCGCGTTACTCGGTCAGGGATTGGAGACGCTCGATGCGCTCCTCCAGAGGAGGATGGGTCGAAAAGAGCGCCAGAATGCCTTTAGGGCGCGACGAGATCTTAAGCGCAGCCACGGCCGGCTGGGCTTCGGGGTCGACCATCTCAAACGTGCGCTGCAGTCGCTGCAGGGCACGAATCATCGCCTCACGGCCGGCCAGACGAGCGCCGCCACGGTCGGCACGGAACTCGCGCCAGCGCGAGAACCAAGCCACGACCATCGAACCCAGGATCATGAACACGATCTCGAGCACAAACTGGACGACATAGTACATGCCGCCGGGACCGGCGCTGCGCTCGCGATCGTCGCGCTCGCCGCGCATGGCCTGCGAAAGAGCGAAGGCGATCACGCGCGAGAGGAACATCACAAAGGCGTTCACCACGCCCTGGATCAGCGTCATCGTGACCATGTCACCGTTGGCGACGTGAGCCACTTCATGACCGAGCACGCCAGCGACTTCTTCGTCGCTCATCCGCTGCAGCAGTCCGGTCGAGACGGCGACCAGCGCGCGGGACTTGGTGGGTCCCGTGGCAAACGCGTTCACTTCCGGCGAATCATAGATGCCAACTTCCGGCATCACGGGCAGATGCGCGCCGCGCGCGAGCGAATGCACGGTCTGCACCAGGGCCTGAAGGCTAGGGTCCTGGGTGTTGGGATCGATCACTTCGACACCCATCATCATCTTGGCCATGATGCGCGAAGTGGCCAGCGAGAAAAGCGCGCCCCCCATACCCCAGACCAGGCAGAACGCCATGAGATTGGAGTAATCCATGCCGTAAGCGGTCAGATAGGGCTGGACGCCCAGTACCTTGAGGATCAGGGAAATCGAAATCATGACGGCGAAGTTGACCGCCATAAAGAGGAAGATGCGTTTAAACCAGCTGGCCATTCTCTTGTTTCTCCAAACGTTTTTCCAGAAACGTCTTTCACATCAAGATGGCATTGCTTTGCCGTTAGTCAAGTCCAAGCCAACTAACGCGGCGCGACTTTCTGCATTTGCACAAACTTACGACGGATTTTCAATCTGGTAATTTCACAGCGGGCGTCGTACGCAATCCCTTAATATGTCGAAAGCCACCTTCCCGCCGCAAATCAAGTACATCGTCGGAAACGAAGCCTGCGAGCGCTTCAGCTACTACGGGATGCGCGCCATCCTCGTGGTCTTCATGACCAAGCATCTGCAGCTCGCCGCCCAGGATGCGACTTCGGTCTACCACCTGTTTGCTTCCGCCTGTTACTTGCTGCCGCTGCTGGGCTCGTTTCTCTCGGACCGATACCTCGGCAAGTACAAGACAATCATGCTGCTTTCGATTGTCTACTGCCTCGGCCACCTCACTCTCGCCATCTTCGAAACGGAACAAGGTCTCTACTGGGGGCTCGGCCTGATCGCGCTCGGCGCGGGCGGCATCAAACCCTGCGTCTCCGCGCACGTCGGCGACCAGTTCAACGAAACCAATTCGCACCTTTTGCAAAAAGTCTTCGACCTCTTTTACTTCGCCATCAATTTCGGCGCATTTTTCTCGTCGCTGCTCACTCCGATTGTGCTCGTCAAATACGGCCCGAGCTGGGCGTTCGGCATTCCAGGGATCCTCATGGCGATCGCCACCTTCTGGTTCTGGATGGGCCGCAAACACTACGTGCACGTCCCGCCGACCGGCCGCGACACCGCGGGCTTCATGCCGATCTTCTTTTACTCGCTCATGAACCTCGGCAAAAAGAAGGCCGGGCAGGAGTTCTTCGACGTCGCCCTGGACAAATACTCCAAGGAGGAAGTCGAAGGCGCCAAGGCCGCCGCGGGCATTTTCAAGGTCTTCATCACCGTCTCCGTCTTCTGGGCGCTCTTTGATCAGAACGGCTCGACTTGGGTGCTGCAGGCCGAGAAAATGGATCTCAACGTCTTCGGGACCCGGCTCGAGGCCTCGCAGATCCAGGCCCTCAATCCGATCCTCGTCATGCTGTTGGTGCCGATCTTCTCTTTCGGCATTTATCCCGCCGTCGAGAAATTCCTCGGCATCAAGATGACCCCGCTTCGGAAGATGTCGGCCGGCATGGTGCTTGCGGCCGCCTCCTTCGCGATCGTCGCTTTGATTCAGCGCTGGATCGACGCGGGCCAGACTCCCTCAATCGCATGGCAGATCCCGGCTTACGTCATCCTGACCTGTTCGGAAGTCATGGTCTCGATCACGGGTCTCGAGTTTGCCTACACGCAGGCCCCGCGCGCCATGAAGAGCACGATCATGAGCTTCTGGCTCCTGACGGTCTTTGTAGGCAACATGCTCACCGCATACATCGCGAAGGTGAACGTCTTCCAGGGCGCCGCGCAGTTCGACTTCTTCACGGCCCTGATGTTCGCGGTCTCGCTCGTGTTTGTGTTCGCGGCCAGCCGCTACAAGGTCCGCAACTTCGTCGAGAAGGCCGAGGTCACTCCGATGGGCGAAGAAGCGATCGGCCATCCGCAAAGCCCGCTCACGGGCGGTGCGCCGACCCCGAGTCCGGGTGTCTAGACTTCAGGGCGACTTTCCTTCGCACTGCTTGTAGCAGTCCTGGATCGAATTGACGCTGGGACCGACCTGATTGCAGCGCTGCTTGCAGGCTTCGGTCAGAGACGCCTTGAGCGTCGATGCGCAGCCTGATTGGAGGACGAGCCCCAAGGTGAGCGAGCACATCAGCGCGAGTCGGATCATGATTCGGTCTTTCCGGGTCATGGCTACAATCGTAACCGATTTTACTTTTTTCGGGAGAGGTAATTCGAAATTTGCCCGCCCCTACCAACATGCCACTTTCGGCGACCTCTCTGTCAGCCGTGAGCGAGCGAACGCTTTCACGCTCCAAAACTCTCAGTCCCGGCTTGGCGCTGAGCTCCCTTTCGAGCACGGTCCGAAGCCGGACGGCGCGGAACGGGCGCGGACTCTGTTCGTAATTCTTGTGCTGTCCCACCAAAAGCGTTTAAATGGCCGCATGACCATCTTTCAGATCGCCATCCTCGCCATCGTCCAGGGGTTTGCCGAACTTCTCCCAGTCTCCAGCTCCGCCCACGTCATCCTCGCCCAAAAGCTGATGGGCCTGGACCCAAGCGCGCCTGAGATGACTTTCCTACTCGTGATGCTCCACACGGGGACGATGTTCGCGGTGCTGGCTTACTTTGGCCGCAGGTGGAAGCGACTACTCCAGACCAACGCCCGCGGAATGATCCGCGGCGTGTTCATCGCCACGGCACTGACCGGTTTTCTCGGCCTGGGGCTCAAAAAACTCATCGAAGTCGTGATCCTGGAAGGACTCCTCGGCCATCCGCACGGCGAGGTCGAGCACCTGTTCAAGGTCCTACCGCTCGTCGCGACGGCGCTCGCTTCGGCAGGCTTTCTGATCCTGATCGCCGCGCGCAAGGACACGCCAGAACATCTTCCTGGCGAGGACGCCTCTTACGCCAAGGCCGAAGTGACCGATCGACAGTCGATTTACATGGGACTGATCCAAGGGCTCGCGCTTCCGTTCCGAGGCTTCTCCCGCTCGGGCGTGACCATTTCGGTCGGCTTGCTCTCGGGTATGCCCCGGCAACTAGCCGAGGAGTTCAGTTTCGCGCTTGCGGTCGTACTTACCCCGCCCGTGATCGTCCAGCAGCTGCACCGCCTCACAAAAGCCAACGCCGCGGCTGCACAGCCCCTGCACCTCGCGGACTTGCTGACGCCCGGTCTAATAGGAATGGTCTTTGCCTTCGGCGCCGGCTTGATCGCGCTCAGATGGCTCTCGGCCTGGCTCGAAAGCGGCAAGTGGAAATACTTCGGCATCTACTGCCTACTCTTCTCCGGCGTCGTTTGGGGAATGTGGGCGGCCGGGTATTGAGCTTTTATCCGCTGGTCAAGGACTTGAGCAGGTCGCGGATCTGGGCTTCGGCCGTCTTGGCGTCAATCGCGGCTTGACCGGTCTGTCCGGAAGCCGGCGCTGCTGCGACCTTGGCGGCCAGCCATTCGAGCCGCTTTTGAAGCACTGCGGAAAAGGACTTGGCGATCTGCTCGGATTGGTCGGAGTCCTCGAGCGCGCCGAGCAGGTCCTGGATCACTTCGATCGTGTCGGCCCAAAAAGCGGCGAAAAGCGGTAGAAGCGCCAAGACTCTTTTGGACGCCGCCTGATAACCCAGCAGAGTTTTGGCCGCCCCCATGATGCGATCGATCTTCTGGGAAAACTCCTCGAGCAGTTTCGAGGGAAACTCGCCCTGGCTCGTCTCGATCTGATCCACAACATCGATCAGCTCCTCGAGCAAAGCATTAGACTCCTGCCGAAAACCTTCTACAATGTCTTTATCCAGAGTTGTCGTCATCTTGAGCTCTCACAAGGGAAACTATGGGATACCTACCGATTCACCTGGGCACGCTTCGCGGCGGCGACATCATCAGCTTCGACGTCTACATCATGCTCGGCAGCCGTCATGTCCACTACATCCGCAAATCGGATCCCTTTGATGCAGATCGTATCGAAAGCCTGCGTAAAAAGCGTGTAAAAAAGCTTTACATCCCCGAGGAGGACGAGCCGCACTACCTCAGTTATCTCGACTCGGGTCTCGACAAGGCGCAGGATTCCTCGATCTCGCTCGAGAACCGAAGTGAGCTCGTGTCCGGCGCGCTGACCACGGACGCCGAGAACGCCGAACGCTCCGTGCAGACCGAGGCGGGTTATCGACGCACCGAAGGCCGCGTGGCAAAGGTAATCGACTTCTTCACGACTCAGACTTCGGCGATGAAGAACGTGCTCACCGCCGCCGGCTGCGCACAGGACGTTTTCCAACATTCGGCCAATGTGGTCTCGCTCTCGCTCGGCCTTGCCGGAGCGCTGGGCATCAAGGATTCCAAGATCCTCACCGAGCTCGGCATCGCCGGACTGCTCCACGACGTGGGCCTCGGAAAACTCGGCCTGACTCCACAGGCGGACATCGACAAGTTGCCTCTTGAAGTCATGACTCAGTACAAAAAGCACCCTGAGACCGGGGCACTCTCGCTCTCGGACAAGCCGTACGTCACGCCAGGCGTGATCGAGCTGATCAAGAACCACGAGGAAGCAGGCGAAGGCGCGGGCTATCCGGGGAAAAAGCGTCTCAACACGCTTTCACTTCATCAACAAGTGTTCAACCTCTGTAACGCCTACGACCGGTTTTGCACTTCCAAGAACATCGCTCCGACCGAAGGGATGCAGGCATTCTTCCAAGCTCGGATCGGCCACTTCGACTTGAACCATCTGAAATTACTCGTAAATTCTCTTAAGTAAGCAATTTAGTTTACCATACAAAATTCGTTTGCTATTGACGATAACGCAGCGCCTCTCTATGCTCATTCAAGTGTGAAGGTTTCTTAACACTGGTGTTGAGGTCAAAAGAGGTCGAAATATGAAGGTTCCCCATCTGACTGTCCTGTCTCTGCTGACCGCCGCCGGTCTGATCGCCCCCTCCCCCGCCTTTTCTGCCGGCAAAGCCAGACCCGAATCGAGCAACCCTGGCTCCGTCGCCGGCCCAGGCTGCAGCGTGAATCCCCTCACCCTCCCTAATCCCGTACGCCCGATCGTACTCAGGCCCATCGTGAGCCGCCCGTTCCCGCTCCCGAGCGGCGCCCAGGTGGACCTCTCGCGAGAGATGTCCGTGATGCTCAACTCCGTGGTGACTCAGAGCGGATCTTTGGCTCCGCTCGACGCGACTTCTTCCGCGCCGGGCGGAGGCAGCCTCGACGAGCTCAACGACCCTTGCGGCACGCGCATCGAATTGCGCTCGGCAGTCACCGCGCTCGAAATGAATATCACCGAAGTGGGCGTCACCATCGGCTTCAATCCGACTGCCGGCGCGCATACCGGCGGACTCACCAACCTGCAAGGCGCCTATAACGCCAAGATCAGCCTGCTCAGCATGGACTTCAGCCTGTGGCAGTGCCACGGCTCGCGCTGCGTGTCGATCGCCGCCGGCACGGCCAACCAGAACGCGGTGGACCAGAACCTCAAGCTCCAGCTCGACTTCTCGCAAATCACCACAGGCATCGGACTCATCTCGCATCCGTCTCTCAGTAAGATCCTTCGTTCGATCCTCACCAAAGGCGTCTCGGGCATCGCCTCCTCGCCGCGTCTGCAGGAGCTGGCCTGGCAAGCCCGCGTCCGCGAGTACAATCCCGACACCGGCACCGTGCTTTTTGATCAAGGCCTGCAAGCCCGGCTCAAAGTGGGTGACGCGTTCACCGTCTATGCTGCCGACTCGCAGGGCACCGGTTGCGACGTGTACAAAGCGCTCGCGGCCGTCCACGCCACTCGGGTGGACGCCATTTCGAGTCAGGCCCTGGTGGACCAGGTGCTCGACTCGCGCCGGATCCAGCCCGGCGACATCGTGATGATCCGCGCTCCTTAACTCTCGCGAGGCGCTGATGCGAACGGTGAACGGACCCAAGAAGATCCTCTCCCTGCTGCTGCTCCTCTTGGCGGCGACTCCCGCGCCCGCCCTCGGAGCGGGAAAAAAACGACCTGCCGAAGCCGTGCCGACAAGCTCCGCCTCCGCACTTGCGGCGGCCGGAAAGCGGGTCATCGCCATCGCACCGGTCGAGCAGGTACGGATCGAGCTGCCGGATCAGCAGATCCGGGATTTTGGCGCGGACTTCCAAGCGCGAATGATCACCCGGCTCACTCAGTCCGGGCGCTTCGTCGTCGCCGATCCGGTCGAGTCAGAGGAGGGCGACCGACGGCGCGGCCGCAGCTTCGTCATGCCGGATCCCTATGTCTGGCCCGGGACCTACATCCCGGCGGCCACGGTCCGGATTCATGTCGACGCGCTCTCGATGAGGGCGGGCGGCCGTGGCAATCGCGCCTTTTACGGCTTTGACGAGCGCTCGCGCAATCCGTTCAATGACGGGAGCGCCGCGGTCCCCAACGAATTTCCGATGCGCACCACGCTGAGTGCCCAACCCGGATGGTTCGGCGAAAGCTTCGCCTCTCGCGGCGACTGGATTACGGGATCGCTCGCGGGGCTGGATCTGGGTGATGGCTTTGATTTGAACCTGCTTTTTGTTTGGTTCTCGGTCAAGTACGCGCAGTACCACTCCGCACTGCGCCTTCGGGTCGAAGTGGATGCGCCGCTGGCGGGACGCCACGACGAGCGCGCCATCGCGGTTGAAGGCAAAGGCTATTTCTATGACATCGTCGGCGGCTATCAGGCTTTCAGCGCGGGAATCCGCGTGGCCCACCGCGAGGCGATGATCCAGGCCTTCGAGCGCGCCATCGACGGCTCGCTGGGAGCGATCGAGCGCTCGGTGGAAGGACTCCCGCTCACAGCGGTGGTGGACAATGCCGGCGTGGACGGCAAAGTTTTTTTAGGCACCGGTCAGGGCGCGCAAGTCCCCGCGCGCACCCGTTATGAATCGCTCGAGGATCCGCGACTCGTGCTCGAGGTCGAGACCTCGGTGACGAGCGGCGCCGTGGCGCGCGTGATCCAAGGAGACATGTCCCGACTGAGGCCCCGCCAGATTTTCCGCCAGGCCGGCTACGATCGCGCCCCGCTCCTGGCCGGAAGCGCGACCGCGAGCGGCGCGTCCCGGAAAATCGCCTCGCTCTCGCAATGGACGGCCCCCGCGGCCGAATCCTCGCCCAATGCCCTACCACTCGCCGCGACCGAAACGATCCAGCTCCCCGACACGGCGCTCGCGCGCCCCGATCTCAGAGGATACGTCCACGAGATCTCGAAGTGGCAGGCCTTTTTGCAGAGCCTGGCGGGCACGATCACCTTGCCTTACCGGACTTGGCGCTATTTCCAGTATGATCGCAAATACGCCCAAACGGCCGACGACGGTTCGGCTTCCGGCTTAGGCGCGCGCAATGACGGTCCTGTGATCGCAGTGATCGACTCGGGCGTGGACTACAATCATCCCGCCCTCCACTCCGCACTGTGGCTCAACCCGTCCCCGTGGACGGATCCGGCCGGTCAGACCGACCGTTACGGCTGGGATTTTGTCTCCGGCGATGCGCGCCCGGCAGACGATCACTTTCACGGCACTCGCGTGGCAAGCGCGGTGTTGGCCGCGCGACCGGACGCGCGCATCATGGCGCTCAAGGCGTTTAACCCCTGGGGCATCACCAGCTCTGCTGCCCTCTATGGAGCGTTCCGCTATGCGGTCGAGCATGGAGCCCAAGTCATTGTCTGCGCGTGGGGGACTCCTGTCCGAAGCGTCGCGCTCGAGCGCGGCATCGAGCTAGCACACGCCGCCGGAATCCCGGTCGTGGCCGGTGGGTCACGGCTCTTCCAATTTCCTGCCGCCTACACCGAGACCTATCCGAATGTGATCATTGCCGGGGAACATGCAACTCCCCGGCTGCTCCAGGAAGTGCGTGTCGCCGAACCCCGCCAAGGGCTCGCCTGGGCCACAGCGGAAGAGCTAGCGGGCCTGATCGCAGGTACCGCTGCTGCTCGCTGAGCGGCCCACTTGGCGCCCGTCCGGACTGAAATGAGTGGATCACCTTTCCTCTTCGTCGGATCCAGACCCTCTTTTTCTGTGCCGAAGCCGCTCCACACCTTCGTATTCGAACGGACAGTGGCGGCATCGGCCACCGCAGCATGTGCCGCGCTTGAGATGCGCCAGGCGAGTCATCACGCGGTAGCCGGTGTCAGGATCCGTGTAAAAACTCTCCCCCGCGTCGCAGGCGAGCTCATGCAGTCGATCCAGTTCGTCTTTCCTCGTCTTCAAGCTTCGGCCCTCTGGGCAAAACGAAAAAGCGCCGGCTTCACCCCCCTCCCCAAGCTTGCGCCCGCGGAGAAGAGGAAACCAGCGCCCTTTCTTTGATTCTACTACGCGTCTGAAGTCACCCCCCAGCGACTTCAGGCGGAGAATCGGGCCATGCTCCCGCCCTCTTTAAGAAGACGGAAGCATGGCGAGACGAACCACCCGCGCTTACGCGCCGGCGTGCGACGGAACGGCCTTCTTGGCGGCTTGAGCCGCTTCACGGACCGTCATCGTCGAGATACGCATCCCGTAGAACGAACGGGCTACGAAGAACAAGCCCACCACCAGGAAGAACGATCCCACGTACAGCGAGATTTCCTTGGCGTTGACCGCGATTTCCACCGCGAGCAAGCCGAAAAGCGTGGTGAACTTGATGATCGGGTTCAGGGCCACTGAAGAAGTATCCTTGAACGGATCGCCAACCGTATCGCCCACGACCGTGGCGGCGTGGAGCTGGGTGCCCTTTTCCTTGAGGTCGACTTCGACCACCTTCTTGGCATTGTCCCAAGCGCCACCGGCGTTAGCCATGAACATGGCCTGGAACAAACCGAAGGCGGCGATCGAGATCAGGTAGGACGCGAAGAACGTGGCATCGAAGAACGCGAACGCCAGCGTGAACGAGAAGATCACGCCGAAGATGTTCATCATGCCCTTCTGCGCGTACTGCGTGCAGATCTTGACGACTTCCTTGGAGTCCTTGACGGAAGCCTTTTCGACGCCGTCGAGGCGGATGTTGGCCTTGATGTACTCCACCGCGCGGTATGCGCCGGTGGTCACGGCCTGCATCGATGCACCCGAGAACCAGTAGATCACGGCGCCGCCGGTGATCAAACCGAGCAGCACGTGCGGATCCAGGAGGTCCAGCTTGAGCGAGAGCTTCAGGATGATCGCGAAGATCATCGTGGTCGCCCCGATCACGGCCGTGCCGATGAGCACCGGCTTGGCCGTCGCCTTGAAGGTATTCCCCGCGGAGTCGTTCTCTTCGAGGTAATGCTTGCCCTTTTCGAAGTCGGGCTTGAAACCGAACTTCTTCTCGACTTCGGCGTGGATGCCCGGGATGTTCTCGATCTGAGAGAGCTCGAACACGGACTGGGCGTTGTCGGTCACCGGGCCGTAGCTATCGACCGCGATAGTGACCGGACCCATGCCGAGGAAGCCGAAGGCCACGAGGCCGAAGGCGAACACGGCCGGATAGACCATGTACTCGCCCAGACCGGTCGTGCTGGTCAGATAGGCGATCAACATCAGGCCCACCATGACCAGGCCCTTCCAGAAGGCCGAGAAGTTGCCAGCGACGAGGCCCGAGAGGACCGCGAGCGAGGCGCCGCCTTCGCGCGAGGCGGAGACGACTTCAGCGACGTGCTTGGACTTGGACGAGGTGAAGACCTTGGTCAGCTCCGGGATCACGGCGGCGGCAATGGTACCGCAGCTGATGATCGTGGAAAGCTTGAGCCACAGGTCGCCCATGTCGCCGATCAGGACATAAGACACGCCGTAGGTCACGCCAATCGAGACGATCGAGGTGATCCAGACCAGCGCGGTGAGCGGACCTTCGAAGTCGAAATGGTCCTTCGCCGCATGCATAGCGCGGGAGATCGCGCCATTGATCCAGTAGGAGAAGATCGAGGTGACGATCATGAGCACGCGCATCGCGAAAATCCACACGATCAGCTTGGCCTGCGTTTCGACGCCATTGGGCAGAGCGGTGAGCTTGCCATCGGCGCCCATGCTCATACCGACCGCGAGCACGATGAAGCTGATGAGAGCCACACCGGTCACGCCGTAGGTTTCAAAGCCGTCGGCCGTCGGACCGACCGAGTCACCGGCGTTGTCGCCCGTGCAGTCGGCAATCACGCCCGGGTTACGCGGATCGTCTTCCTTCACGTTGAACACGATCTTCATCAAGTCCGAGCC
>CAYXVB010000070.1:0-18108 GCA_964467785.1 uncultured Bacteriovoracaceae bacterium
GTGCCCTTCAAGTAATGAGACTGCTTTTGAAGCAGCTCAGCCACTTGATCGAACCACCCCTCCACCTTCGCAACAGTGTCGGCAGTGGCGAAGCGGAGGGTGCGGGGTGCGTCTCCCTGCGCAGCTCGCGCAGCGTCTGCAATCTCCTCCCGAACAATCCGCTTGTACCAATCAGGAAAGAGGAGGCGGAGGGCGTCGGCGGACTTCCCCTGCTCGTGCGCGCGAATATCTCGTTCGGCCTCTTGCACTCTCAGACGCGCTTCCCTGATCTGCGGGGTCAGACGGCCAACAGCGTCGTTTCGGCGCTCCATAGCCGCACGCCACATCGGCCCGGAAGCATCTTGCCCTAGCTGTTGGGCGCGGTCCATCGCAGCGCCGAGAGCCTCTTGCTCGGCCTCCATTTGATCGGTGAGGTCGCGAACTTTGCCTTGTCGCGCTTCAAGCTCTTTCCTCAGTGCCGCTTCCGCTTCGGGCGTCAGCACTTTCCCCGCCTTCTGCACCAGGTCGCTCTGCACCTCCACCACATGTCGAATGCCGCCTTCGTCAAACGAGCGGGTGTGCGCAAAGTAGTTGGGGTCGGAGAAGTGATTTGCGATGCCTGTGGCAATGGGAGATCGCCAGATGAGCGTGCGCGCTGGCTGACCACCTTCTCGCATGAGCTCCAGCGTGTCGAGGCCCTCCATACGCGCTTGCGGAAGCGCGTCGGGGTCCGGCACCAAACGATCGATCTGGTCAAGGCCGTATGTAGCGTACTCTTCGCTCGGCTTCGCCCTGAGCTCAAAGTCCCCCGTCGCCGCCTTGAAGCCGCCCACCAGCTCCTTGGCGGTGATCCTCTCCCTTCCCTCAATGATCTTCTCGAAGATCGCTCGTTCCGCTGTCGGCGCCCCGCTCTTCCCGAGCTCCTGCCGTAGCTGCTTCACCGAGTAGTCCCACGTGCTGCCGGACCTCTCGTTCAGCCTTTCTAGGAACCTCGACGTGTAGCGGAGCCTCCCGTGAATCGCCCCGAGCGGGGTTGCGTCGGGCAGCTTCGCCAGCGCCCCGATCGTCAGGAACCCCATCGCCTTGGCGGCGTCATTGTCCTTGTTGCGGACGACGAGGGAGAGCAACTCCGGCCCACCGCCCCACCAGATCATGGGGGCACCTTGTGGCTCGAGCATGACTTCGAGATCCCTCGCCGCGGCGTCGATCAGAGCGAGGGTTTCTTTCGGCGCCCCCCTATCCGCAAGGTCCATGCGGAGGGAGTCGATCTTCTGGATTGCCGACGGGCCGGCGGTGGCGACCTCCTCGAGGCGCGCGCGGAAGGGATCGCCCTTGGGAACCACCTCCTTCAAAGCGTCGATGCGCTTCGAGAAGGGGATTGCCGCCGCCATAGCAAGGGAGGCAGAGTCCTCGTCGCCATTGGAGAGAGCATAAGCAGCCACCCCAACGCCGGCGGCAGCCGCGAGAGGCTTGCCGTACTCGTCCACCATCCCAGCCTTCTTCAAGGTCGGGTACTTCTTCTTGAAAGATTCGCTCGCTTTCGGGGCTGGCACTTCCTCCTTCTCGAACGCCGACATGATGTCGGAAGGGCTCGCCTTGTGAAGGCTGGTCGGCGGCTTCCCTTGCGCAGCCATCGCCTCCTCGAACTGCTTCGCCATGGCCTTCGGCATCGGGCCTTTGCCGTCCCAGCGAGCCGTCATCTTGTTAAGGCCCTTCGCCGCAAACCGGGAGAAGATTGCGTTGACGAGGAGGTGAGCTTCGCCGGAAGTGATCGCTCCGCCGGTCGCCTCGGAAACGCCCTCCGCTCCGCCCTTGATTGCGTCGGTGACCTTCCCCATGAGGCGGTCGAGGGTGGTGGGCTCTCCCTGCCCAGCGATGGCATTGATGATGGTGGTGAGGGGGCGGTAGGCAGCCCCAACCGTCTTGCTGTGCTCCGCTCCAACCTCCTCGGCGAACGAGTCGGCGCCTTCCCTCGAATATCCGTTCCCCATTGCCCAGGCCTTGGCGGCCGCCGTAGCGACGGTTGTGCCGATCATCCCCACCATCTCGGTCGTCGCGAACTCGGGAAGCTGGACGGCCGCCCGAATCGGCTGGAGGGAGAAGGCGCGGTCAGCGAACCGAGAAGCTTGACGGTAGTCCGCCGGCGGAGAGGTGTGGGAAGGGAGAGGAGTCCCCTTCTCCGCCGCCGAGATTCGAGCAGCCGTCCGAGAAAGGAAGTTCGGCGTCGATTCCGGCGCGGGGTCTTGGGGAGCTTGCTCTCTCGGCTTCGCGTTCGCGGGGGCAGGAGTTACGCCAACCGAAGGAGCAAAGTCCTTCCAGGGTCCGTCGGCGGTCTCAGCCGGCTTGAAGTCCTCCCATGGACCGCCGCTCATTTGACCGCCTCCCAGCTCTCTTGCTTCGACGGATCACCCCCCTTGAAGCGGAAACCCCGACGAACTTCTCCAACCTTCGGGCCATCGCCCACTGCGGGGGGCGTATACCCTCCCCTCTCTCCCACCCCCACCCCGAGAATCTTCCTCGGCTTCCGGCCCACCGACTTCTGCGATTCCTGGTACGCCCGCGTCCAAGCTTCCGCCTCGGTGAGCGCCTGGTTGTTCTTCCTCATCACGTTCGCCAGAGAGGCGACGTCGCGTGCGAACGCTGTGAACTCCACGTCATCTTCGATCGCTTCGTTGACGCCGAGAATGGAGAGGTGAGCTTTCGCTCCTGCGATTTGGCGGTCTGTCGGCGTCGCGACGTCTTTGCCGCCTGCCTTCTCTTTCGCGGCCTCGAGTCTCGCTCGGAGGTCGAAGGACTGCTTCTTCAGCGCCCGGTTGAACTCATCCATCCGAGCCCTCCGCCGCGCCTCCTCAAGTCGAAGCTTCTCGAGCATATCTCGATGGGCTTCGGCGCCAACCTCCTTCTGCCCCACTCCCATGTCGTGAAGCATCCGAATCGCCACAGGTCCGTGTTGGGCTATCGCAGCCTCGACGGCCGCGGCCCGAGCCTCGGCGCCCGGCAGCCCTTGTGCTTGCTGGAGGAACATCTGCCGAGCGAACGCGAGCTGGGTTGAGTCCTTCGGGTCCCTGACGGAAGCGTAGGAATTTGCCAGGATTTTGTCGTAGGCTTCGGCTACCTTGACGGATCGATCGGCGGCTTGGGCGCGGTAGTACTCCTCCATGCCGGCGCGCTGGCCAGCTTGCTCCGCGAGGGCGAATGCGCGCTCGGCGCCTTGGAGCCCGCCAGCCTTCATCGACATCATTCCGAGCTCGATGAGGTTTTCTTGCTGCGTCGCCCCAGGCTTCGGCGTCCACCCTCTTGCCATGTCCATGAGGGAGCGGTCTTTCTGGGCGCGAAGCTCCGCTTCCCCCGCTTGGGCTCGCTGGAGTCTCGCCAGGCTCTGCGCATGCTCGATCTGCGATGGGGCTTGGGCGGCCTCGATGTCCATTCTCTGGGCCGTGACCATCGGCCCGAGGGCCGCTTGGCCCAGTTCCATCGGTTGGATGCCTGGCATGTTACGGCCCTCCGATCAGACCGGAGCCGAGCAACCCGAGGGTCGACAGACTTCCGTAAGTCGCCCCCATCTTGTTGGCGGCTCGCTGCTGCTGCTCGAGGTACATCTGGTGGTAGAGTTCCGCCGACTTTCCTGCAACGGCTTGCGCCATCATCGGGGAGCCTTGGTAGCCGCCGGCCCGAGCCTGACGCATGGCGCTCTCCATCATGTTGGCGTACATGGGGTGGGAGGTCACGTCGATCGGGCGGTTCGCCGCGCGCTGGGCTGCGAGGGTATTGTAGAGCCCATACGCCCCCATGCCAAGTCGATAGAAGTCCTTCGCGCCCATCGAGGCGTAGCGACGCTTGGCCCAGTCCGTCAAGGAGTCGAAGAACCCGTTGCCCGTTGGTGCAACGGAGTTTCCGCCACCGGCGAAAGATTCTGGGGCATACCCCCAGGCGGCTGCGTCGCCAAGGTACGCTCCGCTATCGAAGCCTCCGACGTAGCCAGGGTCATACCCAGCAGCGGCGTAGTCGCCGGTATAGCCAGCGCCCAGAGCGCTTTGGGTTCCGTAGCCTCCGCCGGCGGCACCATACCCATCAACGAGGCCGTACCCTTCCGCGCCGGACCCGACGCCTGAGTAGCCAGCAGTCCCTGCGGCGGCTCCTTCGCCATACGAAGCGAGCGCCGGCGCCGCGAAGGCCGCCCCCACGATCGTTCCGGCAGCGCGCCCATACTGCCGCTTCTGCGGGTCTTGGCTCTCCTTCGTTCCGCCGCCGATGACGTCCCCTACCCCCACACCACTGCCGTATGGGTTCCAGGAATAGTCTCCGCTGAAGCCACCTCGAATGCCCTCGATGACGGCTTCGGGGGACCCAGGAATCTTGGCGAGTTCGTTAAACGCGCGAGAGAAGAAATCCATCTCGACTCCTACGGGGGCGTCGGCCCCAGAATGGTTGTGACCAGCGTCCCAGAGGTGTCGATCTGGATTCGCCAGTAGTTTACTCCGCCTGTATCTCGAAGGACGATACCGTCGGTCAGTTGATCCGAGAGGTACCTGTGGCTCAGTTCGGTGAGGTGATAATGCTCGTCAGTGATGCCGCCGAGCAGCCCCTCGAGTTTTTCGTGGTCCAGCGCCCCACCGAGGGTGAAGCCCATCTTGGTGAAGGTGTTCGCCATGTCGATGAACCAGCGAAGCCAGATCGGGCTGAACACCACCTGCTTGGTGGTCTTGTCCTCTTCCAGGGGAAGGGTATAGGTCGGCGGCGTCGGGAAGTTTGCCATCACGCAGCCCCTACGTCGAGGACGAGTTCGATCTGCTTGGCCCGAAAAGGAGCGTTCGCGACGTGGGTGAAGCGGAAGGCGCGCTTCTTGAAGCTTCCCAAGTCCGTCACCGTCGGGTCCTCGGTGGAAAGGTCCAGGATCTGGCCGTGCTCCACCCAGGTCTGGTAGTCGTCGTCGCTGTACTCGACTTTGAGGGTTGACGCTTCAGCCTGGTCGCCGACGAAGTTCATCTTGGGGAGGGTTTTGTACGCCCGTGTCCCTCCATCGAAGTTCGGCGTCTGGATGACGACAGGGAAGGGGACGCCATCGTCCCGATACGAGGTGATCTGCAGCTCGTACAGGTCCCCGTTGGTACGGTGCTGGAAGAGGACTTGGTTCCCGTTGCTGATGGTGGAGAAGGCGTAGGGAAGGTAGAACCCATCCGGCGTCTCCCACTGGTACCAGAACTTCGAGGTGATGTCGTACACCAGGGTGAGGTTGGAGTTCGCTATCGTCACGCCGTAGAAGCGGTGGCCAGCGACCTTCGCGGCCCAGGAGTACACATCGCCGGAGTAGTCGCCCGCGGCAAGCAGCCTCTCGATGGCAGGAGTCGAGACGGGCTGAGCCTTCACGCTCGAGATGAGGATGACGGTGACGCTTCCCTCGCGGGTACGGCCCACCCACATCAGCTCACCGCCGACATCGCACACCGTCCTGCCATCGACGGTCCCGTAGTTGATCTTCGCGCCTGGGACGGATGCGAGGGGAGAAACCCCCGCCGGGTTCGCAGCGTCGTAGAAAAGCTCGGTGTAGTACTCCTTCACCACGAGGAGGTACGAGAGGTGCTTCTGGAGCGACATCGGATCGTCGGACTCCATGCGAGCGAGGATGAAGTTCGAGGCGTTCCACACAGCGGCGTTGTCTGCGTCGGAGTTCCAGAGGCGGGAGGAATGGTCCACCAGGCAGATGTAACCGTTTAGGTAGGCGCAGTAAGGGAGCCAGCTCGTGCCGACCGTGGCCTGGATTGCCGCCGTCACATCGACGAGGACCTCGGAGAGGTCGACCGTGTACCCGCTTGTTCCGTTGGTGAGGAACAGGACGGCGCTGGCGCCGATCGTCGGGACGAAGCGGTAAGAGCCGGCGTTCTCCACCGAGCCGAGGGAATTCCCATCCTTGTAGATGGTGCCGCCACGAACCAGGTAGATGCTGGTCTTCCACTTGAAGATGCCGCGAGCAGTGGCTGACGACCCCTGGCTGACGAGCGCGAACCCAGGGCGCTTATACACGAAGATTTCGTTCTCGGAGATCTGCTCCGAAAACGCATTCACCAGCTTCGGGTCGGTCGTGAGCGACTCGTACCTCGCGCCAAGTGGCGAGGCGAGAGGGAGGTTGATCGACTTCGTCATGCGAACCGGCTCGGGGGAGCCGCCTGATGCGAAGGTTGGAAGTAGGTGGACCCGTCTTCGACGTCCCAGCCATCGAGGGCGGCCTTGGCTATCGCCGCGTTGTTCTGGGCGCGAATGATGACGGCCTCGGGCATGCCGGTGGCGAGGTCAGCGGCGAGGGCCCATCGGAGGTAGATAACCCACTCGGGCGGAAACCCAGTCCCCTCTGAGATGTACGTTGGGTTGGTGGCTTGCTTGTGGAGGACCACCAGCACCTTGCCCCCCGCGGCGGAGGTGTCGGGAACGTTCCAGAGGTGAAGGTTCAGCCGGTCCGCAAGCTTCTCGGGGAAGAAGCTGTTGACCGAACCCTCTTGATCGCGGTTCGCGAGGCGTGACCACTCCTCCCGCGAAAGCATGGTGAGGGGGCGGAGATTCCCAGACGTGCCCCGGTAGGTCGCTTGCTTGACCCTCATGGGCCTTGTCATTGCGGCGTCTCCGCCGGGCATGAACGAATAGAGCTGCTGGCTGGCGACCAGCGTCAGCTCGTACTCGTGCTCGAGCCAGAGGCGAAGGCCCTGCGTCTGCTCGAGGTTGATGATGTCGTTGAGGCGATCGAGGCCGTCAAGGTACTGCGTGGGGGTAGGAACACCGCCGCGCGGGAGCTTCGAGGCGTCGACGTAAGCCTTTTCGATCACATACTTGGCGGTGTTGAGACTCACTTACTTCCCCTTTCGATCAGTCGATCGAGCTTCGCTTCGATTGTGTCGAGCCTGGCGTTGATCCTGGCATCGACATCTTTGGCGTCGGACGTCACCTTCTCGATGCGCAGATCGCTGTGGAGCCTCTGGGCCTTGAGGACTTCTACGTCCTTCTTGATGTCTGCGATGAACCAGAGGCCGGAGATGCCGTACACCAGAAGTGTTACGATGATGCCAATCGGGATGCGCCTGTCGAGATGCCAGCCTCCGTCTTCTTCTTCTTTTCGCATGGCCGCCCCCGTCAGATCTTTTTCGCCTTGACCAGCACGGAGTAGCTCACGGTGCCCGAGGCATAGCCGAGGGTCTTGATGAGCAGGTCTCCGTTCCAGCCAGACGAGCGAGGATTCGGCAGGCCGCCGAACTCGCAAAGGCAGATCTGGCCGGAATCGACCAGGCACAAGGCTTCGTCGTCGGTCGTCGCGTCCCAGGAGAGGATCACCTGCAGGGGCGACGTGACGCTGAAGGCGACTTCATCGAGGATCAGGTCGGTGGCCGCCGGAGCAAGGGCCGATACATCGATGAGGGCAGTCGAGGCGAGGTTGCTCGTATCGAGCACCCCCGTCGCGAGCACCGTGACGTTCCTGTCGCCATCCAGAATCGTCTGGATCGCGGTCTTGTTCGCCATGATGCTCTCCCTTCAGCGTTCGATCGCCGCGAAGATGTAGTCGAGGGTCATCACCTTGGCCACGGCCTCGCCGTTCTGGATGCCGAACGAGACGGTCAGTTCGGTGTCGGGCAGGTAGGTGGTGAGGGTTGTCGTCAGATCGACGGTCGCGACCTTCACGTCGTCCTTGAAGACGTCGATGTACCTCGCACCGTCGAAGTAGTACGCCAGCGTCATGAACGTGTCGTCGGCGGCTGCCGTGGTGACGGCGGTCGAGGTGAGCTGGCCGGTCGTCGAGTCCTTCTGGACGTAGAAGTCGATGTTGGTGTCGCCGTCGTCCTTCTGGAAGAAGATGCCGTCCGTCACGCCGTCGCCGCCTGCGGCCAGCGGGGTCGTGTCGGTGATGAGCAGGCCGATGATCCAGTCGCACTGCGTGGCGTCGCTGACCTTGAAGCAGGCCTTGAAGAACAGCTTCTTGCCGCTTGCCGGCTTGAAGTTCTCTCCGAGCTTCTGGAACCAGTCAGCGTCGTTGTCGGCAGCGTCGTTGGTGATGACGAGGGTTCCGCCGGCAGCGTCGCCCAGCGCCTCGGTTGCGCTGGAGGCGCCGGCCTCCGTCGTCGTGATGGTGTACTTCGCGACTCCCGAGGTGTCGGTGACCCAGGTGTCGAAGTCGTCGAAGAAGGTGTACCATTCCGTCGGGTCGGGCAGGCCGAACATCCCGAGCGGATTCGTCTTCGAAACGGTCGTGATGCCGTTGGTGAAGCGAGTGGGTGCAGACATGAAAAGCTCCTACGTTCGTGGTGAACGCCCGGTGAAGGGCGTAGGAAATGACCGGGTATAATCGCGAAATTATACCCGGCCGGATGCCGTTGGCTTACGGTCCGTCGCTCGTGTAGAGGCTGCGCGGGTCGGTGCAGCCGACGGAGAAGCGCATGTAGCTCGCCGCCTTCGCGTTCTTCGTGTCGAAGTCGTTGTCCTGGTCGAACTCCGGCTTGTCGCGCCAGAACATCGTCATCCCGTTGGGGACGTTGGTCCTGACGAACCAGCGATGCGGCGCCGTGAAGTAGTGGTTGATCTTCGCGCCGCCCGGGAGGGCGTTGGTCGCCTTGACGACGTTGATGTCGTTGTTGGCGGTGCCGGGCTGAAGGACCGACTTCAGGATGCGGTTGGCGTTGAACCACTCGGACCGGTGGATGTGCAGCGACTGCGGCATGATGTTGATCAGCAAGCCGCGATCGTTCTGCGCACCCATGATCTGCACGCACATGTCCTCGATCGCCGCCTCGGAGAGATCGGCGCCGGGGGTCAGCACGTTCGAGAAGGTCCCGCCCGTCGTGTTGACGTGCGAAGCGCTGGCCAGCGCCACTCCGTCGAAGGTGGTGAAGTACGTCGTCGAAGTGGCGTTGTTGTACGGGAAGGCGCACACGTTCTCGATGGTCTGACGCATCGAAAACGCATTCGCCGCTGCACGCCGCTCACTGACCTGCTTGTACAGGTTGTCGCGGATTTCCTCCTTCGAGACGATGTACCCCAGGGCGTAGGCGATGTGCACGTAGGTGGTGATGCCACCTTGCTGCTCGCTGTCCCAGGCCACGCTCTGCGTCTCCGGCTTGATCGGGGCGAGCCCGAAGCCGGTGAGGCCGACGTCCTGTTCGTAGGCTTTGTCGGAGTCCTTGACGTCGTAGAGGTCCGTATACTCGGTCTCGTGCTCCGCGTACGTCTGGCCCCACGTCGCATGGACGCCGGGCCACAGCAGTTTCGGATGCGAGCCGGTGTTGATGATGCCGCCGGGCATGGTGTGGTCTCCTTAGACGCCAGCGATGCCTGCAGACCAGGCGTGACGATTGATCCGGACGACCCACTTGGCATAGCTGCCGAGTTCGTTGTCCGGGGCTTGCCAGAGGCGAAGCAGCTGGAGCTGCAGCGTGGCGGTGGTGGCGACGCTCGACGAGTCGAGCATCCAGCCACTGACGTAGCCGTTGTTCGAGCCCGAGACGAGGTTGTAGTTGTTGCCCAGGCCGGTCACCGCGATGGTGCCGCCGACGCCGTCTTCCTGGATCAGGAACTCCAGGTCGGGGTCGTCGGCGACGAGGACGTAGTAGCCCTTGGTCTTGGTCGCCGGGATGATCGTGGTGTCGAGGGAGGCGGGGTCGGCGAGGACCCCTCCGTAGGTGACGCCACGAGTGCCCACGATCGCGCCGAGCACAGGGTTGTCCGTGCCCGCCGTCGCGAGGACGACGTCCGCGACGCCACCGGCTGAACCGCTGCCAGCGAACGTGACGGGGTCTCCCACCGCATAGGCGTTGGTGTCGGACGAGGGGATGTAGTACGTATGGGCCTTGCCGTTCCACGGGCTACCACCACGGTAGCCGACCGGCTTCAGACCCCAGGGACGGTTGGCGTTGGCCATTGCCGCTTCCTTTCAAAGAAGGTCAGGTTGGGTTACGCCTTTCGCTTCGGCCAGAAGAGGTCCTGGCCGGCCTTCATATAGCGACGGCGGACATCATCCGCAGTCTCCGCAGGGGCGCCGGCTCGGTTCACGTTCTGGCCGCCGCGAAGGGCAGCTGCGACTCTCTCGTTCACGGCCTCGAAGGCCGCGATGTCGCGATCTCGCCATTCTTGGCGAAGCTTCATCGCGTACAGGCGTTCTGGCTCGGCCGTTCCCTCGACGAGGCCGCCAGCGAAGGTGCTGACACGCGACCCCATGTCGGTGCTGCCACTTTCCTCACGATCGTTCGCGATGCCCTTCTGCACCACGTCCGCATCGTCCTCGGAGAGGAACTCGTACCCCGCCTTGAGGGCGCGAGGGACGTTCCTCCCCAGGAACCAGTGCGTGTGGTACCCAGGGATCTCTGGGAGTTCGAGCCGCAACTGCGGCACCGACATGGGAACGCGAGTGGCCTCGGTGACTCGTTTCGGCGCAGGGTTGGCCGGATTGCTCGTTGCTTTGGGAGGGGTAGCGCTCATTCGCCTTCTCCTTGGAAGTACTGGGAAACGAAGTGGGCTCTCCAGGCTTCCTTCGTCTTGAAGACTTTCTTGTCGCCGACGAAGCGTTTCTCTTCGGCGTCACACTGTCTCTTGGCGTCCGGCGGGAGGGCGTTGTAGCCCTTCGACGAACCGCCGCCACCGGAACCGGAAGGCCCACCCCCTTCGACCTTCGAGGCCGGCGCCGACTTCTTGAGCCGCGGTGCCATCTTCTCGTCGATGTAGTCGAGGAAGGCTTGGCGAGTGAGACCCCGCTGCATCGCCTCGGCAGCGTACTTCCCTGCCAGGGCGGTGAGCATGACGTCGTCCTCCTCGGGGCCGCCGTACCAGGGATTCGCTTGTCTCCAGGCGATGACTTCGGGAGGGTCCTCGACCTTCTGCGGCGGCGTCTCGCCTTTCTTCTTGGCGGGCTCGTCGCTCTCGAGCTTCTTCACCTGCTCCCGATTCGTCGCGAGTTGCTCGTCGATCTCGTCGAGGGCCGCGTCGTCGCCTTCCTCCCTCGCGGACTTCTTCTCCGCGAGGAGCTGCTTGCGCTGATCGGCCAGACGGTCTCTCAGCATCGCCTTCTGCGACTCGAGGAACTCCTTCATGTTGGAGTTGATCTCCCCGATCTCGCCCTTCAGCGATGCGTTGGCTCGGGTGAGCTCGGCGACCTGCTCCTCCAGTCGGCGGTTGGTTGCCTTGAGGAGGGGCAGCATGGTCTTGCCGCGATCGAGGAAGGTCTTCGCATCGACCCATCCTTCGGGGTCTCCACGCCACTTCTCGATCGGCGACCAGCCAAGCTTGGCTGCTTCTGCTTGTTGCTCGGGCGTCGAAGTGTCGACGCGTTCTTCGGTGTCTTGTTGGTTCATTGCGTCATCCCCGCGAAGATGTCGCTGTCGTTCACCAGCCGATAGAACTTGCCATCGATCGGGCTCTTGGCGATGTGCCCGGCGTACCGAGCCACCAGGACCTTGTCGCCCGGCCTGGCGCGAGGGGAACTCTCGTTCTTCCACGCTTCCGGGCCGACCTCCACGACGATCGCTTGGAAGTCGATCGACATGTTCCGGTTGGCGACGTCGTCAGGGATCTCGATGATCGTCGACATTTTCTCTTGCGCCGGCCGAAGAAGGACGGCACGTCCGAGGGGCTTGATTCCGCAGTCACTCATTCTGTTGCTCCGTGTCTACCAGGTCCTTCTCGTCGAATTCCAGCAACGCCGCGAGGACCTGGCATTCGCGGGTTGCTGCCGCTTGGAGGCAAGCGTTCTTGAACTCAGTGTCACCCAGGGTTCCCCCCGAGGCCCATGTCTCCTTGAGGGACTCCCGACGCAAGCGGAGGAACTTGTGAAACGATTTCGTCACGGGATGGCTGCGCCATTCCGCCACCAGATCCATCGCTTGCTGCTGGTCCATTTCCAGGCCCCTTCATGAGGATTTCGAGGCGGCGGTTGATCGCCTCGTTGTGGTCTTTGATCGCCCCGAGGCGAGCCTCGAGAAGCGCGAGCTGGTGAGGCGCGTCGGCGGAAGCCGCGTCGGCCATCGCCTTCGCTGCGTCGGCCTCGAGCTTGAGGATCTGGGCGTTGTTGAGACGCCGAGTCTCCATCATCTCGATGATGAACTGCTCGCGTTGGGCTTCCAGCTCCATCTGGGTGCGCTGCGTCTTGAGCTGTTCGGCGGCCGCCTTCGGGTTTGGGAGGTCGGGCACCTTCCCCGGGCCGGGGTAGATGACCTCGACGTCCTCCACTTGGAGGGTGCGAAGGAACCTCTTCTCCACCTCGACCATGTCGTAGCCGGGAGTGGCAAGGGCAGCCTGCTTGATGGTGACGGCCTGCTGGGTCTTCATCCCCTCGCTCACCATGTTGGGGTCGGCGGCGGGGGCAAGGCGAGACGGGTCCCCAAGGAAGAGCTCGCGAGTGACCACCTCCGTGCCAAAGGGGATACGATCGAGGTGCCTGGCGTTGAGGATGAAGAGCTTCTGGAACTCTTGCTTCATCGACCGCCAGAGGCGCTTGAAGATGGCGCTGTAGATCTTCATGCCCTGCTCGACCATCGACTGCATGTTGTAGGCGGGCGTGTTCTGGCCTGGGTTCTCCCCCACCATCACGTCGGTCGAGCCGGAGATCCTCTGCGTGTAGTTGATCAGGAGGGTGAGCAGGTTGAAGAGGACCGCCGAGGGCTCGCTGATCGGGAGGGGGAAGATGCCCTTCCGGAGATCATCGCCGGTGGCATCGACATGGTTCCAGCCAAACGGATCGAACTGCTGCGCCCCACCGCGGATCTTGACGCCGCGAGCAAGGAAACCGCCGGCCGTGTTCATCAAGGTGCCCTTGTCGAGCAGTTGATTCACGAGCGTATCGACGCTTTCGTTCAACGGACCAACGAGGGCACCGAACCCGAGGCCGTAGATGCCGCCATCCGGCGACGGGATCAACTCGTGCTTGGTGAAGTATTCCGTCGCGCGGATGCGAAGCACCTTCTCAGCGGCATACTCGATGTCGGCGGGGTCCTCCCAGCGAGCGACGATGCGCACAACCTCCTTCGTGTTGCGCTCGATGGTGATGGCGTAGGGTTCAGCGTACCCATCCCCGTCCAGATCCATCCAGGTGTGCTGTTCGAGGAAGAAGAAGGCGTCGCCAGACCCGTCAGCGGGCTGGTATTGGCCAGAGATGCGGTCCTTTTCGGCGTTTTTCTCGGGAAGTTGGGGCCGAGAGTCGCCAGAGAACCACGGCTCCTCACGAATGTCGCGCCAAACTCCTGCTCCGCACCTCTCCCACACGTCGTTTCGGTACAGAAGCACGTGCTGTGTCTTCCTCAACGCTTTTTCGACCGATTTCGCGTAGTAATCGATCACCAAATCGTCCGCCGGGACGAAATCTGTGACGTTGTGGCCCTCTTTCGAGGAGTAGTAGGACTTCGTGAAGGCACAGCCGACGATCGGGACGTGGATGTAGAGGCGGTCGTGCTGCTCCTCGAACGCTTCGTCCTGCTCGAGGACCTGGTAGGACATGAATCTCGCGACGAGGGGAGCCTTTTTCGAGGCTTCACCATCGGCGTCGGGGCCAGGAAGCTTGTACTTGACGATTTCAGGGCCCTTGAAGAGGGCGGGATAGGCGCGAGAGTGGAACTGGAGGGCAGCGATCGTGAGGAGAGGGAACGCGACGTTCGCGGCGTTGGGCCAAGGGAACGTCTTCCCGGGCTTGATCTGGAGGGCAAGCTCCATCGAGGCGCGCATACGCTCGTGCCAACGCCTCCGCGATCCGACGTCGCGGTCGTAGCCTTCGAAGACCTCGGCGCCGATCTTCTTCAGGTCGTCGTCCGAGAAGCGATCGGTGAGGTTGGCGGCCTTGCAAGTGGCCTCGTTGAGCTTCAGACGCTGGTCGAGTTCGAGAGGCATGTCAGTATCCTTCCTGCGTGGTGCCGCAGTTAGCGCAGTAGACCTGCCCGTACTTATTGATTCGGAAAAGGTCGTTCTCGCAGTGGCATACCCAGCGCTCATCGCCCACCATGGTAGGTGCGACAAAGCGCCCCTTAGGGAGAGTGCATTTCGGGCAGTCGAGCTCCGCTGTCCCAACGGGAGCGACAGCTACCCATCGATGCTGGCATCCTATGCACTGCGCAGGCCCACTCAGATGAGGCCTGAATTCGTCGAGCTGAAAGACTGCGCCCACTTAGTATCCCGTTACGCGGTTGCGCCCACTCGCCTGGCGAGGGTCGTTTCGAAGCATTTCGAGCTCTTCCTCGGGCGTGAAGTCGTCTTCGTCGACCTCCGCCAGGTCTTCGAACCCCAGGGAAAGGAGAGCTGCCGAGTCGAATTGGTCATCGAGGGTCGCCTCGGAGTAGCCGGTGAACCTCAGCATCTCGTCTTGCATGCCAGGGAACCAGTAGGCGTCGGTGTCCCACCGAGTTCCTTCGCCACGCATTCTCCGCTGGAGGGAGCGGCCACGACTCGCCTTGTCCTTGATGGAGACCCTCTCCACGAAGTTGACCCACTTTCCGCGGCGCTGCATCTCCCTGCGGACCACCGGCCAGAGAGCAAGCCAAATCTGCCCCGTTTCCACCCAGAAGATGTCCGGATTCCACCGATCGACGAGAGAGAAGATCTCCTCGCAAATCTCGAGGGAATCCCATCTCCCTACCCTCTGGTGGAGGAAGTGGAGGAGATTGTCCTGGCACATCCCGCCGACGGTCAAGGAGGTTCGATTCGCCTTGTCCTGCTTCGAGATCGCAAAGTCGGCGGCCGCGCACACGACCTTTGGTTTTTCGAAGTCCGTTTCCTTCATCGGGAGGAACCACTCCTTGCGGAGGTAGGCCTCGTCGGAATCGAGCGGGTCGTTCAGGTACTCTTGCGAGTAGCCCCCACTGTCGTGCTGGTTGATGTACTGCTGACGACGAGAGCGCAACCTTTCCTCGGGGAATTGTTCTGGCCAGAGGATGTCAGAGAAGTCGTCGAAGCCGGCGTGGGCCTTGAAGAAGAGCTGCCGCCACTCCGAGTCCTTCTGGAGTCGAGCAAGTAGGGAATCTTCGTGGAGGATGGTGCCGTGAAGGCGGACGAGGCCGCCCCTCCGCCTTGCGGGCATGAGGGCCCGGAAGAACCAGCGACGAAACTTCTCTCTTCGCTCTTTGCTTTCGACTTGTTCATCTTCTTCCAGGTCGTCGCCGATGATGATCCCAGGGCGGCGGCCATTCCACTTCAAGCCCCGCATCTTTTGTCCGGAGCCTTTGGCAATGATGCGGAACTCGTAGCTGTCACGCATCTTGCAGATCACTTCCGTCTTCGCATCGACGGTGAGGCCAGCGATCTTGAAGTGCTTGATGACCTCGTCGTTCTCTCTGAGCACCTTCGCGATGTCGCCCAAGTGATCCTTCGCGAGGTCCTCCGTCGCGGAGACAAGGACCGCGTAGGGATCGACTCGGAAAAGGAGGGCCGCCAGGCCCCAGTCGTGGGTGAAGGCGGTCGACTTCGCGTGCTCTCGAGGAGCAACGATCGTGCAAAGCTCGTGGCGGGTGCAGTAAAGCTCCCACCCCTGGCGATGGAACTCCGGCGTCGGCTGGGGGTTGTCGTACATCGGGGACAGGAAAGTCCCCGCGAAACCCTCAACGAGGTCGGCGGTGAAGTCGATCACGTCGTCGGCTCCGAAGCGAAGAAGGTCATTCGTTTGAGGAGGATTCGACCGGAGGTCGAGGTAACGGCGGCTTCGATCCAGCCGACCGATCCGACCACAGCGTCCTCGTCCCACTCCGCCCAGACGGTGATGACGTTGGAGGATTCGCTGGGGCTCGACTTGTCGATGTTTCCGCCAGCCGTGAGGACATACGACGCGATCGTGTCCTCGTCGTCGTTCAGCTCTGTGACGTCGAACTGGAAGTCCAGCTTTTCGCCAATTGCGAGCGGATAGGGCTGAAGCATCACGTCCTCCTGACCTTGACAGAGCGGGGGCCTTGGCGAGTTTTCAACGTCCTAGCTCCTTGGGCGAGCGTGACCTTTCGAGGGGACTCGTGAGAGAGCACCTTCGAAAAGTCGGCGGAAACCGAGGCGACGCCAGCCGCAAGCACCCCGCGAGTGATGGCGACTGTGAACGCTCCGAGGCTGAAGTCCGCCACAAGAGCTCCAACGCCAGCGGCCGCAAGGGCACTCGGAACGATCGTGAGGACTTGGCCGGGGGAAACCTGAAAGGTCGCTGACCCAGCTGCGAGCAGCGGGCTCGTGAGCGACAGCCCGAACTCTGCGTCGGTCCCAAAGTAACGCGTCCCGAAGTAGTAGCTCCCGAAGTACCCACCGCCGAAGTACCTTCCAACGCCTGGGGCACCGCCGATTGTGAGGTCGATCGAGGCAGCAAGCGTCGCTTGCCCTGTGGCAAATAGCTGAAGAGGCGCACTGAGGTCGAACACATCGCCGAGTGTGGAGTCGATGCTCGAAACATTGATGCCGACGACTGAGGAGGCCTGGATACCCTGCAAGACCGCGACGGTATGGAGGTTGGAGATCCCAAGGGTAGCCGTACCGAAGAGGGCCGTACCAGAAGCTGAAAGCCCTGAAGAGACCGAGACTGTGTGCGGGGCGGAGTCGCCTTGCTTCGAGAAGTACCTCGGGCCGAAGTACCCCGAGCCGAAGTACCTCTCCCCGAAGTAATAGGCGGGAGAAGTGAGTCCGGTCTTGCCAAAGTAGGCGCCACCGAAGTATCTCCCGCCGAAGTACGCACCGCCGAACACAGCCAGCCTCTATCAGGTCCCGTCCTTCGTCGCGAAGGCGGAGCGGTTGCCGTTGCTGTCCACGGTGGCGACGATGCGATCCTTGGAGTCGGCATCGTCCCTGAAGGAAACCGTCGTGCCGCCGAGGCCGGAGACCTTGCCGCACAGCGCCGAGTACATGAGGCGAAGCATGGTGAGGAAGCTCTTCGAGTTCTCCACGTTGGAGAGGGCGGTGCCAGAGATGTGCGTCGTGTTGACTTCGGGGCGGCCAGAAGAGAACGTCCCGGCGGTCCCCCCGAAGGCATCGACATCGACCTTTGGCTTACCGGCGAACCCCTCGGCTGCAACGATGCGGAAGGCGCAGGCCACGAAGCTCATCGCCACGCCATCGACGGTCACCGCGGAGATGACCACATGGAACCATCCGCCGGTCGTGTAGAAGCTCGCGTCGGTGTTGTCCGACGTGTCGATGCTGAACCCTTGGATGCCGGTGATCCCGTCGAAGTCGATGCCGTCGGTGTCCAGCAAGGTGAAGCCGGCGGTCGAACTGCGCTGGGTTGTGCTGCCGTTCTTGTAGACGAGGATGTCGCCGACGGCAAACCCACTCATCGTGATCGGAGCACCCGTCGCGGCCGCGAAGGTGTCGAAGAGGTGGTACAGCGTACCGCCGGCTGGGATGGTGTAGACAGGGTATGCCATGGTGTCATCCTAGAAGAGCTGAGCCGAGGACTCGGCTGTTGGTGAGGGGGGAGGAGCCGAGCATGGATGGTGCGGCCTGGCCCGCGCCCACCAGCGCGACAGCACCCCAGTACCCGGCGACGACGCTGCCAGCGAATTGGACCCCCAGCGAGTCACCGGAAGCCGTCGATGTCTTGCTGAGACCGAGCGTCCTGTTGTCCGTCGCGCCAATCTGCGTCGTTCCGGCAACCGGGGCGTGACCCGATGAGTAGACATCCTCATCGACAAACAGCATCAGCATGGGGTCGCCGGCCACGTTGCCTGCCGGAATCGCCGTGATCTGGGTCGTGCCGGTGTTCTTGACTTCCTTGTACCCGCGCACCGTGCCGTCCGCGCCGTCATAGACGCCAGCCACCAGTCGCGCGTAGTCGTAGATGCCAACCCCGGTCATCCGAATGAAACCAGTGCCGGCGGTCGGGTTGATGAGCTGATAGTGGAAGAACGAGTACGGGCCGCCCTCCGGGGGCGTGCGTGCGCCACCAAGCGGGCTCACCGTCTGGTTGAACACCGAACCGGCTGCGTCGTTGCGCCACGTCATCGTGGCCGGAGGACGAGCCGTGGGCGACATCAGGAGGACGTGCAACACCCCCGCGCCGCTCGGGATCGTGAACGCATCGGTGTCCCGCGTGGTCTGGTCGCTGACCGTTGACTTGAAGGTGGAGGCGAGGAGGCTCATTTTTAGACGGCTCCGGGGTTGATGCGGATGATCTGCGCAGGGACGCTGGTGAACGGGCACCAGATGTAGTGCCCTGGC
>CAYXVB010000071.1:0-17617 GCA_964467785.1 uncultured Bacteriovoracaceae bacterium
CGTTAGCACCGGGAAGTCCTCTCGAATTCTGTTTGCTCAGTACCATGCCCCAAAGTCAGCACCAGCGAATCGAACCTTTGATGGTGGAACTTATCATGTTGTTGCCAGGACTGAGGCGGGTGCAATTGCGGATCAGGTGAGTTTTCAATCATCTTCCCCGATTTTCCTCAGCCCCGATCTCGATTCAGCGTCCGAGCTGGATAAGCTTAGGATGCAGGAGATGTATTCGGCGTTAAGACGGACATTCTTTGTCAGCATGAATAGTCACCTGCCGGATCAAAGCGATAGCCAGACATTAGTGGGTATTCAGTACCTTCGGTTGGATTCAATTCCAGAACTCGATATTGATCAAGTTTCAGGTCATGAGCAGTCAGTTGCTCGGAGCGCACGCAAACTTCCCAAGAGTCGACGTATTTCGGTTGCCGCGGCGAAGAAGTCGGTAATCGCGCCCACACGCCAAGCGATTTCTGCCTTTGGTGATTCACGTATGGCGAGTGGCGTCTCTGAGCCCGTTACATCGCGGATTCAGCCGATGCCGAGATTTTCGCCGCGCTCTAACTCGATAGTCGCGTTAAATAGTCATTTTGATACAGCTGTGCGCGATGCAGGAATCCAGACAGATCGTTTGGTGGCTGCGGCAGCATGGCTAAAGACGGGCTCCTCCCCGAATGATGTTATGAACGATGGCGACTCGCTTCGCGTTGGCGCTAATGTATTGGCTAGTCAATCCGTTCAAAGCGATCAGGTAACTTCTACTCAAGGCCATCCGTTGGTCGCGGGACCGGTTGACTACTCAGGTGTCGCTAGCGCCTCAGTTCAGGTTGCGTTGAATACTCAAAAGAGCGTGTCAAATGGTAGCGCGGCTCGAGTGGCTTTGGGTAGTCAGATGACTACTCGCGAGGGCCGGGGACAGACCCACAGTCGGCGGGACACGGGTTTGGATTTTAGTGACGCCTCTGATGGCTCGGTGAAGCAGGATTCTGCGAAAGAAGGTAGATACGGACTTGCGAGCAACTTAGATCGCGATCGGGACACGTCTCGGTCGTTCAGCTTCGTTGAAGCCTTCGCTTCGGCCTATCCCGTTGAAGGTGTAGCAACTGAGTCTCTGACCCGTCAGAACGGCAGCCACTGGGAACTGAGTCGGGCCTTTGAGCACATTGCTACTTTGGCACGCGTAGACTCAGAACTGTCTCATCAGACCATACCCATGATCTCGGTTAATAACGCGCGACTCCTGGCAATAAATGCGGGCGTCAAGATACAAGCGGAAGCCGGTATCGTGTTTGGTCGTGTACCAGCCGGCTGGACCGTCGATTTTAAGGGACGTTCTGAGCGGGCGATGTTCTTTGATATGTCGCTTCGTCCGGTGCAGGCGTCGGCAACTGATCAGCCGCGTCACTTTCTTTATTTGAACGCGGCTCCTGGTGCGCAGCTGATTCAGGTATCTAGACCTGATCTTGGATCTGGATCGATCGCGATTCCTGTGCTCAATGCAACAGCGACCTATGTCGATCTTTCGGATGTCCGTGTAGTTCAGGCCAAGGGCGCGGTCTATAACGGTGGAGCAGATCGGGCCGAGGGGCTGGCGCAAGTCCGGGTTCGTGTTGCTGGCGGTGCCGACTCCGAACGTGTGACTGATTTGCGGGGGCGTTTCGTCATCGACCGCGTGATTGTTGCCGGCACCTATCCGGTAGTATTGGAGACGGACGCGGCTACCGGTTATACCCATCGCTATCAAGTCTCGCCGGATCGTATTGGGGGCTTGGCTCTGTTCCGGATGGCTGATGATCAGGTGCAGAACTGGATTGGTCAGCTTGAAGGTGGCGTCAGTCCAGAAAGCGGAATGATTGTTGCTGCAGTATCTCAAGAAACCATTGCCCGCATGGAAAGAAAGGTGCTCTATCCCGCGGCAAGAACGTTGAGCGACGACGCTACTCTCAAGCCGGAATCCTACGCGGTTTCATCTGAGGGTTATCTCCAGCACAAAGAAGCATTGAATCAAGAGCGTCCCCGCATCGTTTCAGTCCAAGTGCCCGAAGGACCTGCGGTAGTAGAAGCCCGCAACGGCGCTGGCGCGGTGGAGTGGTCCGAAATGGTTTTCGCTCAGTCCGCCATCATTAACGTCGTCGGCCCCTGAGAATTTCAATTTAGGATTGGACCGTCAGAGCCGTCTCGCCAGCCGTTTGCGGCTGGCATTGCCCAAGAGTGCGGATAAATCGTCGTTATCTGCCGGGATGGCAACGTAAAAATTCCTAGGAAGCTTGCGATGCAAGTCCTTGATGTCCGGATTCATGAGTTTGAATTCGTGAATCGACACGTTGTAGAACATCGCTGCCGAAAGGGCAGTCTGGCCGGCAGGCGCGAGCTTAAAACTCACCGCGCGAATTTTCTGTACTGGTGGTTCACCATAGAAGATCTGACGATAAGACTCGGCATGCAGCGCGGCAAGGAACTCAGAGTAATAGTTCCGCCCCGCCCATCCAAGAGGCGAACGTTTGTTACATCCCTTAAAGAGAGGCGCCAGCCTGGCAAACTCCTCGTCGGCTTCGGCAATCTGTCGATTAGCACGAGGGAGCCCCTTGAGACCGTGGTTATAGGAAGTGATTGCAAGCGGCCAGTTCTTGAATCGAGTATAGTTCTCACGTAACAGCTTGCCAGCAGCCAGCGTCGATTTCATTGGAGAGAGGCGCTCGTCAATCATTTCGGCCCGGTCAATCTTGAGAAACTTAGCTCCGATACTGGGCATGAACTGCCAGACCCCTGCCGCTCCGGCGTGGGATTGGGCGCGAAGATCAAAGGAACTTTCGACTAAAGCGAGGCGGGTAAGCTGGGTTGGAATGCCGACCTCTTTGAATACGGACTCCATCCGTGGAAAGAAGGCTTCCGCTGCAATCAGGCCTTTCATGATGTTGTCGCGTTGACCGGTCTGGGAGCGCACATTCTGGGCGAGCTCGTTAAGACTGTGCTTGTGTTTGAGCTTCTTGACTGCTTGCGCGACAATCCGCTCTTCACGCGTCTTGGGCTTAGCTCCTTTTGCTAGGCGGTGAAGAGCTTTGCGATACGCTTCCATTGCATTCTTGATGCGCTTCTTTGAGACGATTTCGTAGACGATCGCGTTGCGGGCCGTCTTGGCAAGGTCGCGGAAATCGAGAACTTCGTAAATCAGTTCAGGATGGCGGGAGTCAAAGATCACTGAGTGTTGCGTCGTATATTGGGTATAGATGCGGAGCCAAAACCCAACTGAAGCGCGAAGCTCGGCAGGGATCCTGAACTCCGGCTGGATCCGATTGTCCGCATCCCGAAGAACGATCTCAAAGGACGATTCCGAGATCTCGGTTTCTAGCATGTTGCCGCTGGATCCATACTGCGAGCGAAGAGCCACTCGCAGGTCGAGATCGCTCATGTCACTCCAAGTGACAACATGGTCGTAAGATGCGGGGCCACGGTACAAGCCAGCGGGAGTCGATGCAATTCCGGACGGAAGAGATGACCCGATGTCCATGGCGCCAATGAGGGCACCGACTCCGAAGGACGCTAAAAGCGTCCAGGAAAACAGCTTTTGATGGGTGGCCTTGGCGGGGCGCAAATTCTTGGTGTCCATGCCCCCAGTAGAGCAAGGATCT
Organism: uncultured Bacteriovoracaceae bacterium; assembly: GCA_964467785.1. Lineage (GTDB taxonomy): Bacteria > Bdellovibrionota > UBA1018 > UBA1018 > UBA1018 > CAYXVB01. Next base: position 3,624 of record CAYXVB010000071.1, read on the forward strand.
TGCCGCACCAAATCAGAAGCAACTCTTTGAAATCACGTCAATAACATGTCCATTTGGTGTCTATACTATAGACAGGTGCACAGCAAAGGAATGTTAGTTACGCGAGCCCCAGAGCCGGATTTCGAGTGATTCAAGTGCCTCGCCCACGGGTATGGAGAATGCCCAGCGCTGCCCTGGGAATAAGCTTCGACCCGGATTGTTACATTGGTCTGACCAATCGAGAAGGAAGGTTTGAGACCCTTCTGAGCCACGCCACTTCAGCTCAATCTTTCGGAAAGAAAATGGAATCCCGTAAGGCTTGGGATCGGGAAAGCTAATAAGAAACTCCGCAGTCCATTTCCCGGTCGCTTGATTTTGCTTAAGCTGGGAGAGCACTCGGGCTTCGGTGATGATCTCTGGTCGATAGGCGCTCAAGGGCAGACGCCATTCTCCCAAAGGGCGGGGATCAGAGACCATCAGGGGCTCTTCAAAATGACGGTAAAGAAGAGGACTTTCGTACTGGCAGTCTACATCCTCTGTGCCGGCGCGTAGTCCGTCCGCGGTCATCGAAGTGTAAAATGCAACACCGAGGGCACTCCAAAGCAGACAGGAAAGGAGACGGAACGCACGTGGTCGATTGGCCATGAAGCCCGCATCGGCAGAAAATGCCCGCTGCTTAACGCTTTCGCATTCGCAATTTATCCATGGTAGAACAGGGACATGACAGACAATTCCCCTCAGCTTAATTTCGAAGCGGCGATGGAACAGCTGCAGGCTGTGGTTCAAAAACTCGAAGGCGGCAATCTGCCTCTCGAAGAGGCGCTCAAGCAATTTGAAGAGGGAGTCCGTCTCACGCGCGCCTGCCAGGAGCAACTGTTCGCAGCGGAACAGCGCGTGGAAATCCTCATGAAGGCCGACGCGAACGGTAACATCGACCTGCAACCCTTCAATCCTCAGCGGACATGATCAAGGATCCTACACAGCTACACGGGCAGTCTGTCGAGGCGCTCTCGCAACTCGCCGAGGACCTCCGTCAGAGGATCATTTCTGCCTCATTGCGTAACGGTGGACATCTCGGCGCGAGTCTCGGTGCGGTCGAATTGGCCATTGCATTGCACGCCGTGTTTGAGTCGCCCCAAGAACCGATCATGTGGGATGTGGGACATCAGGCATATGCGCACAAGCTATTGACCGGGCGTTGGGATCGGTTTGATACGTTGCGTACGACCGGCGGGATCTCCGGATTTCTCAGTCGATCAGAGAGCGAACATGACGTCTTTGGTGCGGGTCACAGCAGCACATCAATCTCAGCGGCGCTTGCGTTTGCCTGGGCCCGCCGCAATGCAGAGCCCAAGCGTTGGTCTATCGCGGTCATTGGCGATGGCGCGATGACCGCCGGAGTCGCGTTCGAAGCGCTCAATAACGTCGAGGTGGTGACGGAGAGCGGCATCGGGCCGTTACTCGTCGTTCTCAACGACAATCAAATGTCGATTTCGGCCAACTCAGGCGCGATGGCATCTGTGTTGTCGAGCGACAGGGCTCGCGACTATTTTGCTCTCTTCGGATTTGATTACGTCGGACCCGTGGACGGTCACGATCTTTCACAGCTCATCGGGACGCTTCAGGGAATTAGGCAACACTATTCTGGTCGTCCAGTAGTGCTGCATGCCCTCACCCAAAAGGGCAAAGGCTATGGGCCTGCGGAATCCCGTCCGAGCATTTTTCATGGCGTGAGCCCGATCCAGGAAAAGGCGCCGGGCACATCGTCCCAGCCTCAGCCAAACAAGAAAACCTATAGTGCGGTTTTTGGGTCGGCCTTGTGCGCGCTGGCCGAAAAGGACGATCGCATTGTCGCGATCACCGCGGCAATGCCCGAGGGGACGGGCCTGACGGAATTCGCTCGACGCTTTCCGGACCGCTTCTTTGATGTGGGCATCGCCGAACCTCACGCGGTCCTGTTCGCCGCCGGTCTCGCCACCCAGGGTTATAAACCGGTGGTCGCAATCTACAGTACCTTTCTGCAACGAGCGCTCGACAGCGTGATCCACGACGTCGCGCTGCAAGGTCTTGGTGTCACGTTGGCGATCGACCGCGCCGGAGTCGTCGGAGCTGACGGGCCCACCCATCACGGGGCTTTTGATCTCGCATATCTAGGTATGATCCCTGGAATGTCGATCGTCGCTCCGACCTGCCAGGAAGATCTCGCGAAGATGTTGAGCGCTGCAGTGAATTCCGGCAGTCCGCAGGCAATTCGTTTTCCACGAGGGAGCGGACTTGAAAAGCCAGGCGAATTTTTGAGCGGAAGTTGCGACCTCCGCGTCGCGGGATCATTGGAATCCGCGCAAGCGATCCTGATCACGCTGGGAAGCGCGTCTGCTCGCGCCGAGTCTGCCTTGCACGTCGTCGATCCTGCGGTGAATCGTACGTTGTTTATTAGCGTGGGGCGGGCCAAGCCTTTGCCTTCGGAGTTGCTTCGTATCTTAACAGAGTACCCGGCTTTGCCGGTCCTATGCGTCGAGGACGGTTGCGCGCACGGTGGATTTGGCGAATCGCTTTTGGCTTCCGTCGGAGCGCGGGAAGCCGTCTTTGAGATCGCCGCTTATGGAGATCATTTCATTCCTCACGGTGCAGTCGCGGATCTTGAGGAGGCGGAAATACTGTCAGTGAAAGGGATTGCGCGACGCCTTAATGCGTTGCTCGCTGGAACAGCGGAGGGCTGAAGGATCCCGCCATGTCATTGAAAAAAAGAATCGACGTCATTCTTGTGGAGCGTGGTCTGGCTCCGTCGCGTGAGCGCGCACAGAGCCTCATTTTGGCAGGCAAAGTGTTGGTAAACGACCAGCCTGTGACGAAGGCGGGCCATTCGGTCCCGGAAGACGCCACGATCCGCCTCCGGGGGGAGGATCACCCTTATGTGTCGCGGGGCGGACTTAAACTGGTCGCTGCATTGGACGCGTTCAAGATTTCAGTCGAGGGCAGACTTGCGATGGACGTCGGGGCGTCGACCGGCGGATTCACCCATGTCTTGCTTTTGCGCGGGATCCGAAAGGTTTACGCGATTGACGTCGGCCATAATCAGCTCGACTGGAAAATTCGCCAGGATAACCGGGTCGTCGTGCACGAAAAGGTGAATGCCCGGAACATGCCCTTTGAAACGGTCGGAGAGAAGGTCGACTTGATCGTGGTGGACGTGTCATTCATCTCGCTCGACAAAATTTTTCCAAAGCTGCTCGAGTTCTCGCATCAAGAAACCGACTGGATCACCCTGATTAAACCGCAGTTCGAAGTCGGACGCGAACAGGTTGGAAAAGGGGGAATCGTGACATCCGAGGAAGCCCGTCAAGAAGCCATAAGGCGACTGATCAGTATTGGCAAAACCCTTGGCGTGGAACAGCTTGGCTTGATAGACTCCCCTATTGCCGGAACAGACGGAAACAAGGAATTCCTCGCACATTGGAAGCGAAATCAAAGATGACCGCTCAACTGATGGTTCGTGCCCGCCCGAAGATCCGGTGGCAAGTCACGCTCGCCTTGCTTTCGATATCGGCGCTCGTTGCGACGACACTCTCCTCCTGTTCGAGTGCGCGCAAGGCTCCCAGCACCGAGACGAGCGTGCGTGGAACTGTCGTTGAATCAACCGGCGGTTACGGGCCGCCAGAACCCTATGGCCCTAAGCCGGATCCTGCAGAAGGAGCGAATCAGCAGAACACGACCGGGCCTGAGCCCGCACCCGCATATGGACCCGAGCCAGTGCAGGTCCGATCGGTGACCCTTGTGCTTGGGCCGGGGCGCGCACGTGGCTTTGCCCACGCCGGAGCTATCCGAGCGCTAGCTGACGCGAAAATCCCAATCGGCGCGATCTATGCGTCTGAAACCGGGGGACTCGTCGGCGCGATCTACGCGCAAGAGGCCAAGGTGAATCAACTCGATTGGAGCCTAATCCGATTCAAGGAAGAGACGCTAAAGCTTGAAAGTCGTCTTTTCTCGGGTCTCCTCGGCGGCAATGACCTCCTCACGTCCGAATTGGAGAAAGTTTTTGGTCAACGTGATCTCGGAGATCTCAAGATTCCAGTTCACATCGCGCTCAAGTTGCAGAATTCGGGCGCAGTGACCATCGCCGACCGAGGGTCTGCGGTACAGGCCATTCGCGCCGCACTCGGGACACCGACTCACCCTGGCCAATGGAACGGCGAGCCCGCCGTCTCAGCGGGAAGTGCGCGCCCATTCATGGTGTCTGAAGCCGCGGCTTCCGGTGCCGGGCCGGTAATTGTGATCGATACGTCCATCAAGGGAGCGTCAGAAGTAGAAACTGCGGGTGCCGACTTTGTCCTTCGTCCCGAACTCAAGGGAATGCAAGACAACGACTTCCAGAAGAGGACAGACGCGGTATTTGCCGGCAAGAAGGCGGTTGCCAAAAGGCTAAACGAAATCCGCCAAAAAGTGGGCCTGCCGCCGGTCTCCGGCACTGAAGATGAGAAAGCGAGCGCGAACCAGTGAAGATCAAAATTCAACGCGATCCAGCCAAGATCATGAAACTGGTCCTCGTGCTTGCCATCGGCGGCACAGCGCTGGCCGCTGTCACTGGTGGAGGAATCTACTGGTATCTTTCAAGGGAGTTTCCGAATCTGATCACGGCGGCCGACTACCGACCTCTGGTGGTTACTCAGATCGTGACGCAGGCGGAGGCGGGAAAGCAACCGGTCGTTCTCGCGGAATTTAGCAAGCAGCGCCGTTATCTTGTTCCTTACGAGAAGATTCCGGATAGAGTCGTCAAAGCCTTCCTCGCTGCGGAAGACGACAGGTTTTTCGAACATCCGGGGATCAATATCGTCAGTATGATCCGGGCCGGATGGGCCAATTTCCGCGCAGGTCATGTGGTCCAGGGCGGGAGCACCATCACACAACAGGTGGCGAAATCGCTACTTCTCAGCCCTGAAAAGAGCTTTGGTCGAAAAATCAAAGAAGTGATCCTGGCCAGCCGCCTTGAGCGCACGCTGACCAAGCAGCAGATCCTCTATCTTTACCTCAACGAGATCTATCTCGGTCACAACGCCTATGGGGTCGAAGCCGCGTCGCGGACTTATTTCCGCAAGAGCGTAGGCGAGTTGAGCGTCGCCGAAGCGGCTATCCTCGCGGGCCTTCCGCAGGCGCCGAGTAAGTACAGTCCAGTTTCCAATCCTCAGAAAGCGAAGGAGCGCCAACGTTACGTGCTGCGGCGGATGGCGGAAATCGGAGCCATCAGCCAGTCGGACATGTCGCAAGCCATGGCCCAGCCCCTGAAGATTTATTATGACGAGAATCCGAATCTCAAATACTCACCCTACTGGGTCGAGCACATTCGGCGGTATCTTGTAGAAAAGTACGGTAATGATGCGGTTTACGAGAACGGTCTCACTGTTACGCTACCCACGACGCCAATACTCGCGCAGACCGCCCGCAAGAGTCTTCAGGCAGGACTTGAGGAAGTCGAGAAGCGGATCGGATTCCGAGGGCCCGAGAAGCATCTAACCACTACCGAAGAGATGGAAAAATTTCTTCGTGAGCGTCGCTTGAAGATGATCCAGAAGAGGGTGGGATACGGACTCCTCATGGCTGACGGTCGCATTGACGCCCTTGAAGCGATGAAGGTTGCAGGCGTAACTGACGACACCCAACTGATTGACAAGGAGGATCTGTATCCAGCTGTGGTCACTCAGGTGGACGATCGCCGCAAGAGCGTCTGGGTTCTGGTCGGTGCGGTCAAGGCGGAGATTCCGCAGGCCAAGCTGGCGTGGGCCCGTCCTCCGGGAGGGCTGCCTTCGCGCCTTCTCAAACGGGGCGATGTGATCCAGGTGCGTGTCAGCGAGATTACTGGCTCTTCGGTGGTGGCCTCGCTCGAACAGAAACCCACTGTCCAGGGCGCTTTGTTCTCGCTTGATGCGCAGACGGGCGCGGTCCTCGCGATGGAAGGGGGGTACGACTGGGAGGACTCGGAGTTCAACCGTGCGACACAGGCCCAACGTCAGGCGGGCTCGGCGTTCAAGCCGATCATCTTCGCGTCCGCGATCGAGAAGGGATTCACGCCCGGATCGATCATCGTGGATTCTCCAATCGTTTATCAGGACGGCGATCAGGGCAAATGGAAGCCGAGTAATTTCGAGGAGCGATTCTACGGAGATACGACTTTTCGACAGGCGTTGATCAAGTCCAGGAATGTACCGACCATCAAGATTGTGCAGTCCATTCAGGTGCCTTATGTGATCGATTACGCGAAGCGCATAGGTCTCACCGGGCAGTTCGCGCCTGATCTTTCGGTCTCGCTTGGGAGCGGGCTTGTGTCACTGATGGACTTGACTAAGGTTTATTCCTTGTTTCCAAGACTCGGTCGCAAAGTGAACCCGATTTTTCTCACTTCGGTTGTGGATCGCGACGGGAAGATGCTTGAAGAATACAAGCTTCAGGAATTCAAGCCCGCGGCGCTCGTAGCCTCGGGCAAAGCCTTGCCGCCTTGGCCGATACCGGGCCCGCGTTCCGAACTAAGCGCGAGCCCTGTTCCTACGCCATCTTATCCGCCGGCCGATGACCCGGACCAGTTGATCGATCCGCGGGTCGCTTATGTAATGACACACTTGATGAAGGAAGTCGTTGCCTTCGGTACGGGACACGCGGCTCAGAGCCTGGGCCGTGCCGCCGCTGGCAAAACTGGGACGACAAATGATTACATTGACGCTTGGTTCATGGGGTTCACCCCCCATGTCGTGACTGGCGTATGGGTTGGATTCGACAACCACCGTTCTATCGGTCCGGGTGAAACCGGTGCGAAAGCCGCTCTTCCGATCTGGCTGTCGTACATGCGGGAAGCGGTCAAGGGGTACCCCGACGAGGATTTTGTGGTGCCCCAGGGCGTGGTCTTCGCCAGTATCGATGGCGCGACCGGTAAGCTTGCCAAGCCGAATTCTTCATCTGCGACTAAAGAAGCATTTATAGAGGGCACCCAGCCGACGGAAACGAGCGGGGATACTTCAGTAAACTCCGATAGCCAGAGTGAATTTTTTAAAGAGGACATCGAATAACTCCGAAAAGTCCCATTGGGAGATGCTACAATCCCTATGGGAGTTCGGAGTCTGCGAAGTTCAATTGCAGTTTCAGTATTCGTACACTTCTTTTTCATGATGGTGTGCGCTTATCTGACCACTCAGCGGCCGGCCATGCCGCATCGCCGGACCACGTGGGTGGAGCTGGACCCGCTCAAGCTTTCTGAGGCCGTCAAAAATCCGACGAAAAGGCCCCGGGAGGATCAGTCCCAGAGACGCCAACACTTGGTGCAGACGGAAAAGGGACAGCCGACGGATCGGGCGGCGCCAGATGCATTTCTCGGCGAAAAGAATCAGGTAGTGGATCGCCAGACGGTGAGCCGAAAGCATGAAACCGTGATGGGCCAGCCACAGCGCGGCCAGCAGGTTGCATCCAAGTCAAAGACTTCCTCGGCTTCCACCCCGTTGACCAAGCTGGGGATCCCTCTGCTTTCCCATATAAAAGAAGTGTCCGAAGCCGAGCGGCGAGGCGAATTAAACGACCGGTGGGCGACACCAGGGCATCGTCCCCAAGATTTCGTCAAAGGAATGAAAGAAGGCGATGTTACCGCGTTGAATACGCGTGAATTCGTCTTCTACGGATACTATCAGCGGATTCGTGAACGGCTGGATCGTGCATGGGTCCCGATTCTACGGGCACGACTCGCTCGCCTTTACGCCCGAGGACGCCAGCTTGCGAGTGAAATGGAACACACAACCCGGGTCATGGTAGTGCTGGATCCTCGAGGCGAAATCGTGCGCGTAGAGATGATGCTCGAATCCGGGACTCAGGAACTCGATGAAGCGGCTGTTTCCGCCTTCAAAAGCGCAGGCCCATTTCCGAATCCGCCGCGCGGCATAGTAGAGGCCAACGGAGAAGTTCGGATTCCTTGGGAGTTTATTCTTCGAAGTTAACGACTTCGGTCGGACAAACTGTATGGCCGAGTTCGGTCATTGTGTCGCTTAAGTTTGGTTCTTGAGCTTGCCCAAGCCTTCCATGAAAACACTTTCAAACCATAGCGCGTCAAGGCTGCGGAATGTCTCAATGAGATCCTCTGCCGCGTCTTTTTCATTTATCCCCTGCGCACGGGCGTGCGCACGCACGGCATTGAGAAGCGCTTGGTAGCCAGGGCTCGCCAAAACCTCACGCAATGTAGGCGTAGAGTGTGCTTGTCCCTCCCGAATCCGCGATGCTTTCGTGGATAGGATGGCCGAGTTAAAGACTCGGGCGGTTTGGGAGACATCGACCTGATTCGCACGATTGGGGACAGCCCCGTTCGTTGAGTTGGTCGGGTTATAAGACGGCTCTGACAGCATGAGAGCATGGGAATTTACATCCTGTAAAATCGAGCGACAAGTGGTCCTGGGAAAAAAACTCGTCAAGCATTTTGTTGATTAAAGTGATAAAGGACGATCATGAGCCAATCCAAAAATGCTGCGAATCGCTTGGAGCGAGATGATACGTTTGTGCGCCGCCACATCGGCCCGCGCGACCAGGAGCAAATGGACATGCTCCGATATTTGGGCGTGGAAAGTTTAGACGCATTGGTGGGCAAGACGGTGCCCGCGCGCATCCGGCTTAAAAAAGACTTGGCTCTTCCGCCTGCCCGCTCCGAATACGACCTCTTACAAGATCTGCGTCGCATGGCATCCGAGAACCAGATTTTCCGCTCTTTCATCGGCATGGGTTATGCGGATTGCATTACTCCGCCAGTCATCCAGCGCAATGTTCTAGAAAATCCGGGTTGGTACACGCAGTACACTCCCTATCAGGCGGAAATCGCCCAGGGGCGTCTCGAAGCGCTCTTGAACTTCCAAACAATGGTGATGGATTTAACGGGAATGGAAGTCGCCAATGCGTCGATGCTCGACGAAGGAACGGCCGCGGCCGAGGCGATGAACATGGCGTTCTCCCTGAAAAACCGTGACCATAGTCGCGCGTTTTTCGTTTCGAGCGCCTGTCATCCACAGACCATCGAGGTCGTACGCACGCGTGCTGAATTCCTCGGCATCTCGCTGATTGTCGGTGATCATCGTGCTTTCGATTTCTCCAAACCCGTCTTTGGCGCATTGGTCCAGTATCCCGATACTCACGGCACCGTAAGCGACTATCGGTCTTTCGCTGAAAAGCTGCATCAGCATGACGCGATGTTGATCGCGGCGGCTGATATCCTCGCGCTTGCGCTGCTCACCCCTCCAGGAGAATTCGGGGCGGACATCGCTGTGGGGAACACCCAGCGCTTTGGCGTTCCGATGGGCTTTGGCGGTCCGCACGCCGCCTATTTCGCCACGAAGGACGCGTTCAAGCGCGCCATGCCGGGGCGTATCGTGGGCGTTTCCCAGGACGCCGAAGGGAAGCCGGCCATCCGGCTCGCCCTGCAAACACGCGAACAGCACATTCGTCGTGACAAGGCGACCAGTAATATTTGCACTGCCCAGGTCCTGCTCGCGGTGATCGCGAGCATGTATGCGGTTTATCACGGACCCGAAGGTCTGAGGAAGATCGCGGAGCGCGTTCAGCTTGCTACGGCGACCCTGCGGGAGGGATTGAAGCGTCTTGGATATCCGATGGCGGATGAGCCGTTCTTTGACACAATCAGCGTAGCGGTCGACTCGACCACCCGTCAGCGGATCCTAGACGAAGCCAAGGCTCGCAAAATCAATCTTCGGTCTACTGAGTCGGGCATTGTGGGAATCTCTCTCGATGAAACCGTCACGGCACAGGATCTCGAGGATTTGTTCGCCGTATTTGCCGCCGGCAGCGGCGGCCGCGCGGATTTCTCGGTCAACGAGCTACTCCAGAACGCCCGGGTCAGTTATCCGGCCGGACTCGCTCGCACTTCGAAGTATCTTGCACACAAGGTCTTCAACAGTTTCCACTCTGAGACCGAGATGCTGCGCTACATGCGTCGCCTCGAATCCAAGGACCTGTCACTTACCAGCGCGATGATCCCGTTGGGCTCCTGTACGATGAAGCTGAACGCCACGGCCGAGATGATCCCGATTACTTGGCCAGAGTTCGCCAAGTTGCATCCGTTCGCTCCTGCTGAGCAGGCGCGTGGATACCATGCGATGTTCACGTCGCTCGAGAAAATGCTCGGAGAGATCACCGGCTTCGCAGGCATCTCGCTGCAGCCCAATGCGGGCTCGCAGGGCGAGTACGCGGGTCTCCTGGTGATCCGCAAGTACCATCAGGCCCGCGGGCAGGCTCATCGCGACATCTGCCTCATTCCAAGATCAGCTCATGGCACCAATCCGGCATCCGCCGCGATGGCCGGAATGAAGGTCGTGGTCGTCGAGTGCGACTCCAACGGCAATATTGATGTCAATGACCTCAAAGCTAAGGCAAAGGAGCATGCCGACGATCTCGCCGCGCTGATGGTGACTTATCCTTCGACCCATGGCGTGTTCGAAGAAGCCATCATGGAAATCTGCGAAGTCGTACATGCACAAGGCGGCCAGGTCTATATGGACGGCGCAAATATGAACGCGCAGGTAGGGGTGTGTCGTCCCGCCGATTTCGGGGCTGACGTCTGCCACCTCAATCTGCACAAGACCTTCGCTATTCCGCACGGTGGCGGGGGGCCGGGGATGGGGCCGATCGGCGTCAAGTCCCACCTTGTGCAGTTCCTGCCGCAGCATCCTTTGAAAGCGGCGGACAATCGCAAGGCGGTGGGACCGGTTTCAGCCGCGCCTTGGGGCAGCGCAAGCATTCTGCCGATTTCATGGTCTTACATCTCATTGCTCGGTCCGGAAGGCGTGAAGAAGGCGACTGAAGTGGCGATCCTTAACGCGAATTACATCGCGAAACGGCTCGAAAAGCACTATCCGGTCCTTTATGTCGGTGCGGAAGGGTTTGTAGCGCACGAATGCATCTTTGATGTCCGTCCGATCAAAGAGAAAACCGGGATCGATGTCGAAGACATCGCCAAACGGTTGATGGACTACGGTTTCCATGCGCCAACGATTTCGTTCCCGGTGGCGGGAACATTGATGGTTGAGCCGACTGAAAGCGAGCCCAAGCGCGAACTGGACCGTTTCTGCGATGCGATGATCGCTATCCGCGAGGAAATCGCGGAGATCGAGGCGGGAAAAGCCGACCGTACTTACAACGTCCTGAAGAACGCCCCGCACACTGCCGAGCAGATCGCGCGTTCCGAATGGAATCGGCCTTACTCGCGCGAAAAGGCGGTATTCCCGAACGAGGTCACGCGTGCCCACAAGTTCTGGCCGTCGGTCGCTCGAATCAATAACGTGCTTGGCGATCGCAACTTGATCTGTGCCTGTCCCTCCATTGACGAGTACGTTTGATGAGCGGATTAAAGCGTCATGTCCTGACGGCGAGTCTATGCGCGGTGCTTGGCGCGCCCTTGGTCTATGCGGCCAAGGGAATCACGCCGACGCCGCATGCCAAGGTTTCGAGCGGTTGTGTACTTGCGGACGCCGGGATTCAGGATCAGCGAGGTTTTGAAACGTTTTTTTACGGCTTTAAGAAGGCCGTAAAGGAAAACAACTTCCAACAGATCTCGGAATTCGCGTTTTATCCGCTACGGATAACCTCTCGGTTCGGAGTTCATACGATTGGTTCCAAGACCGAGCTGATGCCGTTGATCCGGATCGCCATGAACGACAAGGTCAAGAAGGCAGTTGAATCCCAGTTAATCTCGAAGCTGACCTGCAATGATGAGGGCGTGTCATTTGGGCAGGGGCGGGTCTGGGTTTCTCAAAGAGGCAAGAAAATAGGCGTTTTCGCCATCGAACTGAATTGAACGCCAAGTAATCTCGACTTCTAAGGATTACTTCAGGGTAGCGACGAGCTTTTCGTAGGCCGCGGCGTCCATGAGATCCGAAAGGGAGGAGGCGTCGGTGACTTCGAGCTTGACCATCCAGGCGGTGCCATAGGGCTCGCGGTTGATCACACCCGGATCGTCAGCGAGACTGGTGTTGGATTCAAGTACCTTGCCTGCAATCGGTGAATAGAGATCAGAAACCGCTTTAATGCTTTCGACCACGCCAAAAGTCTCGTGTTTCTTGAGCAGGCGGCCCGCCTTGGGGAGGTCGACGTAAACGATATCGCCTAGGGCGCTTTGCGCATGGTCAGTGATGCCGACCGTGACCTTGTTGCCCTCGATCAGGGCCCATTCGTGATCCTTGGTGTACTTGAGGTTCGAAGGATATTTGGACATTTTCAGGTCTCCCTTGGTCGGACTTTCTTAATAAGGTTTCTTATAGAACGGAGTCGGGATCACTTCAGCAGGAATTTTTGCGCCGCGGATATCAACGGTGAGCTTGGTTCCTTCGGCCGAATGAGGAATGGCCACGTAAGCGATCGCGATAGACTGTTTGAGCGAAGGGGACTGGGTGCCGCTCGTGACTTCGCCGACTTTTTCGACGCCATCGGCGGCGTGCACCGCGTACCCATGGCGGGCAATCCCGCGGTCGAGCAGTCGGATGCCGACGAGTTTGCGCTTGAGTCCCGCTTCTTTGGCTTTGAGGATCGGCTCACGCCCGACAAAGTCGCCCTTGTCCATCTTGATAACCCAACCCAGGCCCGCCTCGAGCGGGTTCCACTCGTCCGAAAGCTCATTGCCATAGAGTGGGTATTTCATCTCAAGACGAAGGGTGTCGCGGGCGCCGAGGCCGCAAGGCTTGAGTCCGTGCGGAGCGCCTGCTTCCATCAGGGCGCGCCAGACTTCGGGCCCTTTCTCCCACGCGACGTAAATTTCGAAACCGTCTTCGCCGGTGTATCCGGTGCGGGCGATCACGGCGGGGATGCCACCTTTGAGAAGGCCTTCGGCGAACCAGTAAGTCTTGATCGGAGCCAAAGGCGTTGAAGTCAGAGTCTGTAAAATCTCCGCTGCTTTCCGGCCCTGAATCGCGATCTGGGAGTATTTAGAGCTCTCGTTGGTCAGCGTAAAGTTGCCCTTGCCACCCTTGAACTCGGACTGGATCGCCTGCATGTGGGAGAAGTCCTTGTCGGTGTTCGAGGCGTTGACCACGACGAGAAAGCGCTCGCGCGAGCGGCGATAAATGACGAGGTCGTCGACGAGGCCACCTTGTTTGTTGGGAAGCGTGGAATACTGCGCTTGGTTGTCGGCGAGCTTTGCGACGTTGTTGCTCACGAGGTAGTTGAGATAGGCTTCAGCGTCAGGGCCTTCGACATGGACTTCGCCCATGTGACTGACGTCAAATAGGCCTGCGGCTTCGCGGCACGCCATGTGTTCGTCGAGGACGCCGGTATATTGAACCGGAAGTTCCCAGCCGCCGAAGTCAATGAGGCGTCCACCCAGGCGCTGATGTTCTTCAAAAAGCGCAGTTCTCTTAAGCATGGGTAGACATTAGTGCATTGAGCGCAAAAAGGGTAGTCCCTACCGCTTCAGCGGTGACGCCTGAAGACCGATAACGCGCTGTGCATTGGTATAGGAGGGATGAAATTCTCCCTGTTATCGCGTCATGCTCCGGTCAAGACCTTCAATTCTTGAAGGACCTGCTCTTTTTCCTCTGCTGCTGCTAGCCACGTGGCTTCGCATTCGTCGATCTGCTCCTGGAGTTTGCCCATTTCCTGGATTTTTCTAACGCCTTCGGCGCTGGTGGAATCCTTGGCTAGCTCTTCATTCAGGATGGCCAGACGTTGCTGGTGCTTGGCGAGCTTCTTATCCATGTCCGCAATCGTGTTGTCGCATTGCCGGACCTTTCGATCGAGCTCCTTCTTCTTTTCTTTGTAATTGAAGGCGGGAATTTCGATCGACTGTTGAGGGCCGCCGCCTTTGGCCGGTTGCGAAGGCGTCCCAGGAGCGGTTGTGCGCAACGTCGCGTAGGCGCCTCGCTCGAGGCTCCACACGTAATCATCATAAGTACCGGGATAGGTACTGGCTTTGCCTTCATGAATTTCGAGCAGTTTGGTCCCGACCCGGCTGATGAAGCCGCGATCATGACTGACCACCACGAGCGAGCCGTCGTAGG
>CAYXVB010000072.1:0-524 GCA_964467785.1 uncultured Bacteriovoracaceae bacterium
GTTAACCCGGCTGAAACGCCGGAGTCCCTGGATCGCCGTCAATCCATCGATCCGGGTCTCGTCGAAATCCGGAGAGAATTCCATCGTGGCGAGCGAGATCGAGCGGATCGACGCCGCGTTCGTGCCGAGAGTCTGCGTACTGATCGAGAGCGCTCCCGCTTCGGGCAGTGACATTACCATCCAGACCGGGTACGTGGCCGATCCGGGGGGTGTGGGGCCGGCCTTGGGACGAGGCGCTTCAAAGAGGGCGGAGCTCAGACCCTGTTTTGCGGCCGGAAGCCGAATCGTGGCGGGAAGTCGAAGGCTGTCGGCGAGCTCGGGGGTTGGAAGAAACGTGGGGAGCTGCAGCTGTGCGCTGGCCTGCTCAACCAGTACGCCCGCGATCTTGCGGTTGTCGGGGCTGAGCGCGATGCCGACGATCTCGCGAGTCGAGCCCTGGAGGGGCGCCATGGACTTGAGCAGGACGGAGGTTGTCGCGTCGAAATGCTGGCCGTCAGAAAGCGAAGCGGAGATCGGCGTTTTGA
>CAYXVB010000072.1:534-17062 GCA_964467785.1 uncultured Bacteriovoracaceae bacterium
TGAGGTCCGTCGGTAGCATCACCGAGCGGTCGGAATACAGATTGGTGAAAGCCGCGACCATCACGTCCGCGGCGAATGGTGCCGCCGTGACCGAAACCGAGTGGGTCGGACTGAGTGCGGTGTCCGCGCTCACGTCCTGGCGGAAGTCCGAGTTCGGAGTGACTGTCGCGGCGAGTCCCACGCGGGTGAATTCAAACTTGTTGAGCGACGAGAGGCTGAGCTCTCCACTCTGTCCGATTGAGATGAGGTCGTTCGACATCATTTTGCCCTGGATGACGCCGAGGCGGCTCGAGATGCCCGAAGGAACCGGAAGACGGTAGTTGAGCTTGTTGACCTTGGCTGACCCGATGAGGAGCGGAATCGATTGGGGCGGCAGGACCAGGTTGGACGGGATCTCGCGGTCGCCCCAGATGTTGATCGTGTCATTGAGCGGAGAGACCACTGACTGAAGCGTGAAGTCGAGGAGGTCTAGACCGCTGAGCGAGCGGATGACCAATCCGAGCGCGATCGGTTTGGCCAGCGCGCCGGGTTCCCCGGAGTTCCCGGATTCGGGGGGAGACTGAAGATGCGCGGGCATGCTCCAACCGCCTACCGTGCCGCTGGCGATCACTTCAGGAACGGATATCTCAAGACGCTTGAGATGAACCGTGAGATGACCGCCGCGCACGCCGGCGATTGTCATCGTGACGTAACCAGGCTTGGAGACGGTGACTGCCTTGAGCGTATCGGCTTCGACCCAGTCGCCGGAGGAGGTGGACGCGTTTCCGAGGCTGTTGACTTCGATTTGCGAGTCGACCACCGGTGCGAGCGTCTGCTCGTCCAGCACGGTGACCTGAAGCGAGGATGGGTCACCGTTCTCGATCGAGAATCCCAGGGATCCCGCTTGCGCGCTGGGGAGCAACAGTGTCGCTGCGGCCAGGAAGGCCAGAGCCATCGCGAGGGCGAAGAACTTCGTTGAGCGGGCCCTGATCCGGTGTCGGAAGTTCATCGTCGTCATCCGGGCAGCCTACTGAATGGATTTGTGCGTTGTCAACTCCGGGGGGGCGGTGCATAAATGCCTTATGCAGAGCACCGGTCACGAAAATGAGGGTCGGTTGGACGTGGTCCACGAGGTGGTGCGGGTCTTAGATGTCGAGGCCGCGGCGCTCGCGCAGCGAGCCAGAGCGCTTCAAAGTGATGCGACCAGCGCGAATGCAATCCGTCAAGCGCTGACGCTGATGGAACAGGCACTTCGGAGCGGCGGCAAAATCATTGTCACTGGCGTGGGTAAGTCCGGAAAAATCGCGCAAAAAACCGTGGCCACGATGTGCAGTACCGGCAGCTTCGCCGTCTATCTTCATCCAACGGAAGGCCTGCACGGAGATCTCGGGGTCGTGCAGCCGGGCGACGTGGTGCTCGCGTTGAGTTACACCGGCAATACCGATGAGCTGACGAGAATTCTGCCTTCGCTCAAGGAACTCCGCGTTGCGGTCATTGGGCTGGGGGGCAATGCGCGCTCCAAGCTTGCCGCGGCATGCGATGTCTGGATCGATGCCCCCGTCGAGCAGGAGGCCTGCCCGCATAATCTCGCGCCCACGACCAGTACGACGCTTGCGTTGGCGCTCTGTGACGCGCTTGCGGTGACGTTGATGCAGCTTCGCGGATTCGATGCCGGCGCGTTTGCGCGCAATCATCCCGGAGGATCCCTAGGCAATCGCCTCAAGCTTCAGGTCCGCGAGGTCATGCACGGCGGAGCGCAGATGCCAAAAGTCGATCCCAGCGCGCCGATGGACGAAGTCGTCGTCATCTCGACGCGCCACAAGCTCGGCGCGGTCCTGGTCATTGATGCGCAGGACAAGCTCTTGGGGATCATCACGGACGGAGACCTGCGTCGCGCGCTCTCCCACCGGGAAAAATTCTTTCATCTGCAGGCGCTGGAGGTGATGACCATGAGCCCCGTCACCACAAGTCCTGACGCCATGGCTTTTGACGCACTGAAGCTCATGGAGAATCGCCCGAGTCAGATCAGCGTGCTTCCAGTGGTGGACAGCGACGGCCGGGCCGTGGGAGTGGTTCGATTGCATGACCTTGTCGGAAATCTCTAAATCCGGATTCAAGTTGGGAAGCAGGCGCGAAGCCTGCGATCAGTGCGGCGGACCTCTCGCCGAACGTCCCGCGCATCCTTATCCCGTCCTCGAACAGACGCTTTTCGGTCTGAGTTTTCTTGGGTTCCTGCTGGTGGGCGAAAAACTTCGTGGCCAGCTCGCCCTGATCTGGGTCTGGTCCGCAGTTCAACTCATTCTTGGAGCGCTGCTCATCCGGGGTCGTATGCGATCCAAGCGAACAGTTTATCGTTGCATCCGCTGCGGGCGGGAATTACGATAACCTGAGATTTTTTTTTGCAGTCTCGAAGTGTTGTATCACTCTCAACCTCTCCGCAGGGAGCTCCAATTGGAGGATCGATCGGTGTTCAAGGGAACTAGCAAGAATTATGTGTCTTATACGATGGGTACGACGTTTTTCGCCGCCCTCGTGCTCGGGGTCGTCGTTGCGTGCAGCGGAGAGCAGGCCAAGGCCAAGCCGAACGTCGTGACCAAGGATGCTCCCCGGCCGGGCGTCGTCGCCAAGATCAACGGCGAAGAGATCAGCGAAGAAGCGCTCCTCGGCGACGAGAAGCTCGAGTTCTTCGAGATGCAAAAGCGCATGTACGAGCTCAAGATGGCGCAGCTCAACAAGCTGATGATCGAAAAGCTTATTGGCGCCGAGGCGAAAAAGGCCAACATGAGCCTCGACGACTTCATCCAGAAGAACGTCGTGAAAAAGGACCTTAAGGTAACCGACGCCGAGTACAAGAAGTTCGTCGCTGACCGCAAGATCCCCGATTCGCAGATCAATCCCCAGATCAAGGAAAAGATCAATGCGTACATCATCGGCATGAAGAAGCAGGAGCTGGTGGACGAATATGTCTCCAAGCTGACCAAGTCCAATCCGGTGGAGGTCTACTTCACCAAGCCCAAGATGTCCGCCAAGATCGAAGCGGGTGACGGCCCGTCCTTTGGCGGCAATGACGCCAAGGTCACGATCGTGGAGTTCAGCGACTTCCAGTGCCCGTATTGCTCCAAGGGCGCCGAAGTGGCTCAGCAGCTCAAGAAGAAGTACGGCAACAAGATTAAGTTCACGTTCCGTCACTTCCCGCTGCCGATGCATCCGGATGCCCGTCCGGCCTCCGAGATGTCCATGTGCGTGCATGAGCAGGGCGCGGACAAATTCTGGAAGTTCCACGATTTCGCCTTCGCTCAACAGGATCAGCTCAGCGCTGACAACCTGGTCAAGCTCGCAAAGAGGGCTGGCGCGGACGAAGCCAAGGCCAAGGCCTGTTTCGAGTCCAAGAAGTATGCAGCCAAGGTGCAGGAAGACATGGCCTATGGCGAGAAGGTCGGCGTGCGCTCCACTCCGACGTTCTTCATCAATGGCCAGCTCGTGAGCGGCGCTCGGCCGATCGCCGACTTCTCCGAGATCATCGACGAAGAGCTGGCAGCGAAATAAAGCTGCTGACTCTGCAAGCGACTCTTCTGAGTTAACGAAACGCCGGGAGCTTTAGGGCCCCCGGCGTTTTTGTTTTTTGCGGGGCGCAATGGGATTATGATCCCATGATGTCGAACTCTTCCCTTTGGCTCTGTTACACCGACGGCTCCTGCAAGAAGGGCGAAGGCGCGCCCGGCGGCTGGGGCTGCCTGGTGCGAGCGCCGGCGGGGCCTCCAATCGAAAAGTACGGCTCTTCCGTCAAGTCCACGATTGCCGCCATGGAGCTCGAGGCGGTCATCCAAGCGCTCAGCGAATTGCCCGATGGCGCCTCGGCCACGGTGTTCTCCGATTCACAGGTGTTGATCGAGCATTGCTCGCGCTGGATCGAGATTTGGAAAAAAGCGGGATGGCGCAAGGCGCCGGTTGAGCATCTGGCGCGTTTTCAAGAGATTGATCGCCTGATCGAAGGGCGCGCGCTCCGCGTCCAGTGGCAATGGGTACGAAGCCATAACGGTAATGCAGGTAACGAGCGCGCCCATGAGCTGGCCGCGCAAGGCGCGCGCGAAGCCAAAAAGCAGCTGAATTTAAAGTGAATCGACTCAGCCGCGACGCTTATTCGACGGCGCGGCGCTCGGAGCCAACGCCCGCTTGAGTTGTCGGGCTTGCTCGCTCAGTGGCAGTGCGCGCGAGACGCTGCGGCCATTGAGGGCCCCGAGCGTCAGGACGGCCTGACGGAGAAGTGCGGGATCTTCATGGCGGTCCAGCAGGGGAAGGAGCCGTGGCGTGGCTTCGCGTGCCTTCAGGCTGGCCAGCGCCTTGAGCGCGCGCTGAGGGATCCACTGCGCTTTATTGCCGTGGTAGTTGTCGCGGTTTTCGATCGCGCGCAGCAGGGCTTCGGGCGCTCCCACGGGCTGGAGTTTTTCGACAGCGTCCACAGCCTCGAGTCGCACGACGAGGGCCGGGTCCTGGAGGAGCGCCAGGGTCGAAGCCGCGGTCTGTGGATTTCGCAGTGCGGAGAGCGCGCGGAGCGCCCCAGCCCGTAGCATCCAGGACGAGTCTTTGAGGAAAGGCTGTATGAGGGGGGCGGAGGCCTGTCCACCGAGTTTGGCCGCACCCATGAGCGCGGTATAGCGTTCAGAGTCACGGATCGAGCGAGTGGCGGCCAGCTCGAGTAGCGGGCTGACGGCCCGAGGTCCGAATTTTTGGTCCCATTGGCGCAGCAACGAGCTGAAAGACGCGCCGCGCGCGGATTCGAGATCGCGCCTGAGAATCTTACGAAGTTGGACGTTCTCGATCGCAGGAACTTTTGTCGCATGCGCCGTGGAGGGAGCAAGCAGGTGCCCTGCGATCGTCAGCGTGACGAAGAGCAGGGATGCGGAACCGAGTCCGTGTCCGAGCGCCTGAGCGACGGTTCCGTTCTTCTTAGCTGTTGAGCATTTTTTCGAATTCAGCGACGAGATCGTCATTGGATTTGTCACTCTCGGGAGTTGGGGCCGCTTCCGCGGACATGGGAGCAGTTTCCGCCGCGGGTGCTTCCGAGGCGGCGGCGGCGGAGGATGCGACGGCCTCAGGTTCTGGAGTCGCCAGGGCCGCGTCGATCGGGGCGGCTTCGGCTTCGGCCGCCGGAGCGTCCTGAAGGCTTTGTTCGACCTGATCGACCAGATTCTCGAACTGTGCATTTTCGGTGGGATCGGCAACCGGAGCGACTTCGGCGGCCAGTACGGGTTCTGGCTCGGCTTGCGACGCGGGCTCGATCGTTGCGACAGGCTCCGTCTCGATCGTAGGGGCGGGAATCGCAGAACCCGCAGCCACCGCGCCACCTGCTCCAGCCAACGCGGCTTTAAGCTGGGCGTTTTCCTGCTGAAGGCGCTTGAGATTGGCTAGGTCGTCTTCGATCACGCTGTACTCGGCGAGACGAGCTTCCAGCTCGCTGATCTTTTTTGTGAATTCCGCGGTGTCCCCGGCGGAGGCTCCGCTGCCGTTGCCGCCTTTGGTCTTGGCTTCCGCCAGTTCCTTTTCGAGCCGGATCTTCTCTCCGGCGATCGAGTCCATCGCTTGAGTTTGCTCGAGCATCTTGCGCTCAAGCTCCGAGAATTTCTTGAGCAGTTCGGGTTCGCCCAAGCCCGCGCCGGTCGCGGGGTGAGGGGAGGTTGGCGGCGCGGCGTGTGCCGCTGTCATGAACTGCGCGGCCATCGCGCTCGCGCCGGTGCCCGGTTGAAGTTGGATGCCATGGGAGGCGAGCAGTCCGAAAAGTTGCGCGCGAAGACTCTCCGCGTCGAGGATCAGCGCGTTGAGGTAGGTTCGGACGACGCCTGCGGGAACAGCCTGGTCGATGACGCCGAGACGGCGTTTGCGCAGGATCCAAAAAGCGGCGTAGGCGGCGCAGAGGACGCTGATCAGGAGGCCTTCGAAGAGGAGCGCCTCAGTGGTGAACTGCGAGAAAAGATAGACCCAAGAGCTGCCGGGGGCCAAGGTCGAGCCGTGATTCGCCATCGTTTCTCTGGCGCTCATCGCGGTCGACGCGTCGTGAGCCGCCGGTGGGGCGTGTTGGCTCTGTTTTTGTGGTGCTGACATGCTCACCGGTCCTTCCTTTGACCTGTGCCTATGCGGTCCCGTGTTCGGGTTTTCGTCCCCCGGTTAGGGGCGGACGGAAGAAGGGCATTCACCTTATTGTAGGGAGGAGAGGAAAGCCTGTCAAACAAACGGGTTTTGCGCAGGATGTCTTAGATCGGGCAATATTCTTTCGTTACGGCGTGAAACAGCTCGCCATGGAGGGCCGAGTTGGCGGCGATGACCTCGCGGTGCTCTGGCTGATAGGGGCGTCCTCGGAAATCCGTCACTTTTCCGCCGGCTTCTTCGATCAATAGCGCACCGGCGGCAATGTCCCAGGGAGAGAGGCGGCGCTCCCAAAAGCCGTCAAAAATCCCACGAGCCGTGTAAGCGAGGTCGAGCGCCGCGCTGCCGGGACGGCGAACGGCGCGGGCGATCCCGCTAATCCGCTCAAAGGACTCCATCTCCATATGGAGCCAGGTGTCCTTGCGATAGGTAAACCCCGTCGAGAGCAGAGATTGGTCCAGCTTTTGGGTCCCGGAGACCCGAAGCTTCCGGCCGTTGAGCCGGGTCCCGCCCCCACGGATCGCGGTGTAGGTTTCCTTGAGGACCGGGTGGTAGATCACGCCGGCCACGATTTCGCCTTCCCATTCGGCGGCGATCGAGACGCAGAACATGGGGAAGCCATGAATGTAGTTGGTCGTCCCGTCGAGTGGATCGAGGATCCAGCGTCCGTTCATCGCGCCTTCTTCGGGCGGGGATTCCTCGGTGAGAATCGAAAACTCCGGCTGTGCGCCGCGCAGGATCTTGAGCGCGGCTTTTTCCGACGCCAGATCAACATTAGTCACCAGGCCGGCTCCGTTTTTCTCGGAGATCCGGAGCTTCTTGCCGAAGTGCCGCATCAGGATCGCGCCCGAGGCATGTGCCGCCTCGATCGAGGCCTTGAGGCAGATTTTGGCGATGCGGTTTCGGATCGCCAGGGCTTTGGGGCTCGGGAGTGGCTGTCGGGGGGCGCGCGACTTCATGAGGTCAGGTTCCCATTTCAGCTTTCACGCGCTTTTGGAACTCGGCGCGCAGCCTCATTGTGATCGGGCCGGGCTTGCCCTTGCCGATCTTGTGCTCGTCGACCTGAGTGATCGGAAAGGCTTCTTTGATCGTGCTGCTCAGGAAGACTTCGTCCGCTTCGTAGAGGCGCTCGCGCGGGAAACGCACTTCGCGCACTTCGAGGCCGATCTCCCGGGCCAGGTCAATCAGCTTGCGGCGGGTGATTCCGTCGAGAATGCCGATGTCGAGCGGCGGTGTCGCGATGATGCCGCGGTTGACGTAAAAGAGATTGAAGGTCGTGCCCTCGGTGAGGAAGTCGTCGTAGTTCACCAATAGCGCGTCGTCAAAGCGCTCCTCGGCAGCGTCGAGATAAGCGAGTAGGCTGTTGAGGTAGTTGCCGGACTTCATCGCCGGATCGAGCGCGCGCGGATCGTTGCGCAGACGCCGCGAAATCTGCATCTTGTAGCCTTTGGCAAGCTGCTCGGATGAGGGCTCGTCGAGCTTCTGGACGATGATCGTGTACAGCGTGGAAGAGGCCACGCAGTTGTTGCCGAAGCCGATTTTTCCTTCGCCACGGCTGATCACGATGCGGCAGTAAGCTTCAGGCGCACCGGGGCCCGGTATTTGCCCGAGTTCTTTGTAAAAAAGCTCCAGCGAGCGCTGCATTTCCGCCTTGTAATGAGCCAGGCTCTGCTTGAACTCCATCTTGCAGAGATGGCCGGAAAGCTCCAGGCGCCGAAGGTGCTCGTCGAGGGCGAAGAAGCGGCCACCATAGGTGCGCGCGACCTCGTAAAGGCTGTCGCCGTAGAGGTAGCTTCGGTCGAAAGTCGAGATTCGGTAATCCAGATGCGCCTTGGCCGGATCAAACGTTTGAATCTGGCCATTGACGTTGACGATCGTGTTTTGCATAGCTTAAAGGACTATATCGGAGAATCTGGATGCTCGAAAGCACCGAGTCCTTGTTGCCCCAAAAACCCGCTGCCGGGTCTGAGTCCGGCTCCCGCCGCGAGAGGGGCAAGGCGCTACGCGTCGTTACCCTGGGTGTGGAACAGGACTCTCTCGATGAGCTAGATCGCCTGCTCTCGACTCTTGGCGTTGAGCCGGTGGGGCGCCTCATGGCGGCGCCGCGCAAGATTCATCCCGCCACCTACTTCGGGCAAGGAAAAATCGAGGAAGCCAAAGGCATCGTCGATCTCGAGGGCGCTGATGCGGTGATCATCGACGTGGAGCTCTCCCCCAACCAGCTTCGCAATCTTGAAAAGATCCTGGGCAAGCCCACACTGGATCGTCCCGGCGTGATCATCGAGATCTTTTCCCAGCACGCCCGCAGCAAAGAAGCCAAGACACAAGTCGCGCTCGCCCGTCTGCAGTACCTTCTGCCGCGGCTCGCGCATTTTTGGGCCCACTTCGAGCGCCAGCGTGGCGGCGGCGTCACGTCGCGCGGCATGGGCGAAAAGCAGCTCGAAGTCGATCGCCGTCTCGTCAAAAAGCGAATCCAATATCTTCGTGAGCGTCTCGTCGAGATCGAGAAGGAGCGTAACGTCCAGCGCGCGGGCCGCAAGGACATTCTCAAGGTCGCGATCGTCGGGTACACCAATGCGGGCAAATCCACGCTGCTCAACGCGCTGACCCGGAGTTCCGTACTCGCGGAAAACAAGCTCTTTGCCACGCTCGACGCTAGCGTGCGCGCGCTCAATCCGGACAGCCATCCGCCGATTGTCGCGATTGACACAGTCGGATTTATCAGCAATTTGCCGCACTCGTTGGTTGCCTCCTTCCGTTCGACCCTCGAAGAGGTGCTCGAAGCGGACCTTCTCCTTCATGTCGTCGACGCCAGCGCCGAAAAAGCCCGCGAGCAACTCGAGGTCACCGAAAAAGTCCTGGGTGAACTCAAAGCCGATTCCAAACCTCGGATGACGGTGCTGAACAAGGCTGACCAGCTCAAATCGCCGCTTGATAGAAACCGCGCGCGTCTTGTCGCGCCCGGCGCGATTCTTGTGTCCGCCATGAGTTCAGACGACGTGGTCCGGCTCCGTCAGACGATCCTCGAACATTTTCAAAAGGGTCTGGAGACTTGGGAAGTCCTCGTGCCTTACAGCGATTCCCGGCTGGAGGCGATGCTTCATGCACATGGCGTGGTCGACGTCCAACGTCATATGGAAAAGGGGACGTTTTATCGGCTTCGCATCGAGGAAGGCTGGGCCCGCAAGCTTGGCTTGGAGAGATACCGTCTATGATTCCTTTTTTCGCGCTACTCTGGCTGAGCATCGCAAGCCCGGACGGAGGGCGTGCGGCTTATGGTGACGAGCCTGAACTGTCGCTGTCTTACCGAGCCTCGGACGAAAAGCTCACGACGGAGCGGCTTTGGGCACTCGATCCGCGAGAACTGAACCCGCACCGGAGTCGTTGGGCGGTCAAGAGGGTGGTCAAGATCGAGGGCCTCGAGGCCTTGGAGCTTCCGCGGAGTTCACCCCGAGCGCCGGCACAGTACGAAGTGCGCTTCCAGGGGCTGCTCTCGTCCGCAGAAGGACTGATTCGAGGTCCTGGCCCGTGGTATCTCGATTCTTCGAAGGTGCCATGCGCGGACGATCCGCATCAGCTCTTTGGCAATGAGGCGGGAGCCCGCGTCGCCGTTGACGAAGCGGGAAAGATTTGGGGCGAAGTGCTTCGTGACGAGCGCTCGAAGCTTGTTGCTCAGTTTCGGCAGATCCGCGCGGCGCGACCGCATTGGGCGCTCAATCGTGCAGTTCAGGTTTATACTGAATGGCTTCGCTCCGCGGAGGCGATTTGGCGGACTCGCGCTTTTCCCGCTGCGCGTGCCTCCGAGTGGCGGTCCTATGCTGCTTCGGGCCTCCTGAAAAACTGCAGCAAAAAGCCAGACCTACCGACTTGGCGTGAAATGCTCGAACCGGTTCCCGCGGTCGGTGAAATCGCGCTCAAACCGCGGCTTCGGGCGCCGGCCCGCCGTTGGGACGGCGCATTTTCACTCCGTGCCGACGCCGTTCTCTCGGATGTGCGTCTCACTGGGCAAATGCTCATCGACTCGGGCGCCCCTCGAAGCATCGCGAGCCAGGGTTTTCCGTCGAACCTGATTGAGGTCCCAGGAATTCCACCCGAGCGTTATTCATTTACCGCGGGTCAAACGGGTGCCGGTTTTGGAAAGCGGATTCAAGTGGATGGAATGCGCATTAGCGGCGAAAATTTTGTCTTTACCGATTTTGTCCTGGCCGACACGGAGCTATTTGGCGCGCCCACTGAATCCAATTCGTGTTGCGACGCCATCCTGGGTGCCGACTTCCTTGCGCGCAATGTCGTGGAGCTGTCGCCTGGCGCCCCGGGCCGAGCCGCCCGCCCGACGCAGGCGGGTTCTCCGCACATTGTTCGCGTCTGGCCGCGCGAGGGGTTTGTTCCGCCTGCATCGGTCATTGCCGATCCGGTTTGGGTTGAAGCGTATTTTTCTAAAGACCGCCTCCCCACAAGTGATTGTGAAGCCATTTCAGTTCACTGGCTGACGGGCAGCGAAGCTGCCTGGACCGGAAAGTTTCCAGCTGCCGGAGCGGGGCAGGCTGCAGCTGCAGCCAGTACTCGGGGATTGACCCTGCGGTGCGCAGGGCTGGAGATCGTTCAGGGGCTTCGCGCTTCGGATGCCGTGCCGAGTGGCGCGGAGCCTTCCTCGATCCCTGGTGTGGGTATGCCGGTACTCGGACGGGGGCCGGTCATTTTTGATCTTCCGCATGGACGGATCTGGTTCTCCAGGAGCGCTCTCTCGCGCTCGGTTCTTCGTAACGAATCTGGGTTGACTGCGGAATTTGTCGAAAAGGGGGAAGCGCGCTTGCTTCGCGTTACGCGAATTGTTCCGGGCTCTCCGGCGGCAAAGCTTTCTAAACAGTTTCCCAAGGATCATTCCCTATCGGCGGGTGCCCGAGTTCTATCGCTGGATGGGATGGCCGTTGACGAATTGGATGAATGGGACGTTAACCAGATCCTTTCCGGTGCGCGCACTTCGATCATCAAGGTGGAGTGGATTCAGCAGGAGCCCAAGACCTCGTCCGGTAAACCACGGAAGCCGCGCTCTGCCGAACTCAATGTAGGCAGTTACAATTAAAAAACGATCGCTTACTTCAGATAGTTTGGTCGACGGCATTTGCAATCGCTGCTAAACTTCTGTGATGATTGATTCCGTCTTCAGTTTTCTGTCTCAAGGTTTCGCGCGCGGTTCCGTCTGGCAGATCGTCCTTTTCACGCTGATTGTGACCCACATTACCATCGCGTCAGTGACGATTTTTCTGCACCGGCATCAGGCTCATCGGGCGCTCGAGCTGCATCCGATTGTCTCCCATTTCTTTCGCTTCTGGCTCTGGTTGACTACCGCGACGGTCACTAAAGAATGGGTCGCAGTCCATCGCAAGCATCATGCTCGCTGCGAAACTCCTGAAGATCCACACAGTCCAAAGGTGAAAGGCATCCGTGAAGTCCTTTTCCGCGGCGCCGAAATTTATCGCACCGAAGCGGACCGCGTTGAGACGCTCCGGAACTTCGGGCAGGGAACCCCTTCGGACTGGCTCGAAAACAATATTTACACTCCTCATACTTACAAAGGCATTATGCTGATGTTCGTGATCGATTTCGCTCTATTTGGAGCGATTGGAATCACGGTGTGGGCCGTGCAGATGCTCTGGATCCCCATTTTCGCGGCGGGAGTCATCAATGGTATCGGCCACTATTGGGGTTATCGCAACCATGACTGCGCTGACGCCAGCACGAATATCGTGCCCTGGGGTATCTTGATCGGCGGCGAGGAGCTGCACAACAATCATCACGCTTTCGCGCAGTCGGCACGTCTCTCGAGCAAGTTCTGGGAGCTGGACATTGGGTGGTACTACATTCAAGCTCTCCAGCTCGTCGGCTTGGCTAAAGTCCGTAAGGTCGCGCCAAAGCCTCGCCTCGCTGCGGTGCCTAAAGCCCAAGTTGATCACGAGAGTCTTCAGGCGATCCTCGCTTATCGCTACGACCTGGCGTCGGCTTATGCCAAGTCCTTGCGTCAGGTTTGCAGGGAGGAGGCCATGCGCCTTCGCCGCGCCCACAGTCCCGAGTTCAAGGCGCTCAAACAAGCTCGCAAGTGGCTGGGCACGGACGCTTCACGTTGGAGCGATCAGCAGCGCGCAAAGGCCGCTCAAGCTGTGGCGGCAAGTGATATAGTTCGAAAGCTCGTGGAAATGCGTGCCTCGCTCAACGCGATCTGGGAGCGCAAATCCTCCTCGCGCGCCGAGCTTGTTGCCGAGTTGCAGAACTGGTGCAATCTCGCCGAACAGAGCGGGATCGAAGCGCTCGAGCGGCTTTCACTTCGCGTGCGTTGTTACTCGGTTTAGGACTCACTCCTGACCGAGTGCCTGACATTTCAGTTCAGTCGAAGGGCCTGGTGGGGATTTAGAAAATGAATGGGTGGGCCCACCGGTCATTCGGTGTAGTTGGCGGTGATGCTTACTGCAGAGTGAGATCAAGTTGTCGCTTTCATGCGCGCCCCCTTGGTGCATCGCGATTTTGTGATGAAGCTCGATCCAACGCTTTTCCTGGCATCTCATCCCATTCAGGCCAATGTACTGGCATCGGTCCTGATCCCGGCGTCGGACCGTGTGTTTTACAGAAGCGGGAATAGCCGACCTTCTTGGGGAGTGAACTGTTCCCGGGAACTGTTTGTTGATCGGATTTGTCCGTTTTATTGTGTTTTGATCGCGTGTAAGCCTAGAGTCATCAACTCCACAGAACTCGGACTGAGTGGCGCGATTTGACTCAAAACTGTTCGCAGGGGCCACCGCGTCGGCCGCGGATCGCATGGCAGCCCGCTCGGCCTTAAGAAGCGGGTCATGCTTGTGGAGATAGAAATCGAGCAAGGTTTCAAGAGTACTTTCATAGCTGGCGGCCCCGCCCTTCGATCGACTTACCAGGTCCCGTGCTCTCAGAAATCGGTCGAAAACTTTTTCGTTTACAGCAAATGAAAGTTCGAGAGTATCACCACTGACGAATTTCGCACGGTCACGGAGCGCGGCGCGCGGATTGATCTTAGCGACCTCACGTTCGAGTTCACGCGAAGTGAGCGTGGCAGCCTTTTGGATCCAGGCGTCCTGGTTTTGTGGCGTGATGACCGAGACGATCTTCCTGGCTTTCGAAAGCGTGACTGTTCCCGAGCCGATGGAAGCTAGCAGCTTCGGGATGTCCGTCGCTTTTCGAGCGATGGCAATGGCGGAATAGGCCACGCACTCCGAGAGCTGGAGTGCTTTTATAGAATAGTCGAAAAGGCTCGAAAACCCGAGGTCGACGTAAACAAGCTCCTTTTCGACGTCGATCAGAATCTCAAGAAGACGCGCTTCCGCCCTTTTGCAGTCCTTGGCCGCTTGCAACGCGGCCTGATGGATTTCAATCTGACGATCATTCATAGGAGCGGACGAAGTCAGCAAAGTTCATGCTGCCTTCGTCACTCTAAATTGCTCCTGGAAACGCAGTCGGATCGAAGACAGGACTATTGTCCGGATTTCGGTTTACTTTCCGGGCTTAAGGTCCTTCTTAAGTGCCGCTAGTCCAGCAAACGGGTTGTTAAATGCCGCTGCCGGCGCGGGCTTAGGTTTGTTCTGCGGGCGATTGCCTCCTCCGCCGAATCCACCTCCACTGCCGCCGTGCGATGGGCGACCGCGATCCCGATCTCCGCCACCGCGGTGGTCACGTCGACCGTCAAAACGGCCACCGCCAACTCCACCGAAACCTTGCGCGCCCCGACCTGCGGAGCGTTCCTCGCGTTCGCGGGGGGCGTGAGCCGGTTTTTCCTGCAGGCGCATGGAAAGCGAGATCTGATTCTTGGCTAGATTGACCTCGAGCACCCGCACTTTGACGTGATCTCCCGGGCTCACTGCTTCGCGAGGGTCCTTCACAAAGCGGTCGGCGATCTGCGAGACATGAACCAGGCCGTCCTGATGGACGCCAATGTCCACGAACGCGCCGAAGTTCGTGACGTTCGTAACGATGCCGGGGCAGATCATGCCCTGTTGCAGGTCTTTCACCTCATGAATGTCATCGCGGAACTGGAAGGCAACGAACGCCTCGCGCGGGTCGCGTCCGGGCTTTTCCAGCTCCCGCACGACGTCGTCAAAGGTGAATTCGCCGAGCTTCTCGCGGAGATCCTTCTGCTTCTTGAGCTCGGCGACGCCGGAACCCATGAGATCTTGCACGCGCTTGCCCATCTTCTGGGCTGCTTCTTCAAGCAGGCCGTAGCGTTCGGGGTGCACGCCCGTGTTGTCGAGGGGCTGTTCGGCATCGGGGATTCGCAGAAAGCCTGCAGCCTGTTCGAAGACCTTCTTCGAGAAGCGAGGCACCTCGAGCAGCTGCATCCGGGATTTGAACAGGCCTTTAGAGTTACGGTAATCGACGATTGCCTTGGCGAGTGCCGGGCCGATGCCTGCCACGTGCGCGAGCAGGTGATAAGAGGCCGTGTTCAGCGCGACTCCTACCGAGTTCACGCAGGAGTCGACGACAAAGTCGAGGCTCTTCTTGAGAGATGCCGGTGCCACGTCGTGCTGATACTGGCCGACGCCGATGCTCTTGGGATCCACCTTGACCAGCTCGGCCAGCGGATCCTGGAGACGGCGGGCGATCGAGATCGCTCCCCGTACCGTGACGTCGAGTTCGGGAAATTCCTCACGTGCCACTTCGCTTGCGCTGTATACGGATGCTCCCGACTCACTGACCATCACGACCGGGATGTCATAACCGCCTTCTTTCAGGAAAGAACGGATGAAGACCTCAGTCTCGCGTCCAGCCGTGCCATTGCCCACGGCGATCGCGCGGATCGTGCCGTTCTTGGCGATCTCGTTCAGAAGCACCTTGGCGTTGGCCTTCTCGCTCTCGCTCTGGAGATGGATGACCGCATTGCCCAGGAATTTGCCCGAGTCGTCGATGACCGCGAGTTTGCAGCCGGTACGGACGCCTGGGTCGACGCCAAGCACGGCTTTTGGGCCGAAAGGCGAAGCCAGCAGCAACTTGCGAAGGTTTTCGGAGAACACCTGGATCGCGGCCTCGTCGGCCACGGATTTGAGCGCTGAATGCGCCTCGCTCTCGATGCTCGGGAACACATAGGCCTTATAAGCCAGGCGCGCCGCTTTAAGTAGTACCGCTGATCCCGGCGAGTCGGTCACGGTGCACGCAAAAGCCTCGAACGCCTTGAGCAACGCGGCTTCGAATTGCGCGTCCTCAGGGGCACCGCCCACCGAGAGCGTCAATTCTTCTTCCATCCAACCGCGGCGCATCGCCAGATAGCGGTGCGACGTCTGCGGTTCGAGCAGAGTTTTGATCTTCTCGTGGTAGGCGAAGTAGTTTTCGAACTTGCTATGCGGTTTGGCCTTATCAGCTTTCACGGAGCGAACATAACCCGTGTCAAATACTGACCTGCGCACCAGCTCGCGCAACTCCTGAGTCTCAGCAATGCGCTCGATCAGGATGTTCTGCGCGCCTTCGATCGCGGCCGCCGCGTCCTTGATCTCCTTTTCCTCGTTGCGGAAGGTGAACGCCCAGATCTCGAGGGTCTGCCCGGGCTGCGGCGTCTCAGTTCCGTGACCACAATTCCAGATCCATTCAGCTAGGCGCTCAAGTCCGGCCTCCTTGGCCAGAGTTGCCTTGGTTTTGCGCTTCTGCTTGTACGGAAGATAGAGGTCTTCGAGCCGCGCGAGATCGTAGGTCGTAACGATCTTTTCCTTCAGCTCGGGCGTGAGCTTTTTTTGGTGCTCGATCTCGCCGACGATGAATTCCTGCCGTTTGAGAATCTTGGTCCATTCTTCCTGTGCGTCGATCGACTTCTGGATCGCCACTTCATCCAAGTTGCCGGTCTGCTCTTTGCGGTATCGGGCGATGAAGGGGACGGTCGAGCCTTCCTCAACGAGTTTGAGAACGGCTTCACACGAACGGAAAGGAATCTCGGGCTGCTGCTGCTTGAACCAGGTTTCAAAATTCATAAGAAGCGGTGATTGTAGCGGGATCTGCGCACGCTGCAAGCCTGGAAACGCTGAAGCCGCGCGTTAAGTGCGCATTGGTCGAATCGTGTCGGTAATCCACTCCTAGTCGGTCGCCAGCTCGCAAAAACGGGAGTAAGGTCAAACGTGATAGAAGAAAAAAAGCGGAGGCTTGTCCGATGGAAAACGATACCCTGCAAAAACTGGTCGTTCCGGCCATTTTCGTTGCCGTGATCCTGCGCAAATTCCTGGTCTTCCGTGCGGCAAAGAAACGTTTGCCTGAGTTACTCCGCCAGGGGGCGATAGTCGTGGACGTTCGGAGCCCCGGCGAGTTTGCGTCGGGAGCGCGACCGGGAAGTCTCAATATTCCTCTGGGCGAGCTCGAAGAGGGGGGCTCCCGCCTGGATCAGACTAAACCGGTGATTGTGTGCTGCGCT